>DYOW01000015.1 GCA_020720325.1 Desulfobulbus propionicus
CAATGGAAAAAAAAATTGAATTAATTTTAAAAAAAGATATAATAATTTTTAAAAATTATCTTTGGAATAAGTTTATGTTACATTTTTGTGATTTTTTTATTTATGTATAAATTATTTTTTATAATCTAAAAAATTATATAAAAAAAATGAAATGCTATTTAACCGCCTTAAAATCATGTTTTGCCATCGTTTATGCATTCATATTAATCTTTTTATTGCATAACACCGTGTATTCATCAGAAATCCCTCCAAATGAAAAATTAAATTATATAATAACATTTCGGGGAATACCCGCCGGAGAAGCAACTATAAATGTAGAAACCAATGAATACTCACAAAAGATACAGCTTTCAGCAAAATCTTACCCTGTAATTGATGTATTTTATCCAATAAGGGTCAGCGCAACATCTGTTTTTTCAATTCCTGATTTTTACCTTACAAGTTACGAAAAAATATCTCAGGAAGGACATGGTAAAGAAAAAACTGAAAAAATAATTATTGATCATTCCCTTGGTGTTTTAACATATTCTAAAAATAATAAAGAGAAAAAAAAACTTGAAGCGCCAAAAGACATCCAGGATCCTTTTTCATGTATCTATGCCTACAGGAGATTTTCTGACAACATATCTGAAAAGGCATTAAATATTACTGATGGGAAAAAAATTATAAAAGGCACGGTAAATATCATAAGACAGGAAAAAATTGAGACTCCCGCCGGCGCTTTTGACACTATTCTTGTTGAGCCGGTTATGGAGGGCGTAAAAGGAGTATTCAGCAAAAGTCCAGGGTCAAGGCTTTTTGTATGGCTTTCAAATGATGAAAGGAAAATACCTGTGCAATTAAAAAGCTCCATTTCAATTGGAGATTTTACAGCGGTTCTTGTAAAAACAAACTATAATAAATCTGAAAAAATATTACAAAATAACATAAAAAAACAGGAGAAATAAAGAATGACTAAACCTGGTCCAACCGAACTAATAAAAGAAGAAAAATTAACAAAATTATTTCCAAAGAACAGAGACAACGAATTTTTTAATGCCTTTTATGGCGGTTCTGAAGATGGCGCATTTGATATAATGCTCTCTTTTGACAACTATGATTCACAGAAATCAGAACTTTTTTTTGAGTTCAGACTAAAGGAAAGACCAGGGAAATGTATGGCATGTCACCTGACCTACGGACTTCCGAATGTTTTTGAAAAAAGCCCCATAATTAATCTTAAGGGCATAATAAAGGGAATAGACGAGATGCTACAGCCTTATTACGGGGTTCAGGAGTATTCCCTTGGAAGAACCATCCCAAAGGCCCCAAAAATAAATATAATTCCTCTTGTTGTAAAAATAAGAAATAGCAATAATTAATAATCATGGATAAGGATTATGCAGTTTTTATAAAATAAAACTGCATAATCCTTAAATTTTTAAAAAATTTACTTCAAAAATCCCTGAATTATCTTTTTAACAGCCTCATCATAATCCATGCCAAGTGTCATTAACTTTATGAGTTGTTCATCGGCAATCTTTCCAATGGCTGCCTCATGGGTTAATTCAGCCTCGGGATGAAGGCTTTTTAAGGATGGCACTGTTTCGCTCTTTCCATTATCCATAACAATGGCATCACACTCAAGATGACCGTAACACTTTTCCCGCGCCTCAATCACAGCGCGAAACTCCTGGAGTGAATCTCCTTTTATCACGGATCTTGCTAAAACCTCAGCCTTGCTGTCCCTTCCTTCAAGAATAATATTATTATTTGACATGGCATTCTGAGCGCCTTCTGTCATAACCTTTTCACTTATCAGAAGCGAGCTTCTAGGACCAAGCGTTGCTTCATTGGTTCTTTTTGCCTCATCAACCCCGCTTATCTGGGTAAGCTCCATTTCAATCCTTGCATCTTCCTGGAGAAATACCCTGGTAACAGGATTTAATATCCTTTTTCCTGTGCCTTCACCTATGGCAAAGTGTTTTTCAATGTATTTTACCTTTGATCTCTTTCCAAGGTGAAACTCATGAATTCCTGAATGTCCCTCGCCTTTTTCAGTTCCGCAATGTATGCCGCAGCCTGCAATTATTGTCACATCGCAGTCATCCCCGATTATAAAATCATTTTGCACTACATCATATAAATCAGCCTGGGAAAGGATAACAGGGATATGAACTGATTCGTTTTTTGTCCCGGATTTAAAGGTAATTTTTATCCCCTTGCTTTCGGGATAGCTTTCAATATCAATATTGGCTGTGGTGTTTCTTGAGAGGAGTTTGCCGTTTTTTCTGATATTGTAGGCGCCTTTTGGAATTTCTTCCAGACCGGCAACAGTTTTAAGTAGTTCATTATCTATGGCATCTAACATCCATTACACCTCCGCATATATTTTTCCAGTTACAAAAATCCATATCCCTTAAAAGAGGCATGGCGGCAGCGATATCTCCCTTAAAGACTATTTTGCCTTTGTTTACAATTATGATTTCATCGGCAGCCTCAAGAAATTTTTCATTGTGGCTGACTACTACAGTCACATTATTGTTATCTTTGCATTCTTTTTTTAACAATTCGACCATAGGTCCTATTGTCCAGAGATCAATCCCTGTATCAGGTTCGTCATATATGGCAACTTTGGGATTCTGCGCGATTATGGTGGCAAGCTCTACCTTTTTAATCTCGCCGCCTGAAAGCTTATTACTCACTTCCTTGTCAAGAAAATCAAGGGAACAAATACCTACACCTATAAGTATTTTCACAAGGTCATCCTCTTTATCGCTTTTAGCTGCAATGGAAAGCAAATCACGAAATTTCATGCCCTTAAATCTTGCGGGATGTTGAAAGCCATAAGCAATCCCCTGTTTTGCCCTGTTTGTTATACTCATATCAGATATATCATTTCCTTCTAAAAGAATTGAACCTGATGTCTGGTTATAGATACCCATAACAACCTTTGCCAAAGTAGTTTTTCCGCTGCCGTTTGGACCGGTTATCGCATAAAATTTACCCCTTTGGAAGGAGTAGGAAATACCGTTTAATATGTCTTTTTTATAAATATTTCCGTTATTTTCCTTTTCTTCAATGGAAAAAAAGATGTCGTTAACTTCGAGCATAGCATCCTCTTAATCATATTTAGGCAAGCCCTAAAAATTGTCCTTTTGACTGATAGCTGTATTACCAATGGTCAAAAAAATTTACTAAATTTTTAAAAGTTGCCTTTATTATACAGTTTATAAAATATAATTCCTTTAATCACTTAAAACAAGATTTTTAATATGATAAATTCTTTTTTTTAAAAAAATTAGAATTGAAATTTTATAATAAAAAATTTATAATAAAAAATTCAAAATATTTTTTCTACAAATAATCACAATCGATTTTAAAATAATAAATATTTCAATAAAATGATTTTTGACATTTAAAAAAAATAAAATAAGACAATTGAAACAGCAAAAAGGACAGTTGATACGTGTTAATTGAAATTGATCCCAAAAGACCAAACCCCAGAAACATCAGCAAAGCGGTTGATGCCTTAAAAAACGGAGAAATAATCATATATCCCACGGACACATGTTACGGTATAGGCGGGGATATTTTCAGCAAAAAGGCAATAGAAAAGATATATGAAATAAAACGCGTATCAAAAAACACTCCGTTTAGTTTTGTATGTCCTGACCTTAAAGACATCAGCAAATATGCCTTTGTCACTGATTTTGCCTACAGAATAATGAAAAAATATCTACCCGGCCCTTTTACATTTATCCTTGAAGGGTCAAGAGAAGTTCCCAAATTAATGCTTACAAAAAGAAGGACAGTGGGAATCAGAATACCTGACCACAGCATTTGTCTTGCAATAGTGGAGACCCTTGGAAATCCAATTATAACCACCACAGCAAGCTTTCCAGATTACGGCATAATATCTGATCCAAGGGAAATGCAGGAGATTACCGGTAAAAACGTAAGCATAATCATTGACAGCGGGATAATCAGCCCTTCACCTTCCACTGTTATTTCTTTAATTGACAAAGAGTTTACAATTATCAGGGATGGGGGACACATAATCAGTCCCTGATCTGAAACTTATTCCTTATTACCCCATGCAGCCTGCCTATTACTGCAAAGGCATCTTTCAGGGTTCTTTTTTCAATATCCGAAATGTCAGAAGGATTAATATAATTGTCCGGTTGCTTTCCATCTTCAATAAGCCTTAATTGATGAACAAGCCTTAACTGCATCTGAAACTCGTATGCATCCATTGTCTCATTTAAGAGATCCTTTGATATATGACCCTGCTGTTCAAGGGATATCAGCCTGTCAAGGGTATTTGTTTCTTTTATTCCACATGCCAAAGACATTAATCTTGCAAAATCAACAAAAGGCACAATACCCCTTTTTTTTATGTCAAGATGATTCCTGTGCTCCCCATCCTTTTCAACAATAAAATTCTTAAAAAAAGTAAGCGGTGGCCCAGTCTCAAGGGCATCAATTGCAAGCTGATATAAAAAAAGTCTGCTATCCGGAGTTATTTCAGTGATATACTCCCTAAGCTCTCTGCCAAGTTCCAGCGAGCCGTAACCCGGTCTTAAATCAAAAAATATTGTGGCATTTCTAATTTCATCAGCAAGGGGTTCACAAACCCATTTATTAAAATATCCCTTCCATACATCAAAAGGCTGACACCATTTAGGGTTTGATGCCATAATATCCCCAGGGCACAATGGATATCCGCACTTTACAAGATGACCTATTGCCTTTTTTGAAAACTCCCTGAAATATTCTTCCGCAAGTTTATCCTTATATTCATAAATAATGGCATTATCCTGATCCGTATAAAAAGTTTGTTCCTTTCTACCCTCGCTTCCCATAAGAATCCAGCAGAATTTTTGAGGAGGAGCGCCTAATTCATCAATTAAAAGTGTAAGAAGCTTTTCAAGTATGTGGTCATTTAAGACGGTTATCATCCTTGCAATGTTAAATGCCTTTGCCCCTTCCTGAATAAGATATCTTACAACACCTACAATCTTTGAGGTAAGGGGATAAAGACCTTCTATGCTGGTTTGCTTGATTGTTTCACGGAAAATATATAATGGAGAACTGCCCTGAAGCACCATTATGTCATGGGCCGTGACAACTCCAACAATTTTTTTATCTTTTTCCACGGCAAGATGATGAATTTTTGTGGATATCATTTGTAAAAGCGCATTAAAACAGGTTTCATACGCTGAAATTTCCTTTACAGGGGTTGCCATTACTGTTGATACAGGTTCTGTGTATGAAAGACCTTTTGCAACAACCTTTACCCTAAGATCTTTGTCTGTGATAATACCGACAACTTCTCCCCTTGAATCTCTGATCAGAAGAGAACCAAAACCCTTTTCAGACATTTTAACTGCGGCATCCCGGATTGAATCTGTAGAGTTAATTGTTTCAGGTTCACGCTTTACAATATCACCCACCTTGACCGTAAACAAATAGAAACCGCTTTCTCCTTTTGGGGTGATACGTGAATGCCTTAACTCAGAATATGCTGTTTTTATAAGCTTATCTGAAAAACTTCTGAGATAAAACTGGGAAATCTTCGGATCACTATTCAAAAGCTCAAGAAAAGCCTTTTTTTCCAGCAAAAAACAAAAGGTATCCTCAATGGTTTCCACATTAAAGTTTGCCCTGGTGTTTTGTATAATTGGAAGCGCGCCAATATATGAACCTTCCCCCCGGAAATCCTTAAGGGTGATATTGCCGTCTTCATCCTTCATAAAAAGCTTTACACCGCCTTTTTGAATAAGATAAAGGTAATTTACAATGGTTTCACCCTGTTTGAATATTGCAGCTCCTTTTGGAAAAAAATCAATGATGCAATGTTCTGAAAGTTTATTTAATGCTTCAATGTCAAGCTCTTTAAATGGAATGGTATTTTTCAGAAAATCTATAATAACCTGAGGCGTGACAGAATGGGGGCTTTGATTTTTATTCATCAATTAACTATTTTTTTTTTAATGATTTTTGTTCTTCAGACGCTGGTTCTATTCCGGACATTAAATCCATTGCCTTTTTAACAACAGAATAATCAAGAGGGGGGACAAAACCATAAAGCCCTGTTTTTTCCTGTAAGCTTACATCGTTAGCAATGTTAAATAGCGCATCCTGAATCATTTTTTGTTTTTGGGGATCAAAATCTTTTTTTACATAAAGAGGCCAGTGAGGCCATGTATCAGTGCTGCAAATATAATCCAGTCCCTGATTTCTTCTGGCATTAATTATATTAAAGGAATCAAGATTAAGTTTTTTTTCCAGCGCTATATCGTTAAAAATTCCAGCATTTAAAAAGCCTGCCTGGAAAGCGCCATTGTAAACAGCATATACAATATTATCCTCATTTTCTGCAACCCATATATTTGCCACTTCATTAACATCAATATTATGCTGCTTCAAAAGAGCTGATTGAACAAGATAGCCGCAGGTGGAGTCATATGAGACAGCGGCAATTTTTTTGCCCTTCAAATCCTCTAATTTTTTTATATTTGAATCTTTTTTAGAGATAATAACGCCGCAAAAATATGATGAAGAATCGCTGTTTTTAAGTGTTGCAATGGATTTTACCTTGTATTTATCCTGGAATTTTACAAAATAAACTGATGTAGAAACTATAATATCAGCCTGATCTTTCCTAAGTGAATCTTCGATCTGATTAAAGTCAAATGGTATTAAATTAAACTTATAGCCTGTTTTTTCCTGCAAATAATCAGCAAGGGGTTTCCAGCGGTCATACGCCTGCTTATGTCCTCTGTTAGCAAGAACTACGAAATTAATCTCTTTTTGATCTGCATTAAGATTTGTGACCGTTAATAAGACAAATAAAAAGAGAAAAATTAAGTGACGTATTTTCATAACACCTCGATTTTATTTTATATTTTCATTCAAATAAACTCCGGATATAATGTTATATCAGGAAATTGTTTAAATTCTAAATAAAAGATTTCCATAAAAAATCTCAACAAAAAAATGTATTCAATCATAGTTAAATAAAAAAAAACAGGTTTTGTATTGATAAAAGGCGCTAAATTTCAATAAATTTGAGATTATTTTTTCCTTGATTTAGGCTCTTCCTTAGGAGGGGGCGTTTTTATTCCAGACAAAAGATCCAGCGCTTTTTTTACATTTGAATAGTCATGGGCAGGAGCAAAAGCAGGAATTTTTAAGGATTTAGGCAAATCAGAGTCATTATCAATATTTAAAAGAACTGTTTGTATTTTTTTAGCAACAGTTGGGTCCAAGTTTGCAGACATATAAACAGGCCAATCAGGCCACGTATCAGTGCTGCATAAATAAGGGACATTCTTATCCTTGTACCCGTTAATTACGGTTAATTCATCAGGATTTATCCTTCTTTCCACAATAAATTTATTATAAAGGTCAGCGTTTAAAAAGCCAACCTGAAAAGCCCTGTTTAAAACTGAATATACCACATTATCCTGATTTTCTGCCGACCAGATCTCAGCTTTTTCCCGTATGTCTATACCTTTTTCAAGTAAAAGCGCAGTTTGCGCAAGGTAACCAAAGGCTGATTCTTTAGAGACAACAGCTATTTTTTTGTTTTCGATATCTTCTAATTTATTGATTTTACTGTCTTTTCTGGCGATTATGACCCCGCATAAATATGTAAACCCTCCGTTTTTAACAGTCGCCAAAGGTTTTACATTGTATCTGTCCTGAAAAATGACAAAATACTGGGGATTTGTTATTAAAACATCTGCTGATTTATTTAAAAGAGAACTTTCAATCTGGAGAAAATTATACGGGATTATTTTGAATTTAATTCCTGTTTTATTCTGCAAATAATCCGCAAGAGGTTTCCATTTTTCAAAGGCCTCCAGATGCCCCTTATTGGCAAGAACCACAAGGTTTATGTCTTGTTCAGCAGCAAATAAATCGGATGAAAGGGTCAAAAATGACAAATTAAATAAGGATAAAATTAACAGAAAAAAACACCTCATAATAACCTCTTTTTTGTATAAAATTAAATTTTATTCTATTAAAAAAACGACTAAAATGCAACTAAATTCTTTCTTTTTTTAAATAAAAATATAAAGGCAAGCTCTAAGGCTTGCCTTTTCTGATTTTATAAAAATAGACTAATGTTATATCTTAAATTTAGCGAGGTAGGTGTTTATTTTCTGTCCTTTTTCAAGGAGTTTTTCCATAGCTGCAAGAGTGCCAAGCGCTCCCTGCGCATTTGAAACAGATGTCTCGGCAACCTCTGCCAGAATTCTCTGGAAAGTTGCGCTTCTTTCTTTCTGGAGCTGTGTTCTTGAAGTAATCTCAGCAGAGTTTACAACAACTTTTCCAACAGTTTCAACAGCTGTTTTGGTAATCTGATTTACTGACTCGGCAATAGTTGATATTTCAGAGCTAAGCGCAAGCATTGTTTGCATGGCCTCTTCTGTTTGGTGCCTTCTCACAGCCTGTTCTTCTGTCATATGCACGATCTGCATTGCAAGATCTTTAAGCTCATCAGTGATTTTGAGAATTTGCTGGGTTGACTGGGCGTTTTGAGTTGAAATTTCTGAAATATGCGCTGCAATCTTGTTTTCTTCCTCAACAGTGCTAACGATATTATGTATTGCCTCAGCTGTTCTGTTTGTTGCCTCTTTACCCTCCGCAACCTTTGCGACGCTGCCTTTAATAAGGGCAGCAATCTCGCTTGTTGATTCTGTGGTTCTTTCTGAAAGCTTTCTGATTTCTTCAGCAACAACTGCGAAACCTCTGCCGTATTCACCGGCGCGGGCAGCCTCAATAGCTGCGTTAAGAGCAAGAAGATTTGTCTGCTCGGCAATATCAGAAATAAGGTCAACAATTTCTCTAACCTGGTCAGAACTTTCTGCCATTGACTCAATACCTTTAACTGTGTCTTCCATGGCTTTCATACCCTGGAGAGCGCTCTGCAATGCATTCTGCGCCTGGTCAGCAGATTTTTTGGCCTCATCTGCCATTTCATCAAGCATAAGAGCTATTTTATTCAATTCATCCGCCGCATTAAGAGAAGAGCGGGACTGAAGTTTAGCGCTTGACTGGATATCCTGGGCGCCCTGTCCCATAAGCGCTACAATCTTCATTGTTTCTTCCACACCTATCTTATTTTTGTCAGATGTCTGCATAATCTTATTACTGATTCTTGCCATTTCCTGAATAACTCTTGCAGACTCCTGCGCAAGCTTTGCAGATGAATCAGAATGTGTGGCAACCTCAGATGCGGTTTCTCCCATGTCATGCACCCTTTTAAGAATTTCCTGAGCCATCTGTGACTGTTGGGAGGCGCTGTTTGCAATATTTTTTGAAACAGAGTGAACTTCCTGACTCTCTCTGATAAATGCATTGACAGAGTCAAGTATATCCTTAAATGTAACCTGAAGGGAACTCAAAAATTTATTGATTGCATCTGACATCTGTCCCAATTCATCATTGCTCTTAACTTCCATTCTTCTGGTAAGGTCAAACGAGCTTGAAACATTAAAAAAGAATCTTGAAACATCACTAATTGGAGTAATAATTTCCCTGTGAATGTAATACATTAATATAGCGATAAATAAAGCAATGAGCGCTGAGGTAAGAATCTGCTGATTTCTGAAAAAATTAACAGGTCCTAAGATATAATCCGCATTTGTTTCAACAACACAAGACCAGGAATAAGGAAGCACGCCCTTTAAGACAGGAAGGGACTGGGATGCAATAAAAATATCTTCGTCAATAAGACCTTTTTGTCTGTTAAGTTTAACTGTTTTTTTGTCATGCTGGATCTTTTTAATATTTGCTCTTCCAAGCTCAATAATAGTTCTGTTAATCTTTCCTGAATCAGAATGCATTAAAATTTTATTAGTTGATTCATCATAAATATATACGTTATTATAGCCCTGCGTTTTACCGGCGCTAATGGACATTATCCTTGAGGCATATTCCATATTGATGAAAGAAACAATGTAACCGCCTTTTTTGGAAGGCGCCAGAAAACAAATAGACCATGCATTTCCCATTTTCTGATCTGTGTCATGAAAAATATTTTTTATTGAGCCGTTAATTGTCACGGCATCAGGTTTTGCATTCAAAAACCATTCTTCTTTTGACACATCTTTTCCTATAAGGGATGAAAGGCTGCTTGATATTACCTTATTATCCTTAACGAGCATTATTCCGGAAATATCTTCGGACTGTTTTACAATTTCGGATAAAAAGGTATCAGTTCCGCCCTGTCCTCCGCTTATATCAAATGCAGTTCTGACAATCTGAACCTTATCAAGAGAAGATATAAAATTAATATGGGTCTGTAAGAAATCATTAGTCCTTTGAGAAACAATGTTTGCCAATGTCACCAGTTCTGTCTCTGCATTTTCCCGCAATTTTTTTGATTGGGTAAAAAGAGAAGTTAGCGATACAATGACATAAAGAATTGCAAAAATTGCAATAATTGTTATTGCCTTATTAGCAATCTTTAACTCCCTGAAATTAAGCATATTGCCCTCCGTTTGTGTTTAAATATATATTTCATTTTTATTTATTTCACTATAAATATCATTTAATAATGTCTCAGGATTTAGCAAAAAAACTGTCTCAAGATCTAGCTGTTTATTTAGCTGCCTGATAACATATGTTATATATCTTTGCTCAATATTCTGGATATTATATTTTTCAAGGTCTTCAAGGTCATTTACATTGACGGCCTGAACTTTTTCAACACTGTCAACAATCATTCCCATTGGATTTTCAAGGTTATCAAAAATAAGAATATGTTTTTTTGTCTTTTGAAGGTCAATTTTATATTCTTGCGCAAAAATAAAATAAGGGTCTAAGACAGGTATGACCTGACCCCTGATATTTATAATCCCAACAATGGTTTCAAGGCTGTTGGGAATAGGAAAGATTGCGGAAGGTCTTACTATCTCCTTGATTGTAGACAGCTCAAATGCGCAATATGCCCCATAAATCTCAAAAAATACAATGTCAATATTTTTTTTTGCTATCATAAACTAAATTAAATATTTTTTTTATTTTTACTTTTTAACATATTTTTAGTGTTACTTTAATTACAGTAAAATGAAATTTATGTGTCTTTTCCCCTGTAAAAAGGGAAAAAACATACAGGTTCATAAACCGCCCCTTCTTTCTTGAGTATGCTCTTAAATAAAACCAGTCCTTTAAAAATAAAATCGGAAGATTTTATCCTGGCTGAAAGAAATTCCCTCACAAAATTTATAATATTACTATCTTTATTATTAATCCTCGCAATTGTCAAGTGGGGAGTAAATTTTTTTTTCTCTTTTTCAAATCCAAGAGAAAAAAGATTATTTTCCATGATTGCCTGAACTTTCGAAATGTTATCCCCCTTCTCCGAGATACCCAGCCAAAGAACCCTTGGGTATTGACGCTCCGGAAAGACACCTGTTTTCTCAAAGCACACATTAAAAGGCAAAAAATTACTGCAAGTCTCTGAAGCCGACTTTATTAAAACAGCTTTATTTTCCTCTGTGGTATCTCCGAAAAATTTAAGGGTTATATGAAGATTTTGCTTTTTTACCCACTTAATCCCCTTAATATCCTTACCCTGATATTTCCTGTAAAAACTATAAAGCTCTTCTTTTATATCCAAAGGAAAATCAATCGCAAGAAACAATCTTTCCATTTTTTATACTTCTTCTTAGCCAGTTAAGGGCAGCATGAGCAGTGATTGTCTGAATTTCCAGTCTTGAACCTTGAAAATTAAATCTTTCACATGCCCTGCCAAAAGGAGTTATTAATGCAATATAAACTGTTCCAACGGGTTTTTCAGGTATTCCTCCGTCAGGACCTGCTATGCCTGTGACAGATATACAAAAATCCGATCCAGAAATCTCTTTTAATCCTTCAACCATCTCAAAGGCAGTTTCCTCACTTACAGCGCCAAATTTTTTCAATGTGTCATCCTTAACATTTATAAGCCTGGTCTTTGAAAAATTACTATATGTGACAACACCCATATTAAACCATCCTGAACTTCCCCTGACTTTAGTTATCATGCTTGCAATCAACCCTCCTGTGCAGGATTCAGCAAGAGATAATGTCATTCCATGTTGTCCTAATAATTTTCCAATAATTTCCTCAATAACCTCTCCTGTATCGGAAATAATAAAATCTCCGATTATTTCACTAATTTTTGAACAAATATTATTAAAATCACATTGAGATTCGTTTTTTTCTACAAAATGAGATGATAAAGTTATTATCACCTCGGGATAATCAGGATAAAATCCAAGCTTTATAATTTTTTTAAATTTATCAGGTATAATATCCTTTAATCGCATGTTTATTTCAGTTTCGCCAAGACCAAATACCCTGAAAACCTTTAATAAATTCCTTTCTTTGTTTTTTGTATAAGAAACTAAATCGAAAATAACCTCTTCAATGAGTATCTTTAATTCATCCGGAACACCTGGAAGACAATAAATTTTTTTATCATTGTGGGTTATATGAAACCCGGCAAATCTGAAATTATTGTCAAGAGCCACTGCCCCATCAGGTATAAGGGATAATTTTATTTTCATTTCATGAGGCATATCCCATGTTGATTTTCTCTCTGAGCAGGTAAGTTTTTTAATTATTTCAGGATGTGAAACAAGGGGAATTTGAAATAATGATGCCACTGTTTTTGTTGTGATATCGTCGTCTGTTGGACCTAATCCCCCTGTGACAATTATAAAATCAGACCTTATAAGCGCAGATTCAAGCGCATCTTCTATGTCTTTTTCATCATCTCCCACAGATATAATCCGGTTAATGCCAAAGCCGTTCTCAAAAAGCCTTTTGCAAATATATGCGCTTGTGGTGTTAAGCACCCTGCCTGATATTAATTCATCCCCTATTGCAATAATTTCGCCTATCATACCATTACTCTTATAAATAAATTTACCAGAATATTTGTAAAAATACCAGCGACCAAATCATCTGTAATGATTCCAAGTCCGCCTTTAATGTTTTTATCAAAATAACTTATTGGAAATGGTTTTGCTATATCAAAAACTCTGAAAATTATAAAACACATAATAACATTAATCACAGACATCTCAATCCATAAAAGAGCAAGAGCCATGCCAAGAATTTCATCTATCACAATGTAACCCGGGTCGTGTATGCCTTTTTTTTCACAAACAAACCCTGACATAAAAATTCCGGCAAAAAAAAGCAATAAAAAAAGAGCCACCGCAATGACAGGATGTATGGAATTTAACCAAAAAGCAAGCAAAATCCCAGGCAAGCTCCCAAACGTCCCTGGGGCAACCGGAATAAGCCCAATATAAAATCCTGTCGCAAAAAAAGAAGCAATCTTAATGAAAATTAAATCTTTTTTTTTATAATTAATATTGTCTGAAGATATTGCAGTTTTCAATGAAATCCCCAAATTATCTCTTACCTTTTTCCACCAACCCGGTTTCTATGGATTCAGCGCCTTCCATAGCATCGGTTATTCCTTTAAGTATATGTGCAAAACCAAATATAATAATCCCATATTCCGCCTCAATTTCAACACCAAGATATTTTTCTATAGTAGTTTCAGTTACATCAAAAATACTGGCAATAACAACAATAACGCCTATAACAACTTTTCCATGATGGCTGTCAACAATCCTTGCTATTTTTTTTAGAAAATGAAAAAATTTTTTTTTCATTATATACTCTCCTTATTTTTGTGTGATTTCAGAGAATTAAAAAATATCCTGTAAACATCTTCTATGGAAGTATTTTTTTCTGTGGCAATCCTTTTTAAATCATTGTATTCAGGGTAAATGTCTGTTTTATCATTTCTTTTTATTGCCTTTCCTTTCATATTCCCAAAGGGCGTGTCAATAAAGACCTCCTCCCTTTTTAATATCATGCGCTCTTTTAATGAAATTCTTATGCCTGAAGTGGTGGAATTATTAAAAATTACCCCGGAAAGCTCTTCTTTTTTTGAAGGGTGACAGATTACTGTTATAAGCGCTCCCTGTCTATTTTTTTTGAATTGCGCCGGTATAAAACATACATCAAGGGCGCCTCTCTCAAAAAGCCTTTCCATCAAAAGCTCGTGCCACTGGGGATTCATATCGTCTATGTTTGTCTGAAGCTCTATTACAGAATCATGGTCACATGTTGTTTTTTCTGTATTGTCTCCAAGCCATATCCTTAACACATTAGGGTAATTTAAATCCATTGTTCCCGCTCCATATCCAACTTTTTGGATAATCATCTGTGGAAATACGCCAAATTCCTTTGAAATTACCTTTAATATTGCCATTCCAGTGGGGGTTATTGTCTCATTATCCTCATTAATCCCGTAAACAGGCACATTCTCTAACAAATAAGATACAGCCGGGGATGGAACAGGAAATAAACCGTGCCCGGTCTTGACAAATCCCCTTGAAATAGGCATGGGAGACCCAACCACTTCATTAATGCCAAGATAATTAAGACCTGCTATGACGCCTGCAATATCAATTATTGTATCCACAGCCCCAATCTCATGGAAATGAACCTCATCAATATGACAGCCGTGCACCCTTGCCTCACATGAACCCAAAACTTCAAAAATTTCTAAAACTTTATCTTTAACAGATGACTCTATATCTGCCTTATACAAAATCCCTTTTATATAGTTTAAGTTCCTGAAATGAATTTCTTCAAAATTATTTATCTCTATCTTTGTTGATTCAATGCCAGCTTTTATTATTTTATTTGCGCTTACGACACAATTTAAGCCAAGATTTTTTAATAATTTATTTAAATTATCAACCGGATAGCCCAAATCAATCAGGGCTGCGAGAAGCATGTCTCCGCTAACCCCGGATATGCAGTCAATATATGCCTTCATTTTTCATTCACACCCTTTTTTATTATTATTGTTAGCTCCGTTATGGGTTTCCATCCAAAGGTAAAGCGTATCTTTTTTTAACCACAACACATACATAATAATCAATATTAGCATAAAAAGCATGGATACCTCTATAAAATCACCTTTATAAATATTATCACCCTGCAAGGTAAGCATAAGGGTTCCAGGCATCCTGCAAAATGTTGCGATTAAAAAAAAAGCCTGCCACGGAAGTCTTGTAAGACCTAAAATATAACATAAAAAATCCTTTGGAAATCCGGGAAAAAGAAAGAGTATCATAATGACAAAAATACCCTGATGAACCATCAAAAACTCAAACTTTTCATAAAGTTTGCTTTTTTTTAAGATTGGTCTTATACGGGGTCTGAAATGCCTTGAAATAAAAAAAGACATCATTGAACCAATGGATAACCCCACCGAAGAATAGACAAAACCTGCAAATGTCCCGAATATATAACCTGCGACCACACCGGTAAATTCTCCGGGAAGCGGGGCAAAAACTATCTGCAAAGCCTGAAAAATAATCATTAGGACAGGACCCAAAGAACCTGCATTTTGAAAAAATTCCCTTAGTTCTTTGGCATTATCTAAGATTATATTAATATCAGGGAGCATTCATCGTGTCACTTTATAATTTTATTAGTTAAATTTACTAAGGACTGTGTCTCTTCTCCAGTTCCAGTCATCTTTTGCCGGATAATCCTGATTAAAATGACACCCCCTGCTCTCTTTCCTCAAAAGCGCGGATTGTATTATAAGTTTTGCCACAAGGGCAAGGTTTCTTAACTCAGTAAAATCGGAAGTCAGGATATATTCCCAGTAATGACTGTCTATCTCTTCAAGTATAGGTTTGATCCTTTGCAAGGCAAGCTCAAGCCTTTTATTACTCCTTACAATACCTACATAATTCCACATAAGCCTTCTTATAATGTCCCAGTTATGGGAGACAATCACAGCCTCCTGAAGATCCACTGCTATCCCCTTGTCCCATACCCTTACTTTTTGAGATACTTTATCAAAATTTTTCAAAATATCAGCAAGATACTCTTTATCAGACAGTCTTAGAAAAGTCTGATGCGGAAAAACAACACCTTCAAGAAGGGAATTTGAAGGCAATCTGTTTGCGCCGTGAAGCCCTGTGCAGGCAGTTTCTCCAAGGGCAAAAAGACCTTTTATATCTGTCTCACCCCAGATATTTGTAACAACCCCACCGCACATGTAATGAGCAGCAGGGACAACAGGGATAAGCTCTTTTGTTATGTCTATTCCAAATTTTAAGCAGGTCTGATGAATTTGCGGAAAACGGGTAATGACAAAATCAGGAGATTTATGGGTGATATCAAGAAACACACAGTCATCTCCGCTTTTTTTAAGCTCCATGTCAATTGCCCTTGAAACAATATCCCTGTTTGCCATTTCTTTCATCTGGGAATATTTTTCCATGAACCTGTTGCCCCGTTTATCCAAAAGCATGGCTCCTTCCCCACGTAATGCCTCTGATATCAGAAAATTCTTTGCAAGGGGATGATAAAGACATGTGGGATGAAACTGGACAAACTCCAGATTTGCCACCCTTGCCCCTGCCCTGTACGCAAGAGCAATGCCGTCACCTGAGGCAATATCGGGATTGCTTGTATAAAGATAGACCTTTCCAGCGCCTCCTGTGGCAAGGATTACCACGGGACTTAAAAAGGTTATTATAATATTATTTTTTACATCAAGGACATACGCTCCTAAAATTCTTTCGTGTCCTGGGTCATTTATGTCCTTGCCATCTATCTTACTTTCCCTGATAAGATCAACTGCAATATGATATTCAAGAATAGTTATATTTGGCTCTGATATTGCTCTGTCGTATAATGTTTTTTCAAGTCCCTGACCTGTGATATCCTGTATATGAAGCACCCTTCTCCTTGAATGCCCGCCTTCCCTGCCAAGGTCAAGATGATTGGGGTCTCCCATATAAGTTGAGAATTCAATGCCAAACTTCTGTAATTCATGGATTCTTTCAGGGCCGGAAGTCACGACATGGTTAACCACATCCTCATGGGAAAGACCATCGCCTGCCCTTATTGTGTCAAGCTCATGAAGGTCAAATGTGTCATTATCGCTGACAACACAGGCAACACCGCCCTGGGCATAGATGGTGGCAGTGTCAGTGGCTGTTTTTTTGGTTAAGATTGTAACCCTGCCTGATTTGGCAAGCTTGATTGCTGCGCTTAATCCGGCAATGCCGCTTCCTATTATTAAAAAATCAATATCTCTCATAATCTTTATCTAAAGTAATCTCTGATTAAATATTTTTTTTATAATAAACACCCCGTCCCTGCGGGACACCCCTCTGAAAGAGGGGAATTCCCCTTCTTTGAAGGGGTGGCAGGCGAAGCCTGACGGGATAGTCAATATTTAATCAGAAATTACAAAAATTATCCTAATAACCTTAGCATAAACACAATTTCAGCATTGTCAAGTAAATTATAACCTTGCGCCATTTATTTAACTTATTAATATTACTTATATAATTTTATCATAACATAAAAAAAATCTTATATTTTATGCTTTCTTATTATTAAACATAAAAAAATAAAAAAATACAAAGTATCGCGCATATTGTCTGGTTCACAGGCATATCAAATATATAACCAATCGTAAAACCAAGAAAAGTTGAGCATATTGAAAAAAATACAGAAATAAACACAACAGATTTGATTTCTCCTGCAAGTATAAGACCAATAGAGGGCGCAACAACAATATAACAAAAGCTTAAGATTACACCTCCAACAAAAGAGCTTACAGACACTATTAACGCAAGGGCAACCATATAACAAAATTCCCAGTAATCCACAAAAATACCGGATATCATGGCATAGTCCCTGTCAAGAAAAGTATATAAAAAATTTCTGAAAAAAATAATAAAAAAAAACCTGTCAATAATAGCACATTTAGAAGCATTACAAAATCAGTGATTTTTGAAAAAATCCCATTGCGAGAATTTCTCTCACTGGCACAGGAAAATAGTCTGCAATGGGTCTTTCCTGAGGCACATATCCCGGAGGAGTATCAAGGCAGTTAACTGTTACTCTTCCGCTGGTTGGTCTTATTAAACCGAGAATAGCCTTAAAAAACGCTTTTTCCCGAACCATTAGTCCCAATAACAGGCAAAAAAAAACCTTTATCTATAATTATATTGATATTATTTAATATCACCCTGTTTCCAAGCGTAATAGTCAGTTTTTCTGCCTTTACTGCAAAAAATTTATCATTTTTTTGATTATTCAATTGAGTCATGCTTATTATTTAAAGTTTTTCACCCCTCCTAACCTCCCCTTAGCAAGGGGAGGAATTTACTCCCCTCCTTTACAAGAAGGGGCTGGGGGAGGTCATTGTTAATCCATAATTGCTAACTTCCTGTCCTTATAAATTTCTGGCTTTACTTATGAATATCTTAATAAATTAAAACTGCTCAGATATTATCCGCAATCTCATTAACAATTATATCAATAAGCGAAATATAATCCACAGCATCTTTTGATCCTTCCTCTGAATTTGCCAGCACAAGCGCTTTTCCGCCAATGCTTTCAGCCACCTTATCCGCTGATTTTCTTCCGTAAAAGGGTTCAACCACAATAAGTCTTATCTTCTGATTTTTTGCAAGATTAATAACATCCTCAAGATGTGACGGGCTTGGAGGTATCCCTGGTATTGGTTCAAATTCAACGGGTATTTTAAGACCAAAGCAATGGACAAAATAATTCCAGCTTTTATGATAAGTTATCATGGCTTTTCCCTTGTGTGGGAGCATCTTCTTATACCAGCCGCCAGAAATGGATTCAAGGGCTTTTTGTTTGAGATATTCTTCAAGTTTATTATTTTCATGAAGATTCCATAGAGTTTCTGCGCCAAACCGATTTACAAGTTCATTTCCAAACATTTTTATATCAAGTTCATGTTTAAATTGTTTAAGGTTAGCCTGAAAAATCTCCTTTTTATCAGGATATAATTCAATTAGCCTATTGTAAATTGTCCCTGCCATGATTCTTCCGTTATAGGGATTAAGCCAGTAGTGGGGATTTCCCATTGAATGATAACAAAATGAGTTTATGGATAAATATGAAATATTATGGATAAATCAGGCAAAACACATAGAAACATTACTAAACTGTTCCCCCTTAATCCCAATGTTGTTGAATTAAGGTCAACTTTAGCCTCGTTCTTCTTTTTAACAGCCTTCACCCCCTCTCCCGAAGCATCGGTGCGAAGAGGAATTATTGTACCCTCTCCCCTTGTGGAGGGTCAGGGTGAGGGGGAAAAATGAATTACCCGCTATAAATCATATAAAGCCAAATTTATTTATCTCAGGGTAAATACTGGGTAAGGAGGCGCCCTTGAGCCAAGGGGATAAAAGAAAAATTTATCTGAATATATGTCATAAGAAGGATAATTAAAAATTGCCTGAAAAAAATACTGGTTTGACTGAGAAAAAATCTTTGTCGCAAGGCTACCGTGTAAAATGCAAAAAAAATCACATATAGGACAGTTTTTTTCTTTAATTCCTATATTTTGCTCATCATGCGATTCATTATCTTCATCTTCATGGTGGAAATGATGGTCATGGCAATGACATGGTAAATGGTCATGATGGTGAAAAAAAATGATGAAAAAAATGTGTTCCTGTGGTGGCAAAGTTAAAAAAAACAAGAAACAAAAATATTATAAATTTTTTCTTGTTTTTTTGAGAGGAATGCCTTTTCAAGTCATTTTTCATTGCTATATTTTACCTGATTTCAGAATAAAGGAAAAAAATATTAATAAAAAAAATCAGCTATGAATGAATTAATCAACGAAAAACAATACTTATCATAAGCAAAAGCAATGATTAAACATTTTTTAAATATTTCTCAGCAATCTCCCGTTGTTCCCTTCTGTGCGTCCTTGTTTTTGCGACAAAAATCTCTTTTTTTGTGTCCCTGTCCAGGTTTGAATAATACATTGCCGTGGAAATAGAGCCTGGTGTCGGTGTAAAATCCTGTAAACTGCATGATTTTATCCCTATTTTAATGGATTCTGTCGCAGTTATCTTCATATCCTCAAGGGTTGAACCGGGATGTGATGCTATATAATACGGCAGAATAGCCGGCTTTTTGTTGTATTTTTCTGAAATTTTATGTGTCAACTTGATAAACTCCCTGAAAACTTCAGAAGAGCTTTTGTGCATGAGTCTTAAGACATTATCCGATAGATTTTCAGGAGCTATCTTTAGCCTCCCAGGTGTATGATAAAGCAATAATTCTTCCATAAGCCCAGGCGTGTGAAGGAGCAAATCATATCTTAATCCAGATGATACAAAAATATGATTTATATTTTTTGTGCAGCGCAATGTTTTTAACAGATTAATAAATTTTTCAGGATTAAAATCAAGATTTTTACATGGCTCAGGGTTAAGGCAATCTTTTCTGCTGCATTTATGTCCTATTTTACAGCCTGCGCCATAAAGGTTAGCTGTTGGACCTCCAATATCATTAATTGTGCCCCTAAAATAAGCTAATTTGGTAATCTTATCTGTTTCTCTTAAAATTGAGTCAATATCCCTTGATATAACAATATTGCCCTGATGTCTTGTTATGGAGCAAAATGAGCAGTTTCCCGGACATCCCCTCACAGATGTTATGGAGTTTTGTATCATATTCCATGCCGGGATATTTTTAAAGGCAGGATGTGGGGCATAGGTAAAGGGAAGGGCATATATATTATTTAGCTCCTGTGCGTTAAGAGGAGAATGCGGCGGATTTTGCCTGATCCACCTGCTTTTTTGTTTCTGGAAGAGTATTTTGGGATTAATAGCCTGGGCGTTGCTTTCTATTATAAGCTCTGCAATGAGAAAATCTTCCCTGTTTTCTGATATTGCGCCAAAGGAAGGAAGCGTTAAGGAATTTTTGTTATCTTCATCTGAGCCGCAATGCAATGACTCATTTATTATTTCGCATGTTCCTGAAATTCCTGAAAGACTCTGATTTGTCTCACATCTTTTTGCAATCTCTGTTATTTGTGTTTCCCCCATTCCATACACCAGCAAATCTGCCTTTGAATCTTCAAGCGCCGATGCCCTTAATTTTTCCTGCTGGAAATCATAATGAACAAATCTTCTCAAGGATGCCTCAATTCCACCAAGGATAACAGGCACATCAGAGTAAGCCTCTCTTGCAAGCTGAGCATATCTTATTGTTGCCCTGTCAGGTCTTATTCTCGATTTTTTTTCTTTTGTATTGTCAAAATATGGGTTTCCTTCAGGGGAATATGCATCCACATCCCTGATCCTTGCATTTCCTGTATAGTTTGCCACAATTGAGTCAAGGTTTCCTGCAGATATACCAAAAAATAAGCGGGGGCGGCCAAATCTCTTAAAATCTTCACAGGCTATGTGTCTTGGCTGGGGAAGAAGCGCCACCTTGTAACCATGACTGGCAAGCAGCCTTCCTATTATTGCAATTCCAAAAGAGGGATGGTCAATATAGGCGTCACCGGTAACAAGCACAATATCAATCTCATTCCAGCCAAATTCATGCATTTCTGCCTTTGTAACCGGAAGGGCATTTAAATTTATATGTTTTTTAAAGGGCATTTATCACAAATTGGGTTTGTTTTTTTACAATAGTTTTTTCCAATATTAACAATGAGGGCATGACATTCATTATAAACATTTATTTCCCCGGGAAGGTTTTGCTGAAAAAGTTCCTTGATATCATCATAACCGGCGTCTTCATGAATAATATCATGTCTTAATAAAATTCTGTAGGTATAGGCATCCACAACAAACTGAAGATGATTTCCAGCGTAAAGCATGATGCTGTCTGCTGTTTCCGGGCCTATCCCCTTGACATCCAATAATTTTTTTCTTAAGGTTTCGCTTTCAAGGGAAAACATCTCATCAATATCACATGAAAATTCCTCACATAAAAACGAGAGAAAAGATTTTAATCTTTTTGATTTTATGTTATAATATCCAGCAGGTCTTATAAATTCGGCAAGCATCGATATATCCAAAGCATAAAGACCCTTTGCTGTTAATAAACCGTTATTTTTAAGATTATCTATGGCTTTTTTAACATTTTGCCAGTTTGTATTCTGGGTAAGTATGGCGCCAACACAGACTTCAAATGCGCTATCTCCGGGCCACCAATATTGATGACCTAAAGAGTTAAATAAAATCCTGTAGATTAAATTGATTTTTTCTGATAAGTTCTTATTGTTATTGTTCAAAGAAAATAGAAAGAATTAATCCTTTTTTACAAAAAAGAAATAAACCACCACGCCACCAACTACCACAAGAAGTCCTACAAACTTTGCAAGGTCTCCCAGGGCATAACCCCCGTCAGGACCCTGGGGTTTAGGAAGAAAATCAGGTAAAAAGGTGAGAAGCACAAAAAAAGCAATAATACACACAAGTATATTAATTCTTTTGGTGACTATAAGAAATATGGCAACCCCTAAAATAGGAATAAGATAATAAGGATTGGTTAGTATGGTCATTATATCAAATTTGCTGAAAAAATCTATGATGTTTTCAGATTTTAGGTTTTCTTTAAGCATTTCAGTGTTGATATCCATAAATAAATACCTCCGTTTTTTTTAAGATTATGCCGTACTCACAAATCATTATAATAATAATTACATTTATAGCAATAGCAGGAGCTCCTATAAGTGATTCTCCTAAATTTTCCTCTGAATTTTTTCTATTGCTCTGGTTTACAAAAACCCTGTTATGGTTCTTTTTCATCTTTGCTTCTATTTATTACGGAAAATTAAAAAATAAATTAAATTCTATTCTCGATATGTTACAATGGCTGACACCTGTTCCAATGATTCTTGACCTCTACTTATTGGAAATGAGGACGTTTATTGAACCAAAAGACAGCGTATTGTTTTTTTCATTTTTAACAAATATCTTCTACCTTGGACTTTATTTTTTCTATGTTTTTATTTACTGGGCAGGGATATGGTGGACAACACGCATAAGACCACTTAAAGAAGAGATATTCTCACGCTTTATTGTAATAGCGCCTGTAATAATCCCTTTTATTCTATTTTCTTTGGGAGATGATTTATTAAAATTCGCGCCCAAACACATTATTGATTTTTTTAATGAAAATTTAATTGGGCAGATACTTGTGTATGTTCTTGTTATTTCATTTATGGTGGTCTTTGTGCCTCTCATGATAAAAACTTTATGGAGATGCGACTCATTTCCCAATGGTCATTTCAGGGATTATATTTTAAAACAGGCAAAGGATTCAGGCTTAACATTCAGGGATATCCTTATATGGAATACCCCATGGGGCGGTTCATGCACAGCTGGCGTCATGGGTTTTGTGCCAAGTTTCCGTTACCTTCTTCTCACCCCATGTATTCTTGAAAATCTTACAACAAATGAATTAGAGTCAGTGCTTCATCATGAATTCACCCATATAAAAAGAAATCATATCTGGTGGCAGATGGGAATAATGCTTTCGTTTGGAATTTTAATGTACAGCCTTTTTGAACCCATGCTGTTTTTTTTAGTTTCAAGGGACTTTGGGGTTAATTTATATTTAAAATTTACTGAAATTCCAAAGCAACTATCAGCAATCATAACTGTTTTACCCTTTATTCTCTTTGCTTTTTTATATTTCAGGTTTTTTATGGGGTATTTCATAAGAAATTTTGAAAGAGAGGCAGATATCGGCGCCCTTGACATGCAGGGTCATCCGTGGCATCTCGCAAACTCCCTTGAAAAAGTCGCATATCTTTCTGGCATTTCAAGGGATGCCCCAAACTGGCATCATTACAGCATTTCCCAAAGAGTGAGTTTTTTGCGGGAAGCATACGAAAAACCAAGTTTAGCCTTTGAATTCAAGAGAAAAATAGCCAACAAAAGGAGTCTTTTTGTATTTTTTTCCGTGCTTTTCATAGCATTAAGCAATTTAATGCCTGTTGATACATGGAAACAGGCATCTGAAACTAAAATTATTGAGCATGTATATAAAAAAGAAACAAATCCTGATGTCTTGCTTGCGTTAGGACAATTTTTTTATGAAAAAAAACAATATGACAAGTCCTTTGAGACATTAACAAGGGCTATGACAATTAAACCCGAAGAGCCTGAGATAATAAATACCCTTGCATGGCTTTTACTTACAAGCGAAAGCAAAGAATACCAAGACCACAGATGGGCTCTGGAGCTTGCTGAAAAAGCCGCAAATCTTAAAGATGATGCCCATATACTTGATACTCTTGCCGAGGCATATTATGCAAATGAAAATTTTGACGATGCGATTTTATGGGCAGAAAAGGCGCTGAAAAAAGCCAGTGATAACAGGGAACATTACTTAAAACAGCTTGATAAATTTAAAAATGCAAAGAAAAATCAGGAGGATAAAAACCCTCAAAAAAAAAATCAAATAATTGTAAATCTCCCTGATTTTCTTTTGAATAGGGCATAATAATTATATTCTTGACGCCGCTAAATTTTAAGATAATTTTTGCATTGTCATTTATTATTATCTCTTCGCTGTTGTTGTCGTAATTATTTAATATTATTCCAAATATATCAACATTATTGTTTTCAAGTATTTTTGCTGTCATAAGGGTATGATTTATTGTTCCAAGGCCTGCCCTTGCAACGAGAATCACAGGTATTCCAAGCTCTTTTAATAAATCAAGAAAAAGTGTGTCTTCAGTTAATGGAACCATTATCCCTCCGCTTCCTTCCACAAGAAGGATTTCGCATTTTTTTGAGATTTCATAATATGATCTCTTTATTATTTCAATGTCAATTTTCTGATTTTCAAGCATGGAAGCAAGGTGGGGAGAGGCAGGGTAACTAAATTTGTAAGGACACGCAATTTTTAAAAATTCCTTGTCATCAAGCACATTTTTTTTATTCATTTTTTCATAAACCAAAAGGGCGTCGTCAGCGCCTCCAGTCTGCGCCCATTTTTGCATAAGCACATTTAGTCCTTTTTGGGTAAAAAATAAAGCAATCAATGATGTGATAAAGGTTTTTCCAATACCTGTGTCTGTTCCTGCTATGAAAAAGCAAGATGGTTTTAGGGGATTCATATATAAATTTCTCATTATAGTTTTCTGAAATTTCAGGAAATAAAATTTTTAACTAAAAATAATAATAAATGTTATATTATATGATAATTTTTTACATATTGAAACACACCTTATTGATTATTTCAAAGAAAGAATTTCTGTTGATTAAATATTTTAAAAAAATTAATTGCTGTTAAAATTTATACGATAATTAAAAATGTAAAAATTAAGGAAAAAAATTTTTAAAAAAATGTCCGACATTACTGATAGCATATCATCACAGATGTATAAAAAATTTTTCGGGGCAGGTATTACCCTTATCTCAGTGTTGATTGCAGGAACTGCGGGTTACTGGTTCATAGGCGACGGAAAATATTCTGTAATTGACTGCTTTTATATGACGGTGATAACCATCACAACAATAGGTTTCGGTGAAATAATTGATTTATCTGGAAACCATACAGGCAGATTATTTACTGTCTTTATAGCGCTCTTTGGAATAAGCACTCTTACCTATATTTTATCAAATTTTACTGCATTTGTCATAGAGGGAGAGCTTAATGAGACATTAAGGAGAAAAAAAATGGATAAACTAATAAAAAAACTAAAAGAACATTATATTATATGCGGTATAGAGGGAGTGGGGTTTCATATTGTCAATGAATTGGTTAAAACAAACAGACCACACATAATAGTTGACATAGATATAAAAAAAATTGAAAAAGTTCTTGAGGTTTTCCACGAGAAAGTTTACATAGAAGGTGATGCAACAGACAGTGATACGCTTTTTAAAGCAGGAATAATGAAATCAAGTGGATTATTTGCAGTATCTGGCGATGATAACCAAAACCTTGTGATATCCCTTACAGCAAAACAGCTTAATCCTGCCGTAAGGGTTGTTGCAAGGTGCCATGACCCTAAAAATATTGAAAAAATGAAAAAAGCAGGCGCTGATTCCGTTGTATCAACCACTTTTATCGGAGGGCTAAGGATGGCGTCCGAAATGGTTAGACCTGCTGTGGTATCTTTTCTTGATATAATGCTTCGCGATAAGAAAAAAAATTTACGCATAGAGGAAATCAAGGTTACAGAATTGTTTTCCGGCATGACACTTTCAGAACTTAACTTAAAAAATTATCAGAATATGCTTTTGATAGCAGTAAAAACAGAAGATAATTGGTTTTTTAATCCTCCCGGTAATTTTGAACTAAAAACTGATAACATATTAATTTTTATGTGTTCATCCCATGAAAGAGAGGAAATGGAGCAGTTTTTTATGGGAAATCAATGAAGAATTAATTAAGCCCTTTGAAGTAATTTACCGGGTGTCCAAAAATCTGCCTGCATTTTTTTATGTTTCCCTTTTCAAAAATTTTTCATTTAATATTTTAATCAAATTATATTTTTTTCAAAAGAATAAAAAAGAGCTGGATTTAAAATAAAAAAACCCCTTAATCTTAATCAAGGGGTTTAATTGCAATAATTAAGGAGATAATTAAAAAAACCTATGCGTAAATATTCAGTCTTTGTTCTGCTGTATTTTTAGAAGGATTGACTGTATTATTTGTCTGCGACTGCTCCACTGGTTTTTGAGGTGACTGGCGGTTTTCAACATTTCCTCCCGGAGGGGGAACGGGCGCCTGAGGTTGTTTTGGTTGTTGATTTTGCTGGGTGTTTGTTGTTTTACTAATGTTAACTGCGTTTGCAACATTCTGATATGTCGAAGAATTAACCTGCATAGTTTCCTCCTGTTTGTAGGAATAATTAAATATTAATATAATACATTCTGGCCTTTATGCAATAAAAAAAATTATCCAAAATTTTTTTTTATATTTTTTTCAATCTCTTATAAAGCAATCCATGCAAACTATTCAAAAACCAGCCAGCCATCCCTTACATCAACCTTAATGGTATCCTTTTCTTTATAAATTCCTTCGAGTATTTTGATTGAAAGGGAATCTTCAAGGTATTTCTGAATTGCCCTCTTTAAGGGTCTTGCGCCAAAGGCAGGCTCATATCCCCTTTCAGACAGCCAGTCTTTGGCAGCATCTGACACCTGAAGCTCCATGCCGTTATCCTCAATTCTTTTGTTAAGATAACGAAGCTGAATCTCAATAATCTTTTTAAGGTGTTCTCTTCCAAGGGAATGAAATATTATAGTTTCATCAACCCTGTTAAGAAATTCAGGTCTGAAATACATCTTCATAACCTCTTTGACCTTCTTTTCTATGTCTCCCGGGTCTTTAAGCTCCTGAATAATATCGCTTCCAAGATTTGAGGTCATAATAATGATTGTATTCTTAAAATCAACGGTTCTGCCCTTGCCGTCTGTGAGCCTTCCGTCATCAAGTATCTGCAAAAGAATATTAAAGACATCATGATGCGCCTTCTCAACCTCATCAAAAAGAATAACGCTGTAAGGGCGCCTTCTCACCGCCTCGGTTAAAAATCCGCCTTCTTCATAACCAACATAACCCGGAGGCGCTCCTATTAGCCTTGCAACAGCATGTTTTTCCATATATTCCGTCATGTCAATTCGTATCATTGCCTGCTCAGTGTCAAACATAAACTCAGCAAGCGCCCTTGCAAGCTCTGTCTTTCCAACGCCTGTTGGGCCAAGAAAGATAAAAGAACCAATAGGGCGTTTGGGATCCTGTAGCCCTGCCCTTGCCCTTCTCACAGAATTTGAAACTGCCTTTATAGCGTCTTCCTGCCCCACAACACGCTGAGAAAGCCTTGCTTCCATGCGCACAAGCTTTTCCTTTTCAGCCTCAACAAGCTTGCTTACAGGGATTCCAGTCCATTTGGATATGATGTCCGCAATGTCTTCAGCGGTCACCTCTTCATTTAAAAGACTCCTGCCCTCTTTGTGAAGCTCTTCTATCTTATGCTGGTTGACTTCCAGTTCCTTTTGGAGTTTGGGTATTTCACCGTAAATTATCTCGGCAACCTTATTAAAATCACCCTGTCTCTGGAATTTGTCGGATTCTATCTTGAGGGAGTCTATTTTTTCCTTTATCTCCCTCATCTGGAGAATCATGTCCTTTTCACCCTGCCATCTTGCCTTTAGCGCGGAAACAGATTCATTATAGTCTGCAAGTTCCTTTTCAATATTTTTAAGCCGTTGTCTCGATGCCTCATCTGTTTCTTTAATTAAAGCCTGTTTTTCAATCTCAAGACCAATTATATTCCTCTGTATTTCGTCAATTTCAGATGGAAGGCTGTCTATTTCAATCCTTAGCTTGGCTGCAGCCTCGTCAATAAGGTCAATCGCCTTGTCAGGCAAAAACCTGTCAGTTATATATCGAAATGACAGTGTAGCTGCAGAGACAATCGCCGAATCTTTAATGCGAACGCCGTGATGAACCTCATATTTTTCTTTTAATCCCCTTAAAATAGCGATTGTGTCCTCAACAGTAGGCTCGTTAACAAGAACTGGCTGAAATCTTCTTTCAAGGGCAGGGTCTTTTTCAATATACTTCCTGTATTCATCTATTGTTGTCGCGCCTATACAGTGAAGCTCACCCCTGGAAAGGGCTGGTTTTAACATATTTGAGGCATCCATAGCCCCCTGAGCAGCGCCTGCGCCAACAAGGGTATGCATCTCGTCAATAAAGAGTATTACATCTCCCTGTTTTTCAGCAACCTCTTTTAACACAGCCTTTAGCCTTTCCTCAAATTCTCCCCGAAACTTTGCCCCTGCAATAAGGGATCCCATGTCAAGCGTCACAACCTGCCTGTCTTTAAGGGTTTCAGGAACATCGCCTGATATAATCCTCTGGGCAAGACCTTCAACAATGGCGGTTTTACCAACACCTGGTTCACCTATTAAAACCGGATTATTCTTTGTCCTACGGGAAAGAACCTGCAAGACCCTCCTGATTTCGTCATTTCTGCCTATAACCGGATCGAGTTTACCCTGTCTTGCAAGTCCTGTGAGATCTTTTCCGTATTTTTCAAGCGCCTGGAATTTACTTTCAGGGTCAGGTTCGGTTATCCTCTGGCTTCCTCTGACTGCCACAAGGGCTTTAAGAAAATTATCTTTATTTATACCATATTTTGAAAGAATCTGGGAAGATTTTTGCTGGGGATTATCAAGTATTGAAAGGATAATATGCTCCTGACTGATGTATTCGTCTTTCATTTCCCCTGCAATGGAAAATGACTTTTCAAAAACCCTGTTAAGAGTGGATGAAATATAAACCTGTGTGACTGATGAGGCCACAGGCAGCTTAATGATCTCGTTTTCAAGGTCTTTTTTTATCTGCTCCACTGGCATATTAAGCTTTTTAAGAACAGAATATGCCACGCCTTCGGGCTGGTCAAGAAACGCATGGAAAATATGTTCCGGCTCAATCTGCGTGTTTCCCCTGTTAAGAGCCATTGACTGGGCTTTTTGAAGGGCCTCCTGGGATTTTGTGGTAAATTTGTCAAACTGCATCTGACTTTTTCTCCTGAAAAATTTTTATCTTAATTTTAAGAAAAAAATAAGTATTATTTTGAAAATTTCAATTTTAGATTCAGGCAACAAAAATATTTGGCATTGTTAATTTTGCATAGTTTGTGATATGAGATTGCTTCGCTTGTAATGACAAACAACTCTGTCATTTCGAAAAACGCAGTGACGAAGCAATCTCATATTTTTTTAATCAGAGCTTACATTAAAAGCTATAATAGCTCAACTCAGGATATTTCACGATTTATAGCTTAATTCATTATAAAATTTTCCATCTGCTGTGGGAGTAATTGTCCCATCCGCAGAAATAGATAGGGCAATGGAAGCATAATGTGGTGTATTGCTGAATAGATAGCTATACTTTGCAAGCGCAGCAGCTCTTTGCGCATCGGACGTTGCTGCCATATAGGCCATTGAAAATTCCAGGCTGGGCTGCATAGCTACAAAATAACTCGTTAGTGCATTTATCGTGCTTAATTCTCGCTCCAATGACGGATTATCATTAAGCATCTGCTTAAATTCATCTGCATAAGCATAATCCTTTGGTAATTGAATCTGACCAGTCACATCATAAATAATTGTCTCCGGCGCATTTGGTATGTCGTAATCTTGCAACAATTTTTTTAGTTTTTCGGATGCGTATTTTGATAGGGCATCTATATTTTCAGGTGTTGGCGCTAATAGTGGTATAGAATCCAAATCTGCTGGCTCAGTAGTCGCCGTAAAATATGCATCTATATCCATTGCCACTTTTCCTTTATCCGTATCAAGGTATGTTTCACCAATAGAGAATGTGGCATTTTTTTCCGATGTATGCGATTTTAAGGAAGTTTTTTCAGGGCTGTTAGTTTTTTGCGCTGTTTTAAAAAAAGAAGCAAATTCATTTTCTGCCTTTGCTTTATTGGATCTATCTAACGGATATTCTTGTTTAAAATTTTACGCTGCAATACTGGCAATACTCATAGTTTGTCCCCCTAAATGATTTATTCTCAATCATCCAAGCAAAATATACGCCAATTCAATCAAGTTGCCAAAATTTACAAAGAAACCTTTTTGATTTATTAATTAAGCTTTATTCAGACTCTGAACCCACTTTAACACCTCTGCCACAGGCTCTATTAAATCAGAAGGAATGAATTTATCAACAGCCACCTGTTCATAAAGAGAATGGGCAAGGGGGACATTTTGCATTATTGGTATGCCTTCTTCCTTTGCGACCTCAATAATTCGCCTGGCAAGAAGGTCTTCCCCTTTGCTTACTACAACAGGCAGGGGCGTCTTGTCTTTGTCATAATAAAGCGCAATTGCAAGGTGCTGTGGGTTTGTCACAACAACAGTCGCTTTTCTGGTCTTTTGAACAGTATCATTCATAGCCATCTCCCTGTGAAGCTGTTTTCTCTTGCTCTTTATTATGGGATCACCCTCCATTTCCTTATATTCCTGTTTAACCTCGTCCTTTGACATCATAAGTTTTTTAGTATGCCTCTTTTTTTGCCAGAAATAATCTATCGCAGCAATAATAATAAAGGCGGTGGCAGTGTTTATCACCAGATCCTTCATTATGACGCCAAAAATTAAAAGTATTCCAGGCAAACCCAAGTATGGAATCTTAATAACATTATCCAGATTTTCCATTATAAGTTTATAGAGCAGATAGCCAAGAAAAAGAATCTTTATAATGGATTTAAAAAATTCCATGAGATTATCCATGGAAAATATCTTTTTTATGCCTTCAGCAGGGTTAAGTTTGTTTAGCGAGGGCTTAATTGACTCAAAACTGAACATTACGCCCACCTGAAACAGATTCGCAAAAATTCCTATTATCATTGCAATAAAAACAACAGGCAGGGACAAAATAAGAACTTTGTAAAACACACCCTGTAAAACAGCCCCCAATGCAGATTCAAAAGGCTGTGTATAAAAGTGTGTTGGCAAAAGCATAAGCTCCTTAAATTCTTCAAGGTATTTGGGAAACATTGCCCAGAGAAAAAACAATACAGAAACAAGAACCGTTGCGGAAGGAACTTCCTTGCTCTTTGCAACCTGCCCTTTTTGCTTTGCATCCTTTAATTTTTTGGGAGTAGGTTTTTCTGTCTTATCACTCACCTGAGAAGTTCTCCTAAAAAGTTGATGCTTTGTGAAAAGTCAAGAAAATGTCCCTTAAAAAATGAGAATAAAAAGGAAAGATATAAAATCAGGACAAACATAGCTACACCAGCTTTTACTGGCATGGCAAGGAAAAAAACATTTAATTGCGGGGAAAACCTGCTCACAAGCCCAAGCCCGAATTCTGTTAAAAAAATTGTAATAATTACGGGTGAGGACAAAAGAATAATCATTGAAAAAAGTTTATCAGCCTGATTAAGAAAAAAAAGGGCAATATCTTTGTCAAACTTTGGATAAAATGAAAAAACCGGCCATATATGGTAGCTTTCAAAAATCGTGGAAAGCAAAAGAAAAAAACCACCGTAAGAAATAAAAAGCACAATTGATGTCTGCATAAAAAGAGAGCCAAGCGGGGTTGTATCCTCACCAGCAATGGGGTCAGACATTCCTGCCATTGAGCCTCCGCACTGATTGGCAATAAAATTTCCAATGCCTTCAACTGCCCAAAAAATTATGCTAAAAAGAAACCCCATGAATACGCCTATTATAATTTCTTTAATTAAAATGACAAAATAATCTAAATTCATGGTTAAGTTGTCAGGCATTAAAGGATATAAAAATGGCACAACCATTATTGCAAAGGAAAAAATCACGACATTTCTTGAAACCCCCTGCAAAACATTTGTGCTTAAAAGGGGAAAAATTGAAAATATGGCAAGCATCCTTGGCGTTGTAATTGAAACACAAAGCAAGAGTTTTTTGATAAATTCTATTTCACTCTCATTCATTTTACAAGAAGTGGAAAGGTATCAAAGATATTATTTGCATAATTATAAAGCTCAGCGCCAAGCCAGTGAACAGTTAAGGCAATTGTTATCACAACAGCCACAAGTTTTACCGCAAAAGATATTGTCTGTTCCTGGATCTGAGTCAAAGCCTGAATAAGACTTACAAGAAGACCAACAACAGACGCCACAACAATAGGAGGCATTGATAAGATTAAAACCAGGTATAAACAGTTTAAGGTAAGCTCAAGTATTGTGGCAGATGAATCCATAGTTTTTATCTGTAAGTGAGCACAAGCCCATGTATAAGCCTTGCCCATCCGTTTAATAATACAAAAAGCAGCAACTTAAAAGGTAGAGATATTGTCATTGGGGAGACCATCATCATTCCCATTGCAAGAAGTATATTTGAGACAATCAAATCTATAGCAACAAAAGGAAGGTATATAAGAAAACCAATCTGAAAGGCTGCTGTAATCTCTGAAACAGTAAAAGAAGGAATAAGAACAATCAAATCATCTTCCTTAAGATTTTTTGCCCTATCCTCGGGCCAGAGAACCTTTGCTGATTTTACAAAAAACATCCTTTCCTTATCGTGTGAATGTTTCATAAGAAAATCTCCCAGAGGTTTTTTGACTTTTTCATAGACACTTGTGTAAAATGCCATATCTTTTCTGGAAAAATCTTCATTTTTTAAACCATCGTATAAATCCTGAACAACAGGCGCCATAATATATACGGAAAGAATCACAGCAAGACCGTTTATTACAAGATTTGGGGGAATCTGCTGGACGCCAAGGGCATTTCGGATGAGAGAAAGCACCACAACAAGTTTTATATAGGATGTCACCATTATTGCGATAAAAGGCATTAATCCCAAAAAAATCAGAAAAGGAACTATTTGATATAAATCTGGGTAATTACCTGGCATTACCTGAAAACTCCAGTATTCTTACCCCGATTTTATCCTCAATTTTAATAATTTCGCCTGTGGCAATATTTTTTCCATTGGCAATGATACTAACAGGACGCTCAATCTTTGCGTCCAGCTCAAAGGCATAGCCTGTCTGGATAGTTTTTAGCTCACCAAGCGTAAGGGTTTTTCTCCCGATTTCAAATTCAAGGGTTATGGGAATATTATTAATATCATCACCAGTGTTATTATCAGAACTCATTGATTCCTCCACTATATTATTTAATGTGATTAAATTGTCTTTTTTGTCGCCTGAATATATCCTTAAAGGAGTTTTAATATAAATATCAGAATTAGTTAAAAAATCAGCATTATTTAAGATAATAATATCATTAATACCAAGATTTGATAGTTCTTTATGAGAAATCTTTATTCTATCTATTAATACAGATATATTAAATTCTAAAAAATTATAATCCGTCTTATATGATATCTCTCTTTTTTTATACATATTGGCTATATTTTTAATGCCTGTTTTATTTAATAAAAACCCGCCATTAATTTTAATGTTATCTTCTGAAACAATCTTAAAAAACATATCAGGCTTATTAAACTTATTATCCTTAATAAGTGATACTGACAAATTATTTATGACAATATCTTTTTTAATTTTTTTTTCAAGCTGATTGATTAAATCTTCTGATAATGCCTGAATAATAATATTTTTTAAATTAGCGTCTAAATCAGCAACAGGAATATCCGTAATAAAACCTTCCAGGATATTATTTATGATATTGTTTTCAATGTATAATAAAATCGGTTCATTATTCAGATTAAATTTTATAATAAATGAAGGCGTAAAAAAATTCGCAAACTGCTCAAAGCAAAAGGCATATTTTTTATTATTAAAATATAAATCTATTGGTTGATTTTTATTGAAAATTGTATTTAATAAACTAATTGTTTCTTTGTCTGATGTCTTAAACTCAGGTATATTCATTATTCTTCCATCTCATCATATAAATTTCTCTGCTGCCTTGACCTTCCATCACTATCCTGACTGGAGGATTCACTGGAATTAATCTGGATAGTAACCTTTTCATCCAGACGGTTATTGAGATTCTGAAATAATGTTTCGGTATGCGTATTTAATAAATCCATTGACTCATTGGATGAGGTTATAAAATTAATATTAATCTGATCACCTGTTTTAGTTATTTGTATCTCTGTGTCAGGCAAAATATCCTGTTTAACCTGAATGCGTATCTCATTTGAACCATCTTGATTTTGAGTTGAAATTAATATCCTGTCTGCAATTTTTTCCGCAATTTCATTTATATTGACTGGTGGTTTTTCATTTGTCACTGATTGACTGCTATCTATATTTTTTTCCTTAAAAAAAGAGCCAAGTATGGAATCACCTGTGGTATTGGTGTTTTGACTAATTTCATCTGAATCATTTCTGGTTTCTTGTGTGTCTTTAACATCTTTGTCAGTCAAAGCAAAAGGATTGCTGTTTTCTGTATTATCTTCCTGTTGATTTGGAACAGTTTCATAATTTTTCAAATTTTCACTGTTTTTATTAAATCCATCCTGATACAAAAATGCAGGCTTATTACTATCGTTTAGATTATTTAGATTATTTTTTGAAAGTAATGACATATCTATATCTGTATTTTCCATTAACTCTGAATCATCTGCTATATCTGTTTCAATTAAATCTGAACCTCCAGAATTCTTGTTAAGATTATTAGCAGGTGAAGATGTCATGGCTTCAGTTATATTTTGGGGATTTTGCGTTTGTGTAAAAAATAAACTGTCTGCATTAACAGGCTCTTTATTCTCCTCTCCCTTAAAACCAGCAAGACCTTCTTTATTCTCGCTATTATCAGGATTTTGCAGAAGTGAAGCAAATTTTTCACCTTCAAGATTTAAGTGTTCAGAACCAGGAGGAAGTTCCATATTTTTATCTTTTCCCATTTCTGATATATCTTGAAGGGAATTATCTGAAGCAAAACTTGTGGTTGAAAGCTTATCCATATTTTTTATTCCTCAATCATCTCTTTTTTAAATATTAAATCCTCTATTTCATTTTCAGCAAATTTTTCCTCTGCCTTTTTTATTTCTGTTAACCACATTTTTTTATGTTCCACAATCTTTTTGGTTTCCTTAAACGCCTTATTGTAAGCTATTCTTGCCTGATTTAGATTTTCTTCAGCCTGCTTTTTCATTTGCTCAGCATCTAATATATTTTTCTGTAATATCAAATCCTTTTCTTTAAGAATAAATATTGCTGTTTTTAAGTCATCAAGCTCAGTCAAAGTTACTTTTGTGTTGATAACAGCATTATACAATTCATTTTCCCTGTTTATACGCCATTTGATATAATTTGCCAGCTCTGTTTTTTTATCCTCCAATAATCTTATGGCATCCTCAAGCTCATTTTTCTTTACTTTTAAGTCCTTTTGTTTTTCATCCTCCCTTAAGCGCCTTATTTTTAAGAGGTCTTCAAGTATATATTTCATGCAAAGGCAATGCTGTCAAGTTGCTTGATTGTCTCTTCAAAAGGTGATTTTTCATGCATCCCCTGCTTTAAAAAAGTATTAATTTTATCAATTTTAGAAAGCGCCTCATCAGCCAGTTTATCAGAACCTTTTTTATATTCTCCAAGCTGCACAAGAAGCTCGATTTCCTGAAATTTTGCCATAAGCTCCCTGATTTTTCCCGCTGCTTTCTTATGTTCCTTTGTAACCACAGCGTTCATAACCCTGCTCACACTTGCAAGCACGTCAATTGCAGGATAGTGATATGCTGAGGCAAGTTTTCTTGAAAGTATTATATGTCCGTCAAGAATAGAGCGCGTCTCATCTGCCACAGGTTCTGTCATATCATCACCCTCAACAAGAATGGTATAAAGCGCGGTTATAGAGCCTTTGTCTGATTGCCCTGCCCTTTCCATAAGAATGGGCAAAGTTGAAAAAACAGAAGGAGGAAAGCCCCTGCGTGTGGGAGGCTCGCCCGCGGCAAGACCAATCTCCCTTTGAGCCCTGGCAAATCTTGTCACAGAATCCATCATTAAAAGCACTCTTTTTCCCTGATCCCTGAAATATTCCGCAACCGCTGTGGCAACATAAGCTGCCTTTAATCTCTCCATGGAAGGTCTGTCAGAGGTTGACACCACAATAATGGATTTTTCCATGCCTTCAACGCCAATATCCTTTTCAATAAATTCTCTTACTTCCCTTCCTCTTTCACCAATCAGAGCCAGAACCGTGACATCAACATCAGCGCCCCTGACAAGTGAGGCAAGCAAGGTGCTTTTTCCACCGCCTGCCGCCGCAAAAATACCCATTCTTTGCCCCTCTCCGCATGTAAGCATGCCATCCAACACCCTTAAACCAAGGGACAATGGCTCGCTGATTATCTTTCTCTTTAAGGGGTCTGGAGGAGAGGCATATACAGGATAGTATTTGTCAACAATTAATGGACCCTTTACATTTTCATCAAGTGGTTTTCCAAGCCCGTTTAATACCCTTCCAAGAAGCTGGTTTCCCACACCAACAAGATGTGTCTTGCCTGTTGGGATAACCTCAGTGGAAGAGGAAACACCCATTAAACTGCCAAGCGGGGTAAGAATAGCCTCCTGTTTGTGAAAACCTACCACCTCAGCCTGAAGCTCCCAGTTTTCCCATGGATTTCTTAAAATACAAAGCTCTCCGATTTTAACGGCAGGCACCACTGCCTTTATGATAGTTCCAAGAACCTGTGTGACCCTTCCCTTAACCTCAATTGTAAGGGAATTTTCAAGGGTATTGTCAAGTATGTCAGTTATATAATCAAACATTTTTAATCACTGATTACACGGATTTTCAAGAAATTTATAAGTAATGTCATATTTTTCATATAAAAAATCCCCTTTTTCAGAGGATATGTATCTGCACAAGTTCTAATCTCCTCTATATTTATAAAAATTCACTACCAATTAGTCCCCTCTCCCCACTTGCGTAAGTGTATCACTAATTAGTCCCCT
>DYOW01000093.1:0-2718 GCA_020720325.1 Desulfobulbus propionicus
ATTAATCTTTTCAAAAAGTTCTTCCATTCTTTCGGATAGATCTTTTTTAGCCTTCAAAAGATTTGTTTTAATGCCTTTTGCTTTGATACATAATTCCCTTTTCATTTCAATCTCTTCCAGCTTGGAAAGTCCTTTTTTTACGTCATTTAATTTTGAATAATTTTCTGAATATTCCTTCTTAAATTTTAACAGTTCCTCCATAAATTTTTCCCAGAAACCAATATAAATATCTGTGCGGGTATTTAATTCTGACCCTGCCTCATTTACCCTGATAGTCCCTGAAGAAACAGTTTTACCACCTAATATCAAACCTTTTTTTTCAGTGACAGTTATATTGCCCTGGCAAAACAATCAGCATCTATGATATAATTCTTTATATACAAATTACCGTCAACAACCACCTTTGCATTCTCAATAATTTCACAGTTAAGATTGCCCATTACAAAAACTTTGGCATTCTCACCAATTATTAAACCCCTGACGATCGCGTTTCCGGTTACTTTGACCACTGCATTTTCAATGGATTTATTTACAATAAGATCTCCCTCAACATCAAGGGTGAATCCATGCTCAACACTCTCGGTGATCTCGAGAAGTTTACCCTTAAAAATCACATTTCCGCTATTGTGATTTATTCCGCCTTCATATTTGGCAACATCAAGAACATTGATCTTTCCCTCTATGATTTCTAATTTACCGCTATGAAGCGCCTTAAGATATCTGTTGTCTTCTGTAATCTGAACGCCTTTTCCCACTGGAAAGGTTATCCATTTTCCCTTTGGTCCCGGAATTTCACCTGAAAAAACATCTACTCCCGAAATCCCGTTGGTTGGTTCTGTTTTTTCTGCGACAAGTTCATCCTTCTCATAGCAAACGATTTTATTTTCCCTTATAAGCTGACCAATATCGCTTGGATGATCTCTCAGGTAATTAGGTTTTTTAAAGATTACTCTGGCATCCTTACCCTTTACAGGTGGTCTTCCCTTTGCAAAAATATAAACATTATTCCCTTTTTCGGGTTTTTCCAAAATACCAAAATCTATGGGGGTTTCTTTTAAAAAAAATGGATTGCCTGGATTAAATTCGGTGACATTGAATTCTTTTGGTATATCACAAAGGCCTCAAGTCCATCAGAATTTACATAAAGACTAACGTCTTCTTCTATCCATGGGATAGTCATTCCAACTAGTTCTTCCTGATTTACAGTTAATATATCTCCCTGTTTTTCAGTGGGCAAGGTAGTTTACCAAAATATTTTGTAGTATTGTAATAATTTTTTTTATTTTATTTTAATTATAAATTCGTTTAAATCAAAGAAAAATTTGAGAAAAAAAACTTTCTTTAATTTAGTTAAATCGGAATTTTCAGGCTAAACAAAAATAGCTTTTTCTAAAACATACCTATTGTTTCTTTTTTAAGTTAGTCTGTCAGAAAATTATACAAGCTATAATAAAATTTTTCAAGCTCTTGAAATATTTAATTTTTTATAAAATAAGCTATTCTCTTTACAATTATATGACATTTTTTTTATTTCATGGTGACAAAATGTAACAAAGCAATTTCAATTCCCTTGTCACATTTATTTGCAATTTTATAAAAAAAATATAGTCGCATTTGTAGAAAAATTTTTCATAAAAAAGCTTTTACAGATTTATTAAAGATAACTCACTTTTTCTGGGTTTAGCCTTGTTTTTCAGGATACAACACACACATCTTTTTTATGCATTCCCTGTTTTTATCATACTGGCTGCAAATAAGACTATCATCAAATTGCAACTTAATGCCAAGGATTTCTTTTGAAAGATTTGCAGCCTTTTTTAGGGACACATAGCATTCCCTCTGGCAGCACCTTGGAGCGCGGGTTTTTGTGATTTCTTTTATTACATCAGCCACAACATCCTGAACATCCTGGCGTTTTTTGGGGGTGAGAGGTGTTGCCTCAAAAATAATTGAAAAAGCTATGCCAACGCCCATAGCTGCTCCACATGCTCCTAAAAATGCGCAGGCTCCTCCGGGAACCTTCATTCCCCTTTCAATTCCTGTCATAATATGCTTATCTGTAATATTTCCGCCTGAATTTTTAAAAGCAGCAAGGATAACTCCGGGAACAAGGGAATGATGCTCAGGTCCGTGTATGGGAAAAATATCAAATTCTCTTATTTCATTCATAAGCGAAATCATGTCTGTTTTGCTTGTTTTAAGACAGATGTTTTTTATTATATCAACAGGATTTGAGCTGTGGCAACTGTCACATATATAATGACCTTTTACACATATAACCGAGTCATGAAATTTTTTTTTGCATATAGAACATGTCTTTAAGTCATTTAATGTCAGATAACAAAGAGAACTGCCGCAAATAATGCAATCTGACTTATGAAATTCATTGTTTTCTGTATTATTTACCTGTTCAGCATGTTTTTTATCTTCAAAAACCTCACAGGAACAGCATGATGCGCCGCCTGCATTCAAAAATGAGCCATTGTTCTTATCCAATACAAAAATATCACGTTTATCAAGGTTGTTAGCATTAATAGTTAATTCTTTTTCTATATGAGATAGTTTGCTTTTATATAATACATCGCTGGTTTCTGTGATAATTGCGCCAAATGACCCGCCGTAAATAACAGGAATTTTTTCTGTTGATTCATCAATAATGGCTTGCTTAACACCCTCAAATGTCAAAGAAAAAAACTGATGCCCCTGGATGTTTCTGTA
>DYOW01000093.1:2818-7545 GCA_020720325.1 Desulfobulbus propionicus
GCTTAACACCCTCAAATGTCAAAGAAAAAAACTGATGCCCCTGGATGTTTCTGTATAGAAATCTCTTTATTATCCTTAAATTTATAAATCCAATATCATGCAGCATTGCAAAAAGATAATCCTGGACAAATGCCCCAGAGATACATTCCCCTGAAAGTGTGTGGTCAGCCCTTATGGCAAGGGATGGCAGTTTTTCTGTCACCACATCGGATATAACAAACCTTCCGCCATGCCTTAATATTCGCATTATCTCTGAAAATGCCCGCCTCTTGTTTTTGCAAAGATTCATAACGCAGTTTGATATCACAACATCTATTGCGGCGTCACTTACAGGTATATCCTCAAGAAAACCCTTTAAAAATGTTATATTTGAATAATTTAACTTATTTTCCACTAATTTTTTTGATTTATTCGCTATTTCAAGCATTTGGTCTAACATATCAACGCCATAGACCCTGCCGTTTTTCCCCACAATCTTTGACGCAATAAAACATTCAACGCCTGTGCCTGAGCCAAGGTCAAGGAGGGTCTCGCCTTCCTTTAACTCTGAGTCTCTGACAGGACTTCCGCATCCATACATCCTTTGCTGGGAATCAGCAGGAATAAGCTCACTGTCCTCTTGAGATAGCTTTATTGGATTTAATATGGTTTTATCAGGCTCTGTAGTCCTTTTTGCATAAAATTCACCAATAAGGCTTGCGCCGTCATGACTATCAATTGATAAAAGGCAGTTGCAGTGGGTAAAGTTTACGCTGTCACCTGATGGACATTCAGTGGTGATATCACCCATTCTTAATGCCACTGAGGGATATTTTTCTGATATGTTAATGTTTGATATTGCCTCTGAGATTGCATAATAAAGCATTTCCTTGTAAATATCATAAAAAGCGTCTTGAATAATTTCAAATAAGCCATTTTCAGAACTATAGCCTGTAATTGAATGGTCAAGGTCGCCTCCCCCAAGCATAAACCTTAAGGGGTCATCTTTGTGTGGCTGCAATGCAGATACGGATAATTTTCTGTAATTATTAAAAAATATGCTGTTTTTCCAGATATTCTCCAGACCCTCTGATATATCGCCCCCTGAAAACCCTTCCAAATCAACTGTGGCAGGCGTGGGATATACTTTTCCGTCAGGTCCTATTGCAAGGGATTCAAAGCAGGCATTTCCAAAGTCAAAACGAGTTCCAATATGGGAAAAAACCTGTGATTTCAACGCCTCAATATTATCAATCTTTATTCCAAGTTTTTTTGCCTTTTTTACAGCGTCAATAATAAGTTTTATGCCGTTATTTTTAACGCCGCTTTCAAGATTTTCACCATTTCCCCTTGTAAAATGCCACATAAAATGCAGGTTTTTTATGCGTTCTTTTGCAATAAACTCAATAAAATCATTAAGTTCATTAATATTTGCATCATTTATGGCGACAGATACGCTAAAAGGAATGTTATTTTTTTGCAACAGCCTGATTCCCTGAATAGTTTTTTCAAAAGTCCCTGATCCCCTTATTTTCTCATGAATATTTTTTGTCCCCTCAAGGCTTGCCTGAAAATGCAGTCTTTTAATGTCAAGCCTTGTTAATTCTTCAATATAATCTCCTATTAATATCCCATTAGTAAGAACCGCTATATTTGTGTCATTTTTTTCGAGAATCTCAGAGATAACATCTATAAAATCGCTGTGCATAAAAGGCTCGCCGCCAGTAAAACAAAAAAGTCTTGCCCCAAGGTTATAGGATTCTTCAAAAATTTTCAGTAATACATCCTTTGAAAGAGAGCGGTCTCCTGAGAGATTTTTGCCGAAAAGGCAATGCCCGCAACGGAGGTTGCATTTGTCAGTGAGATGAAGCCATATTTCTTTTAGTTCTGATAATTTTTTGGCTGATTTACCATGATATTGTTCGTAAGAGCCAATATTTATGGATGAAAAAAGTCTTTCAATATTTAATTCAGCGCTGGTAAATGAACCGCCGTATAACTCCTTAAATTTTAATATTAAATCATCTTTATTTAATACTCCGTCACAGGCAGTTAAAAGTTTTGTAGCCTTTTCATTGGCGACAAACCAGAAGGGTATCTCAGGCTGGATAAAAAGAGCATAGGCATTATTTTTATGTTTGATAGTTTTGAGCAATGTGAATTTTTCCATAACTAACCTTTTAAATTATTTTTCAAAAAATCTTCTCCGTAATAAATTTTTGCAAGCCTTTCAGGCGACAATAATCCCAAAGAAAAGGCAAACATATTAAACTGATTTAATAATGTTGTCCTTAAAATGCCTTTTTTTTCCCATCTTCTCCCAGATGTGATTACATATTTATCGCTTATTATCAAATCACCTTTTTTTTTCGCCCTCTTGATAAATTCAAAGTCTTCCATCAGCAGAATTGGCAAATAACCGCCAAGTTCCTTAAAAAATGATGTCCGAATAAAAAAAGCCTGATCCCCAAAAGGCAGCTTAAAAATCTGGGTTCGCATATTTATAAAAAATTCCACCATTTTTATACCCCTTAGCCTGGAGTTTATCCTTATCTTAAACGCTCCAAGTTTATGACCCTTATTCTTTATAATATCATTTATTTCAATATCATATCCATCTGGCAAAATGGTGTCTGCATGAAGAAACACCAAAATTTCACCTCTTGCAACAGATGCGCCGTAATTTAACTGTTTTCCACGGGATTTTTCAGCAACGAGTGTTAAAGCTCCTGCATTTTTTGCCTTTTCCAATGTATTGTCAGAGCTTTTGCCGTCAACAACAATAATCTCAATAGCTGTTTTAGCGCTTTTTACATTATTTATTGCTGATTCAATATTATTTTCCTCATTAAATGCAGGGATAATAACGCTTATCATAAATTTGAAAGAATTTCAGGAAATTTTTTCAGGTCATCAATGGTGTCAATATCTGAGAGAGTTTTGGTAAGAAAATATCTGTGATTATGATTATTACAAATATTTAGCGTTTTTTCAAGGACTTCAGGAGTACTCCACCTGATATCAACAAAAATCTTTGGAATCACTTTTTTAAGAGCAATAAGATAATATCCGCCGTCAAGGGCTTTTCCAAATACAGCGTCATAATTATCAAGATTATTAAAGGCATCATCTACTATATCAGTATTTAAGTCAGGACAGTCAGAGCCAACAATAACTGCTTTTTTGTAACTTTTTTTAAAGACATAATCAAAGGCATTTTTCATCCTTTCACCCAAATCATGACCATTTTGCATGACATAATAAAAATCACTGCCAAGCCAGTCCCGCATATTTATTTCTTCACATCCGTCAAAAAATATAAAAATATCTGATTTTAATTTGCCTGTCTTGTTTAATAATTTTTTAACATTATTTAAAGTAGTTAGTGTCTTTTCTGTGAGTATTTTATGAAGTATTACAGCGTTTTCAGCTCCAATGGCAGGAATAAGCCTTGTTTTTACCTTATTGGCTTTTGGATATTTGGTGAAGAGCATCAGAGCGTAACTATCACTATAATTGCTTTTATTCATCTTTTTTCTTGAATTTCTTATAAAAAACAGGTATAAGCGACACTGCAACCACAAAAACAAGACCAATAAAAAATTCCTTTGTTATTTTGCCTTTTATCAAATCAAGAAAAGAGCTTGAAAAAACCACATACGCAATGCAACCAGGCAGCATGAAAATAAATGAAGCGATTACATAATGCCATAACTTTATTTTTGTCAGCCCAAAGGCATAATTTAAAAGATTAAAAGGGAAAATTGGAATAAGCCTTGTGAATGCAACCACTTTCCAGCCGTTTTTCTCCACCTCAATATCAAGATTTTTCCATCTGGGGCTTGTTAGTTTTTTCTCAACCCAGGACCGACCCAGGTATCTTCCGATTAAAAAAGCAATAATTGCGCCTATAGTTGCGCCAGTTATTGCATAAACCACGCCCCAGATTGGACCAAAAAGCGCTCCACCCACAATGGTTATAGGAAGCCCTGGAAGAAAAAGTGATGGAGTAATTGAATAAAAGGCTATATAAACAATGGGAGCAATAACTCCATAGCCTTCAATCAATGCCCTTAATTTTTCCTGCTCAAGATATGCCATGAGACCGCTTGACCTAACACCTGCGATTATGGCAAAAAGGAGGATTACAATGGCAATTTTTTTGATTATTCCTGATTTATCTGTTTTTTCCATCACAGGTCTCTCCCTTGAGATATTTTTAGGGATTGTGTTTTTGAAATAATTCTTGAATTTTAATCTATTTAAGTATGTAAAAGGCACACTGTCAACTTTTTTCTCTTCCTTGCATTGTCTCATCAGGCTTTAGGCACAGGTCAAGGATATGTGACGCGTCCACACCCTTTGATTTTAAGATATTAGCGCACCCTGCGCAGTAGGTGATTACTTTTTTGTTGTCTGCCTCTTTTTTTCTCAAATCTGACCAGTTTCCAGCAAGTTCAGGAGATAAAAATCCCACAGAGCCTCCCTCGCCGCAACATATTGTTTTTGATTTGCTATGCTTCATTTCATTTATTTCAAAGCCCTGTTTTAAAATAATATTTCTGATGTTTTGCTGGATTTCAGATTCTTCTCTCATTACACATGGGTCATGCACGGTCACTGTCCCATTTCTCACAGAAGAATTTTGATTAATTGATTTATCAAGATATTCCCAGACTGTTTTGACATCCAGACCCTCTCCATATCCTTTAAATACCTTAAGGCTGGCTCTAATATTACATTTTTTT
>DYOW01000094.1 GCA_020720325.1 Desulfobulbus propionicus
CCCCTTAATCCCCTCCCATCAAGGGAGGGGAGACCTACCTGCTCCCTAATATTGGTAAAAAAACGTTCCTCCCGAATATTTGAAAATTTTTATAGATTAACGAGGATTTTTTCTATAAATTTATCTCTTATGCAAAGTATAGCGCAAATATGAGATATTTGTTCCCTTGAAGCATTGTCAAATAAACTTTATAATAATTTAAAATTTATATAGCGATAAAAATAATCTGTGTTAATTTTTTTTTATATAAAGGGTTTGAAAGCTACTTTTATCAAATTTTTGGGAGGACTTTATGAAAACACAGGACGAGCTTGTTGAGGTAATCTCTAATGAAACAATTAGAAACAGGGTTAAAGAACTTGGGGACATTATCACAAAAGACCACGCAGGCAATGAGATTGTTGTTGTAGGCATATTAAAAGGCGCCTTTATATTTATGGCTGACCTTGTAAGAAATATCAATTTAAATCTGGAGCTGGATTTTATACGACTTAAAAGCTATGGGGCAAAAACTGAATCATCAGGGACAATAACGCTTACAAAGGATGTGGAGCTTGACCTTACTGATAAGCACATAATCGTTGTTGAAGATATTGTGGACACAGGCTATACGCTCCAATATCTTATTGAAATTCTTAAACTTCATAAGGCAGCTTCTATTAAAATATGCTGTCTTATAAATAAAAAAGAACGAAGAAGGGTGGAAATTGATGTAAATTATGTTGGTTTTGATATAAGCGAGGGATTTTTGGTGGGCTATGGACTTGATTTTAACGAAAGATACAGACATTTAAACGGTATCTTTCATCTTAATCCGGGATATGCGCCAATTTCATATACCCCATCCGACAGGTAAAAAAAATCAGCATACATCTAATTTTTTTTAGTTTACCTGGATATATTTAAAAAGCTATGCCCAATCTTTCGCATAAGCCCGAAAGATGTCCAGACAAGGTGATATCCGTATCACAAAGGGTCATGCATTTTCTTTCGGATTCTGTTAAACATGGGTTATCAGGCAGCCATTCAAGCAGGGGGTGTCCCAGATAATTTTCTAAAAATGCAATATCATTTGCATCTTTTATACGATTTCCTATAAAATGTATCTGTTTTATCCCAAGCTGTTCGGAAAGTTTATAGATTTTTTTTGCTGTCTCAATGCTTCCCCGGTAAGGCTGAACCACGATAAGGAGGTGGTCAACCACTGAAATTGTCCCCCGCCCCAGATGTTCAACCCCTGCCTCAAGGTCAACAATCACTATCTCATTTGGAGAGAGAAAAAGCGCTGTTAAGAGCGCCTTTAATACGGTATTTTCCGCGCATGCGCAACCTTCGCCTGCCACCTGAATTGCGCCAATGACCATCAAATTTATATTGCCTTTTTTTAGCAGGAATTTCTCAGGAATATCCGTAACCCTTGGGTTCATACGATAAAAAGGCCCGTCTTTCTCAGACCTTTCACAGAGCATATCCCGCATTTCACAAATAGGGATAATTGCGTCCATTTCCTTAAATCCAAGGAGTCTGGCAAGGTGGGGGCTTGAATCAGCGTCAATGGCAAGAATATTTTTATTTTTTCTTGAAAGAAATTGAATAAGGCAGGAACTTATGCTGCTTTTTCCCACACCGCCTTTGCCTGCGACTGCTATCTTCATTGTATTATTTTTTCCTTTTCAGTGACAGTATTATCTGTTTTCTCAGAAATTTCTATTTCTTCAGATTTTTTTTCTTCTTTATTTTTTTCGGGTTCTTTCTCGTCTTTTTTAAGCTCATCAGGCTTTGGCTCCTGATTTTTGTTTTTCTGATATTTATTCACAGCGTTGTTATGCTCGGAAAGAGTCTTTGAAAAATAATGAGCGCCATTGTTTTTTGAAACAAAATAGAGATATTTAGTTTCTTTTGGGTTCATAACCGCCTTAATGGCTGAAATTCCCGGATTACATATAGGAGACTTTGGAAGTCCGTTTAATGTATAAGTGTTATAATCATTTGCTGCTGACAAATCCTTTTTGGAAATATTATTATCCCACTTATCTGTAACCTTTAAGCCGTATATCACAGTTGGATCAGCCTGTAACGGCATGCCAAGCCTTAGTCTGTTAAAAAAAACCCCTGCTATTATTGGTCTTTCTTCTTCTGCTATGGACTCTTTCTCAACGATTGAGGCAAGAATTAATATTTTTTGCATCTCTTCTTTATTTGTTGATAATAATTCGCTAAATTTAATTTCTCTTCCTAACATTTTAGAAAAATTCAAAACCATTTGTCTGATAATATAATCACTTTTAGCGCCCATTTGGAAACGGTATTTTGCCGGAAACAGATAGCCCTCCACGCTTGTCGCATTTATTCCCATCTCCTCAAGCAAAAAAACGTCTGTCGCGGCCTTTAAAAAATTTTCTTTCTTATCAAGACCAAGTTCATCAACCTTTTTGGCAATATCAAAAATGTCATATCCTTCAGGAATTAATAATTCATACGCAAGATATCTGCCTTTTACAAGGTCATCAAGGATTTGTTCCGGAGACTGGGAAGGTGAAAAAAGATACTCTCCGGGTTTTATCTGAGTAGCGGTCTTTTTCTTTTTTGCGATTACTCTGAAGACAAGCTCGGAGCGGATTAAATTTTCTTTTTCCAGTCTTTTAGCAACCTTTGTAAGACTATCGCCATACTGTACAAGAAAAACCCTTTGCTCATTGTCACTTTCAGAAAAAGGAAGAAACCCTTTCTTATAAAAATCCCATGCTTCGTATGAGAAAATGCATATTAATATAACAAAGGGGATCCACCATATTTTTTTTAATTTGTTCATTTTAATATTTTGGGTTTTCTTAATTTAATATAGTTTGTGACATAAGATTGCTTAGCAATGCTCGCAATAACAGAGCAGGTTTGTCATTGCGAGGAACGCAGTGACGAAGCAATCTAAAATTAAAATCTGCAATATAAAATCTATACTTAATTAACAAAGCCATATTTTCTAATTTTGCTGTCCCTTTCTTGCGAGATTAAATGCTACTATTGCAGGAAAAGCAACAACAATAATACCCATTATAAATGTTCCAAAAAATAAAATAGCGCTTCCCCAGTCAACTGCAACCCTGTAATCAAATATTGTATAATTTACACCCTTAAAATATGCCATTCTTAAGGTTTCTCTGGCATAGGACATGAAAAAAACCGTTACAAAACCAAGAATTGCCGATGGAAATATATATTTTTTGGGATCAGCCTGCGCCATTGCAAGCATTACAAGCAAAGCCATTCCCAGAAAAGCGCCAAATAAAAATGCATGATTGACTATAAAATTAAGATGTGAAGGAAGGCTTAATAACCACCAAAAACCTGCTGCCACCTGAAATATTGTCGCATAAAAAGCAATCTTAACCCCAAGATTAAGGACATAGTCAAGATATTCTGTTGAAAAATCCTTTCTTTCCCTGAAAAGCCATGAATAGAGCATGAGATAGATTCCTGTTATCGCAAAGGATGGAACAATAAAATGAGTTAATCTCGGAATTAAAATTGCATACAGGGCATCTCCTGAGGTCTTTAATGTCCCTGTCTGTGTAAGCCATTCCTTCCATTTGTCGGGATGTAGCTGTTCTTCGGATAGTCCGTGCATTGTAAGGGCAGCAAGCAAAATTGAAACAAGCGCCATAATAATCCAAAAAATATTTCCGCCTTTTTCATTACTTTTTCCAGTAAGATATCCCACATAAGTAAAGATAAAAGCCATTGTGACCAGCGCCAGAAATCCCAGAGTCCACCATGCCGACATGGTATTTGCAGTATACCAGAAAGGGTCATAGATAACCTGAACAAAAAGAAGCGGGGCCACTCCAAAGGTTATTGCGATGGATATATTGGTGGTGGTGGCCCTTGCCAGCGCCTTTGAAAGCCTCAGCGCATGAGGATTGCCGTTAAATTTTCCCCAGATGGCAATTGCAGAACCCCCCAAGGCAAAATTAACAAATATTATATGAAGGGCAAAGGTAAGAACCATCAAAAACTGAAAAACAAAAGGATAAAAAGGCACTCCCGCAGGATCTCTGAGTGAATTTATATATGATGCTAAATCCATAATATTTTCCTCCGTTAATTAACCATAGTGGACAGATATGAGCCAACAGCCAGCTTTTCTTCTTCGTTTCCAAAAAAAGGGGGCATATAAGGATAACCCTCAAGGACATCAAGAAAAACAGCAAGGTCTTCAGGGGCATTCATCCCAAGATTGCTGACATAACGAGGCAATGGTCTGATTTTCCCGTTTTTCTCCATTGAATGGCAGTTGCCGCATTGATAAAGCGTTATTATTCTTCCCACTTCAAGCCTGTTTTTGGGGGTTATTTTTCTGAAATCATCAGGGATAAGATACAGTGTGGAGAGAAAACCATCCTTGTTTATTTTTTCCCCCATTGCCTTAATTCCCTTTGCAGGCACGTCCTTTGCGATTATATTATTGGAATACATATAGTTGTATATGACATAAGGTCTTCTTATTCCTTCTCTTATTGCCTCAAAACCAAGGATGCCCAAAAACAAAACAACAATTGTCCCGATAGATATAACCGGATTTGTAAATCTGGGAAAAATAGTACAATAAACAAGATAACCCACTACAATTACAGATGAAAAAATAACCATTTTGTTAAGAATTTTCATATAGGCAAGAACCCCGCCAAAATCAAGGGATTTAGGGACTCCGGGAAGTTTGTACACATACCAGACTGAAAATAACACCATGAGTATAAAACCTGCTATTCCAAAGAGGGATGCCTTAAAGGTAATATCCCCTTTTGCATTTTTATCCTTTATGAATGATGCGACAAGTGTGGCGTAAATGCTCGCAATCACAAACATCAATGCTGTTCTGAAAAATAACTGGGGCCAGTAGGTTTCGTTAAAAAATCCGTCAAAAAATCCCCCGGTTTCAAGCCATTTACCCGGTGTAAGCTGAAATGCAAGAATTCCGGTAATGACCACCATGCTCATCCATGAAGCAAAGGCATAAGTTATCCCGATTTTAAGATGGGTTTTGGAGTCAATCTTGCCAAGTGTGTAATAATATACATAAATAGCCACGGTTTCTATGATAAAAAATACCCATTCGGTCGCCCATCCCCATACATAATTGTGAATCAGGGCTGAAAGTCCCATTGGGCTTGCAATGGTTGCGGAAAACCATATTCCCACACCAGTAATAGAACCAAGGACAAAGCAAAAAATAAGGATTAAGAGGGTAAATTTTTTGATAAAATCCATGTAATGCGGTTTGTTTTCCTTAATTGAACGGTATTCAAGGTAAGTTACAAACCAAAAAGCCCCGGTTGCAAGGTGCGATGGGAGGATGTGAAATGATGCGATAAGGGCTATAAAAATGCCTGAGGTGAATGCAGGGACTTCCCAAAATGGAAACATTATAGAATTGCCTCCTGATAATAATTTTATTTAGCTAAATTCAATATACTTTATCTATGCCCTAAAAACAATATTATTACAAGGAAATAAAAGCTATGGGTACTCTATATTATAAATCATTACAAGCGGCATCAGATTATCCCAGAGCGACATCAAGCAACATCATAGTCGCAAATCCAATCATTGCGCCTACTGTTGACAAATCAGTTTCATCACCAGCCTGAGATTCGGGGATTAATTCTTCAACCACAACAAATATCATTGCGCCTGCCGCAAAGGACAGGGCATATGGCAGCAAAGGTTTAATTAATAAAACAAGATAAGCCCCAATAACCCCTGCGATTGGCTCAACAATGCCTGAAAACTGCCCGTAACTAAATGCCTTTAATCTGGAAAACCCCTCACGCCTCAAAGGGATTGAAACCGCGGCGCCCTCGGGAAAATTCTGCAAACCAATACCAATTGCAAGGGCTATAGCTCCTGCAAGCATTCCAGGATCAGGATGGATTGCCAGCGCCCCAAAAGCAACGCCAACTGCCAGTCCTTCAGGGATATTATGTAATGTGATGGCAAGCACAAGCAAAACACTTCTTTGCCATGATGTTTTAATTCCCTCTGCCTTTTCCATTGGAAGTCCAAGATGCAAATGGGGCAAAAACTTATCAACTATAAATAAAAAAGCCCCGCCAGCCAAAAAACCAACCACCGCGGGTATCCAAGGAGTATTGCCGCTTTTCTCCGCCATTTCTATCGCAGGATTTAAAAGAGACCAGAAACTTGCGGCAATCATAACGCCTGATGCAAAACCAAGCATGGAATTTAAAACCTTTTTGTTAATGTTTTTAAAGAAAAACACCATTGCAGAGCCTAATGCTGTGACTCCCCACGTAAAAAGGGTAGCGCCAAGGGCTAATAAAATGGGGCTGTACTCAAGAAGCCAGTCTAATTTCATAATTTCCATCCTTTATATTTTTTTCAAATATTATAGTTCTATTTCTCCCTGCATGTATAATTTTGCTTTGCCTGATATTTCGGTTCTTTCGTCCATATTCCTGCAGATTAATTCACCTTTGCGGTAAGAAAGCTGAATAGCTTTTAATTCCTTTTTATTTAATACTTTGCTCCAGAAAGGGGTAAGGGTTGTGTGAGCGGAGCCAGTGACAGGGTCTTCGTTTATCCCTGATTGAGGCGCAAAAAATCTCGAAACAAAGTCACATTCCCTGCCCCTTGCAGTAATAATGATTCCCCTTGCTTTAATCTGCTTAATTTTAAGCAAATCAAACTTAATATCCCGTATTTGGTCTTCATTTTCAAAAACCAATATATAATCCGTTTTACCCTTATAGACCTCAGTTGGCAAAATATCAAAGCAGTCCTTAAATTCATTTATATCATTAACTTTTTCAATAGTGTCTGTGGGAAAATCCATTATAAGATAATCATCCTGTTTTTTTACAATCAAGTCTCCGCTTTTGGATGAAAAACGAATTTCATCTTTAGGGTAATTCTCATAATTAAATAAAACATATCCTGTCGCAAGGGTTGCATGTCCGCATAAATCAACCTCTGTTGTGGGGGAAAACCATCTGATGTGGTAATTATTATTTTTGCAGATATAAAAAACAGTCTCTGAAAGATTATTTTCCATTGCAATTTGTCGCATTATTGCATCATCCAGCCACTCATCATTTAAAGAACAAACCGCGGCGGGATTTCCTGAAAATATTTTGTCTGTAAAAGCATCCACCTGATAGATTTTTAATTTCATAAAACGCTCTTTAAAAATTATTTTAATAGTTCAATAACTTCATGTTTTTTCAAAACCTTTGCAAAAATAGCGTTTAAGGCAGCCAGAAATGTATTATGCACATCCTTTGCTGTTATTTCATTATCAAAAATCTTTAAGCCTCTTGTGGCGCAGCAATCGCCTGCAACTATACATTCATACCCAAGGTCAAAGGCAGCCCTTACAGTCGAATCCACGCACATATGGGTCATCATGCCTGTTATCACAAGCCTGGTTATTTCATTTTTCCTTAAATAATCATTAAGCTCTGTATTTCTGAAGCTGTTTGGAAAATTTTTGACAATTAT
>DYOW01000095.1 GCA_020720325.1 Desulfobulbus propionicus
AGATAATTCCCTTTGCCTTTTCTTTTTTCTGTCTGAATCAGGATACACAGGATTTTAAAATTTACAGGATAATAATTCCTGTCTAATCCTGTATATCCTTTAATCCTGAAAATCCTGATTCAGACAATTATTAATGGCATTACTGATGAAAGTCTTAATAATGTTGAAATTACTGACTATCATTAAAAAAAATAGATAGGAGTTTGTTATGATTAGAATACCAGCTAATAAAGCGACAAACCATCTGGGAGATATCATTTTTGAGTTATTTCAAAGCCAATGGGACTTACCTAACGTCAATTGTCAGATTCAACACATGCGCCATATCAGAAGATTAACAAAATCATTAATGGCAGCCAAGTGGTTACCCCCAGAGCTGCATTAAGGTTATCCAAATTTTTTGGAGTTTCTCCTGATTTTTGGATGAATCTTCAGCTTAGATGGAATTTATATTTTGCCCAACAGACTGAAGCAAATGAATTAAATTTAATTAATCCGCTAACCAGTCAAAACAAATCAGCGCATTAATACTGAAAACCCAATTAGCAGCATGCAAATTAACTGCTCATCAAATTTTTCGCAATCAAAATAAAAAAAGCCTTCCACACATCTTGTGCATGGAAGGCCTGGTAAGGGAGGTGTATATTTAGAAGTAGAAGGCGCTAATTAGTATTTTTTTCTATAGGCCGCCAGCTCCTGGTCCGCCATGACCCTTCATTAAAGGCTCAATCTTGCTTGCAAGCGCCTTTTGTTCCGCAGTTAGTATGTTATAAATATGATTTTGAACCTTTGCATGAGAAACAATAAGCTCTACCCTTAATTTTGAAGACTGCTCAGCCAAGGCCCTTACAGCAGTCTCATCAAAGGTTTCTGTTGCTGCAAGCGCCTTAATCTGTTTTCTGATTTCACTTAACTGCTGCATTGTAGCCTCATTGTTTGTTTTTTCAGCCTCAAAAATCGCTTTTATCTGTTCTTTCTGGGCATCAGTCAAATTCAACACCTCAGCCATTTTTTCCAGATGCATTTCAAAGCCTGTTTTCATAAACTGCTGTTCTGTGGCAGTCGGGATATTTGTGGTTGTTTCAGCCATTACCGCAGAAATATTTCCTGCGCTCATTGCGAGTATCATTAATCCCGTAATTATTTTTTTATTCATTTTTTTCTCCTTTTTAATATTTTATTTTTTTAATTTTCAATAAAAAAAATTATGTGTTTTTTTCTTATAGACTTTGTCAGCCTGCCAAAAGTTTAATGTAAAAAATATATTGCTGGTTATATGATTGCCTCCTTTATTTTATTTTTATTAAACAGACTTTTTATTTTCTGTTGATATAAAAATAAAAAAAAATTGCGCACTAAATATGGAAGAAATAAGGAAATTGAAAAACAATATTTTTTTGTCCTGAATATGGTTTAAATTAAAATAAAAGATTAAAAATTAATTATCAGGATTTATTATTCTATGAAACAAAGTATTACTCATAAATTATTTTTTGCCATGCTTGCAGCCACTTTTATGGCGGTTGTCTCAATGTTTCTTATTATGCAGTGGAGTATAGAAAGAGGATTTATGCGCTATGTTAACAATATTGACATAGCAATCATGAAAAAACTTCAAACAAGGCTTGAAGAATTCTACAAAGAAAATAAAAACTGGGATATTTTTAAAAAAAACCAGACAATATGGTCTTTTTTCATTTTATCCTCGTTTCCTGAAAATGAAGCGCTGCCCCAAAAACATGAAATCATGATGAAAAGGATGTTTGACAATAATTCATTTAATGATCATAATGAACCAGATATGCTGACTTCGCCGCCACCTCCTGAATTTAATCCCTTGAATGAAACCAATCCTCCTAAGCATGAAGCGCCACGACAACCTGGTTATGCATCCACACCTGATGAAAGGCATCCTCCCCATAAACCCCCGCCTCCTCATCGTTTCATAAAAAGAATTTTTCTCCTTGACGCCCAAAAAAATAAAGTAATCGGACCGGGTGAGATACCGGAAAATATTAATCTTTATTCTATATATTATGAAGATAAAGAAGTGGGATATATAGGTATTATACCAAGACAAATATTATCAGATACACATCAGCTTCGTTTTATAAATGAACAAAAATTTGCCCTGGGCATTGTGGGTATTGTTATTATATTACTTGCTGCAGGAATATCCTTTCCTATATCAAGAAGAATTACAAGACCATTAAAAGAAATGGCAGGGGCTGCAAAAAAAATGGCGGAAGGAAATTATAAAACAAGGGTTAACTTACAAACCAATGATGAATTAAACAAGCTCTCCGATGCATTTAACTCCCTTTCCTATACACTTGAAAAAAATGAAAAGGCAAGGCAGCAATGGATTGCGGATATTTCCCATGAACTCAGGACTCCTATTTCCATATTAAGAGGGGAAATTGAAGCTATTCAGGACGAGATACGTAAGCCTGACAAAGAATCAATTTCATCATTATACGGCGAGGCAATACGACTTGGAAGGCTTGTTGATGACCTTTATCAGCTCTCAATGTCTGATTTAGGGGCGCTTACATATAAAAAAGAGGATTTTGACCTTTTAAGGCAATTAAAAAATATAGTATCATTACATAAATCCGAATTTGATCTGAAAAATATAAAAGTAACCACAAGATTTCCCGAAGAAAAAGAAATTATGATTTTTGCCGACAAAGAAAGAATTCACCAGCTTTTTTCCAATATAATCGATAATTCAATAAAATATACCGATGCAAACGGCGAACTCGCCATAACTGTTTCTTTATCAGATAAAATTTTGACGATTGATTTTCAGGATTCAGCCCCGGGAGTCCCGGAAAATGATCTTGATAAACTTTTTGAAAGGCTTTACCGTGTTGAAAACTCAAGAAACAGGGAAACAGGCGGCGCAGGGCTTGGTCTTGCAATCTGCAAAAACATTGTTGAAGCCCATGAAGGAACTATCTCCGCACATCAATCACCACTTGGGGGTCTCTGGATAAAAATTTTACTGCCTGCAAAGGAAAAACTTTCATGAAAGGAAAAATACTTGTAATTGAGGATGAAAAAAAATTAGCAGAGCTTTTAAAAGACTACCTCAAACAGTCAGGATATGAAGTTTTTTGCCTTTATGACGGATATGATGCTGTTTCATGGGTAAGGATAAACCGTCCTGACATGATAATACTTGACCTTATGCTCCCGGGCAGGGATGGTCTTGATATCTGCAAGGAAATCAGGACATTTTCAGATGTGCCCGTGATGATTGTCACTGCAAGGGTGGAGGAAATAGATAGGCTTTTGGGCCTCGAGCTCGGAGCGGATGATTATATCTGCAAACCTTTCAGTCCAAGGGAGGTAGTCGCAAGGGTAAAGGTAATACTTAAAAGAACAGGAGGCGCGCAATCCATTCAGGCATCCGGTCTTATACTTGATGAATCCCGATATATGGCAAGCTTTAACGAAAAAAATATGGAGCTGACTGCAGTTGAATTTAAGTTATTTCAATTTCTTGCTGCAAATCCTGGCAGAATTTTTTCAAGGGAACAGCTTATGGACAGCATATACCCTGATCAGAGGATTGTAAGCGACCGCACCATTGACAGCCATATAAAAAAACTAAGAAAAAAAATCTCGGTGGTTTCGCCTGAAAAAGAACTGATTCATTCTGTTTACGGGGTGGGATATAAGTTTGAAATAAATTAAAAACCACTTAATTTAGGCATAATGACACATAAAATTTATTTTTTTTTAACACGCTTGAAAAAAAAAATAAATAACTTATAATAAGTTTATTAACGAAATGCATTATAAAAAACAAGACAACTTATCAATATTATTTTAATTAAAGGGTTTGGAACGTCAGTTCTACTGCGTACGCAAAATTATAAATGGAAACATATCCGTCGGGATACAAAAAATTTCAGGATTTAATAGAATATAAATTCAATAATATTGAACTCCTTATTGTGGCTCTTACACACAAAAGTTTTACCTCAGAAAATCTTAGCGAAATGCATAATGAACATTTAGAGTTTCTGGGAGATTCTGTCATTTCCCTTGTGTTATCAACTGAAATCTATAACCAGCTTGAAAATAAAGCTGATGAAGGTATTATGACAAAAATCAGGGCATCGCTTATAAACAGGGATACCCTTGCCCAAAAAGGAAATGATTTACACTTAGGTGATTATCTGAGGCTTGGAAAGGGAGAAGACAGTTGTGAAGGCAGAAAAAAAGAAAAAATTCTTGCAAATGCCTTTGAAGCTCTTATAGGCGCTCTTTACCTCGATTCAGGCTTTGAAAAGATACAGAAATTCATAAAAAAAATTTACTATAACGAACTTAAAAACCTAAAAATGCCTGAAAATGATTATAAATCTAAAATTCAGGAATTTTTTCAGGAAAAATATCATAAAAAACCAATTTATCATATTGAAGAAGTAACTGACGAAACATTACTTTTTAAGGCAACACTTTTTCTTGATGATGTTGCAATATCCACAGGAACAGGAAAAAATAAAAAAAATGCTGAAAAAGAAGCAGCAAAAAACGCTATAGAGGTATTATTAAATTAACTATGGATCCCCCATCGCAATCGTCAATCTCTCAAAACAACTATCGCTCAGGCTTTGTTGCAATAGTAGGCCCGCCAAACGTTGGCAAATCCACCCTCATCAACAGTATTCTCGGACATAAAATAGCTATTACCACCCCTAAACCACAGACAACAAGAAAACTTATAAGGGGTATTTTAACAGGTGAGCGCTTTCAGATTGTTTTTGTTGACACACCCGGAATACACCATTCAAAAAAAATGCTTAATCAGATGATGGTTAAAATAGCAATGGAGGCAATAAACGATGTTGATGTTGTTCTTTTTGTTATAGATGCCTCAAGAAGGGACAGGGGACACGAATTTGCAATACTTGATATGGTGAAAGATTGCGGCAAGCCAATAATACTTATTATTAACAAAATAGATACAATAGCAAAGGAAAACATCCTTCCTATAATTGAAGAGGCAAATAATATTCATCATTTTGAGACAATCATTCCTGTTTCTGCCTTTTATGGAGACGGCATTGAAATCATTATTGACGAAATAATGAAACACCTTGAAGAAGGCCCTGCTTATTATGATACGTATACAATCACTGACCAGGGTAAAGAAGAATTAATATCTGAGATTATAAGAGAAAAAATATTTCTCCTTGCAGAGCAGGAAATACCCTACTCTACCCTTATAGAAATTAATGAGCTTAAAGAAGATGATGAAAAAATCTCCTTACATGCAATTATAAATGTGGAAAAATCTTCCCAAAAAGGAATTCTCATTGGAAAAGATGGAAGATTTATTACAAAGGTTAAAAGAATGGCAATTCATGACCTTAAAAATATTTATAATAAAAAGATTGAAATGCATATATGGGTTAAGGTAATGAGGGATTGGACAAGTGATGAAAGAAAACTTAAAGAAATCGGTCTCTGGCTTTAACCTTAAAAAACATGTCAATTTTTTCCAAAGTATATGATGTCATAGTTATTGGCGCAGGTCATGCCGGATGTGAGGCTGCCCTTGCCTCTGCAAGGCTTGGAGTCTCCACCCTGCTTTTAACAATCAATCTTGACAATATCGCTGCAATGAGCTGCAATCCTGCGATTGGCGGTCTTGCAAAAGGTCATCTTGTAAGAGAGATTGACGCGCTTGGCGGCGAAATGGCAAAAAATATTGATGAAACCGGCATACAGTTCAGAAGGCTTAACACCTCAAAAGGCCCTGCTGTAAGGGCAACAAGGGCGCAGGCTGATATGTGGCTCTATAAAAACAGAATGAAGCGCATCATTGAGAACCAAAAAAATCTCGATGTGTATCAGGCAATGGCAGCAAAGATTTTAACAAAAGAAAACAGGATCACAGGCATTGTCACGACAATAGGAGAGACAATATATGCAAAAGCACTTGTGATAACCACAGGCACTTTTCTTAAAGGTCTTATTCACATTGGTCTTGAAAGATTTCCTGCGGGAAGGCTGGGAGATCCTCCTTCAAACAGGCTTTCAGACTCCATAAAAGAGCTTGGATTTGAAATTGGCAGGCTTAAAACAGGAACTACACCAAGGCTTGACGCAAGGACAATTAATTTTACAGAACTTGAGGCGCAGCATAGTGATTCAGACCTTCCTAATTTTTCATATCTTACTGAAAATATCAAAACCCCTCAAAAACCATGTTTCATAACATATACAAATGCAAAAACCCACGAAATCATCCGTTCTGGTTTTGACAGATCCCCGCTTTTTACAGGCGTGATTGAGGGAACAGGAGCGAGATACTGCCCTTCCATTGAAGATAAGGTAAATAAATTCCCTGACAGGGACAGACACCAGATATTTCTTGAGCCTGAAGGCATTGAAACCAATGAAATATACCCAAACGGCATCCCCACAAGCCTTCCAATAGATATTCAACAGCGCATGGCAAATAGCATTAAAGGCCTTGAAAATGCAAAAATAATGCGCCCAGGCTATGCCATTGAATATGACTTTGTAAACCCTGTTCAGTTGAAAACCACACTTGAAACCCAGTTGATTTCCGGGCTTTTTCTTGCGGGACAGATTAACGGCACATCCGGCTATGAAGAGGCAGGCGCGCAGGGAATTATTGCCGGTATAAATGCCGCAAAATATGTTCAGGAATCAGAGCCTGTGATAATAAGAAGGGATCAGGGTTATATAGGCGTGCTAATAGACGACCTTGTCACAAAAGGAACAAAAGAGCCCTACAGGATGTTTACCTCCCGCGCTGAATACAGGTTGTTGCTAAGGGAAGACAACGCGCACATCAGGCTTTCGGGAATAGGCAGACAAATCGGGCTTCTTGACAGCGATATATGGGATAAGATTCAGGATAAAATCAATAGGATTAATGAAATAAGAGAAACCCTTAAACGTACAAGAATCCACCGGAGTAATGACATTGATAACTGGCTTAATAGCATTGATTCCGCCATTTTTAATGACTCCATTACCCTTGAAGAACTCCTTAGACGACCAGAAGTGGATATGGAAAAATTATCCGGTCAATTTGATTTTATTAATGACTTGCCTAAAGATATCAAAGAACACATTGAGGTTGATGTCAAATATGAGGGTTATATAAACAGGCAGATTGAAGATATTGAAAAATCAAAAAAAATTGAAGAAATACGCATACCTTCAGATATTGATTACAGCGAGATTCCCGGACTTTCAAACGAGGTGAGAGAAAAACTCGGAAGGCACAAGCCCTCAACGCTTGGCATGGCAGGTAGGATTTCAGGAATTACGCCGGCATCTCTTACCGCAATAAGGATTTATTTAAGGAAACTGGAGTTGGTTTAAACTTGTTTAAGCATATCTTATTTTTTTAGATAATTTTATTGTCTGAATCACGGATTACACGGATTACACGGA
>DYOW01000096.1 GCA_020720325.1 Desulfobulbus propionicus
GGTATATTTAACTGCCTCTTTTGCAATTTCCTTTAAGGATAATATGTTATTCACAATAGCTTTATTTATCTGTTCAGCGCCTGTATGCTGTTCTTTGGAAGCAGAGCTTATTTCAAGCACAAGCTCTCTACAGATATGATTTATTAATTTAATGTATTTGTAACATAATTTATTATATTTTGCAAACTAATGCAAACTAAAATATGCAAAAATAAAAAAAAATGATGATTTTGATATGCATTACTCTGTCTAAAAAATAAAATATTTAATAAAACTGTGACAATCTTTTAAAAATTACTTGAATTTAAAAAGCATTTATATTATACTTAAAAAATTTTGTTCATTTAATTCAAACAACATCTCAAAAAACTCTGTTATTTACTAATAAATTTAATTTACAAGGGACATAAATGGCTGAAATTAAAAAAATTCTCATTGCTAACCGCGGGGTTCCCGCAGTAAGGGTCATGCATACATGCAGGGACAGAAAAATTCCAACAGTAGCGGTTTATTCAACACCTGACAGGCTCTCGCATCATGTCTTTGTCGCTGAAAGCGCTGTGCACATAGGTGAAGCGCCGCCAATTGAGTCATATCTCAATATGGAAAAAATTATTAATGCCGCTCTTCAGACAAACTGCAACGCAATACATCCCGGATGGGGATTTCTTGCTGAAAATGCAAAATTTGCCCGGATGGTTGAGGATGCTGGTTTAATATGGGTAGGTCCTCCTCCAAATGTAATAAGCCTTATGGGCGATAAAATCGAGTCCAAAAAATGCGCGATACGCGCTAATGTCCCTACAATACCAGGCACAAACAATGTCATGTCTGTTGATGATATAAAAAAATGGATGAAAGATGAAAATATTGACTTCCCTGTTATGATAAAGGCATCCGCAGGCGGCGGCGGAAAGGGAATGGCAAAGGTTTCATCTGATGACGAGCTTTCCATCCTCTTTGCGCAGGTTAAATCCGAGGCAATGAAATCATTTAAGGATGACACTGTGCTTGTTGAAAAATACATTGAAAAGGGCAGGCACATTGAGGTGCAGATTGTAGCGGACAAATTCGGTCACGTCTTACATCTTTACGAAAGAGAATGCACCCTCCAGAGAAGAAACCAGAAAATAATTGAAGAAGCCCCTTCCCCATCGCTTACTGACGATTTAAGGGGTGAAATATGCTTTACCGCTGTTAGAATAATGCGTGAAATAGGCTATCATTCCGCAGGCACGGTTGAATTTATATTTGATTCGCAAAAAAGCAAGTTCTATTTTCTTGAAGTAAACACAAGACTCCAGGTGGAACATGGAATAACCGAGCTTATAACCGGTCTTGATATTGTCAATATGATGCTTGATTTAGCAGAAGATAAACCACTTGACCTCAGACAATCAGATATTCACCCAAACAGATGGGCCCTTGAGGTGAGATTAAATGCTGAAGACCCCAAAAATTTCAGCCCATCCTTTGGAACAATAAGCAGGTTGCAGATTCCACAGGGACCAGGTGTGAGAATAGCCCAGAGTATCTATGAAGGTTGCCAGATTCCTCCTTACTATGACTCATTGTTAATGCTTATTATGACAGCAGGCGCAGACAGAGATGACGCTATAAGGACAATGGACAGGGTATTAAGCAGAAATTTAAGGGTTGAGGGAGTTAAAACCCTGCTTCCTCTACTTTTAAGCATAATCAGGCATAAGGACTTTAAGTCAGGTAATTTCTCCACAAAATTTATTGAAGAACATCTTGACGAACTTGTCGCAACATTCAAAGAAAATACCCCTGATGATGAGATACTTAAGATTGCCAAACATGTTGCAAAAATTTCAGCTTTAGGACCTCAGGAGTGGATGTAATGGAAAAAATATTTAAACCCGGATTATCACCCAAAGAAATTGTTCAGAGAGTAAGAACTCTTGACGGAGTCGCAATAACACTTACAGGCATGAGGGATGCCGGACAGTCTGATTTTAAGAACAGACACAGGATTTATGACCTTAAAACCCTTTCTCCTTTCTATGAAGATATGAACCTTTTCTCATCGGAATGTCACGGCGGCGCAAGGTGGCATGTGGGCATAATGAACAGAAAAGAAGACCCTTTTGAAGAAATAAGGCTTTTAAGAGAGTTAATGCCCTCAGTGATGCTACAAACCCTTATCCGTGAGACAAACCTCTGGGGATATCGCCCATACCCCAAAAATGTCATTGAATATGTGGTTTCTGCTGTTGATATAGACGTATGGAGATGCTTTTCATTTCTTAATGATATAAGAAACATGAAAACTGTGGCAGAGGTTGTGATGAAAAGGGGAAGACTTTTCCAGCCTGCAATATCATTTACCCAAAGCCACTGGACAACAAATGAATATTATCTTGGTGTTGTTGACGACATAGTAGATCTTTGCGCCGGGGTTAATGAGATTGTTTTATGCATAAAAGACATGGCAGGCGTTGGAAGCCCTGAAAGGATAAGAAGCCTTGTTGACGCTATAAAACAAAAATATCCTGAGCTTATGATCCAGTACCACAGACACGCCACAGATGGACTTGCTTTACCGGCATTGTTATCAGCTGCAAAGGCAGGGGCTAAAATACTTGATGCCGAGGAAGATTCCCTTACCCGCTTCTATGGACAGGCTCCCATACTTTCACTTCAGGCATATCTTGAGGAATCAGGCATAAAAGCTTTATTAAATAGGGAAATAACAGAAAAAGCCACTGAAAAAGTAAGGGAATGGATTGGTCATTATGAATGGTGCGAATCCCCGTTTAAGGGCTTTGACCACAATGTCACAAAACATAAGATGCCCGGCGGCGCTTTTCCTTCTTCCTTTGAACAGGCAGAAAAAGGCGGATTTTTACACCTTATGCCGGCAATTTTAAGGGTGATGTCTTTATATAACCAGATTGTAAAATATTTTGATGTGACACCCGGCTCACAGATTACCTGGGTTACATGCAGTGGCATTATAAATAAATATTCAAAGGCTAAAGGTGAGGCGGGAGTCAATCATGTTATCAAACTTCTTGATAAGCTTGTTGAAAAAAATAATTGTGACTTTCATAAAATGGAAAATGACGAACAGGAAGAACTACTGACACTATTTAGAAATGCGCCGGGAGATTTTAAAAATCTTATCCTTGGAAATTACGGAAAACTACCAATGGGCTGGCCTGATGAATGGGTTTATAAAAGCACATTTGGTGAGGAATGGCCTGATAAACTCAAGGAAAGAAAGGAACTATCACCCCTTGATACAATAAAACCCGATGATTTGAACAAACACAAGGAAGAGTTTGAAGAAAAAACAGGCAGAAAGCCCACAGAAGAGGAATTTATACTATATCTTATGCACCCCAAAGACGCGGTTGAATTCGTAAATTTCCGTGATGAATTCGGTGAGACTCCCCTTGTGCTCCCAACCAATGTATGGAGGGAAGGTCTTAAAATGCCCGGAGATAAAGTGGAATTTGATCTGTGGGGCAAACCCTATTGCATTGAGCTTGTTTCAGTGGGCTCTGAACATGAAGGTCATATATATGTTGTTGTTAAGGTTAATAACAGCGCCAAGGTTTATACTATCGCAACACCAAGGGCCAAAAAAGCCGAGATAAAGATGGCAAAGGGAGCAAACCAGATAGGCTCTCCCATTAACGGAACTATATGGAGAATAGGAAACCCTGCGAGAGGCAGCATAAAGGCCGGAGATATTGTGCAGAAAGGTGAGGAAATAGCCAATATTGAGGCTATGAAAATGGAAAACGCAATAGTTGCCCCGTTTGACGCTGTTATATCAGATGTTATAATAAAGGTTAATGACCCTGTGCAGGAAAAACAGTTGTTATTTGAGTTGAAGCCACTGTAATTATTAAAATTAAAGGTCTAAGATATGCCTGTATTAGCAAAGCAAAATAAAAAAAAATATACCTACAGAGATTATCTTGGATTTAATGACAATATAAGAAGGGAGATAATTAATGGCGAAATACGCATAATGTCTCCCGCTCCTTTAACTATCCATCAAAGGATAGCTCTAAAATTATCAGCCATATTTTATAATTATTTAAAAGACAAAGATTGTGAGGTTTTTATTGCTCCATTTGATGTCAGGCTGTCTATTTACAATGAAAGAGACATGGATGAATTTAATGTGGCGCAGCCTGATATTTCCATTATCTGTGATAAAAATAAAATTGATGAAAGAGGCTGCAAAGGCGCGCCGGATTTAATAGTTGAAATACTCTCCCCGAGTTCTGTGACATATGATTTCAATGAAAAATTATTGCTTTATGAAAAGGCAGGGGTTAAGGAATACTGGGTGGCAAATCCCTCTGACAGCACAGTTTTTGTCTTTTTATTAAAAAACAATGAATACATAAAACCAAATGTATATGGTCATGAAAATATTGTTAAACCTTCCCTTTTTCAGGATTTGGAAGTAAATTTAAGTGAAATCTTCGGCAATCTGTAAATAAATTGAAATTTTGCGCTTTTTTTATTTTTTCATCAAACGACAAAAACGTCATTCATTTCAAAGATTGTCGGATTGTTTTTAAATAATTATTTTTTTATAAATATAACTTATTAAATTAGATAAACAAATTCTCTTAAAGTTTTTGGCATACATATTGAAATATATGTAAACAAGTTGGCCAACATTAAATAATAAATTAAATAAAAATTAAGGAGAATTTAAAACATGAAACTTTCAAACATCATTATTAAAACCTCAACCCTTGCTATTGTCGCTGGACTTATTTTTTCACCCATTTGCGCAAGCGCGGGACAGTTCAGAGACGCTAATTCCGGCGCCGGACAGTATCTTATTGACCTTGACGGAGACGGTATCGGCGATGCGCAGCCAGCGCCAGGCTAAGGCAGAGGAGCAGAAAATTTCATTGATACTGATAACAACGGGATATGCGATACTTATGAAAATGGAGGTCTGAATATTCAGGACGGAAAAAACCTTATAAATATAAAACCGAATAATGCTAATGGAATAAGCGCTATTAACAAGAAATGCCATTTATGTTTTTTAACTATTTGGACTAACATATTAAATTTTTTCATAATCATAATATGGTTTAAATATAAAATAATTGCTTAAAGGTTGAATAGATGACACGGTTTTTAACATATCGTAATTTATTAACGGATGCAACACTTTTTTTCTTCTAAAAATATTTCCGAAAATAATAGATAATTGGAGGTATTATGACTAATAATCTTGAAAATATTACAACGGCTTTGGTTTATACACCTTTGGGAATTTTGGAGCTGATAAAACGGAAAGTTAATGAGATTGTGAAAACGATTCTCTTAAGGCTTTTGTGGTTATTGATGGCATCCTTGGTGAAATAAAAACTGATTATCAGAAATATTATAACATTCCATTGAAAGATACGGCAGAAAATCAGGTTTTAATTAATATGAGTAAGGCAATAGGGATAAATTCAGAGGGTATCAGGGAAATCTAAAAGGGGAAAACTGGGTTAATTTATAATCAGAATCTTTCAGGATTTCGGTTAGTTTCATGGGGATGAATCCTCAAATAAAAATTTTATAATTTTATTATCGGATTCAATACTTATTGAAAATATTGGAGGATGTCAAGAAAAAAATAAAAAAATTACAACATATAGGGCTTGAAATTTTTAAATCTTATAGTTAATAATAAATATCTATTATTTTAGGATAAAAAATTATGAAAAGAAACTATTCTAATCCACCAATAATTGAAGCCTTATGTGAGCTCATATTTTTTCCAAGTTCATCTTGGGATATGACTATTCCAGGGCTTTTTTATGAAAAGATAAAGGATGAATTCCCCACAAAACAACAACATACAGGGATTGGAATAGATTTTAAGCCTCTTGATAATGACAGAAATTTTGAACAAAGATTCGAAATGTCGCAGAGAATGCAATTTTTTAAAACAGACAAAACAAGTCTTATTCAAATCAGCAAAGACCTTTTAGTCATTAATCAATTAAAGCCTTATTCAGGTTGGGAGAATTTTAAACCTGTAATTCTTAAAAAATTAAATGTATATTCTGAAATAGCTAAACCTGATACATTTAAGCAAATAGCTTTAAGATATCTTAATCAAATCACTATTCCCAAAAATGATATTCAGTTAAAGGATTATTTTAATTTTTATCCATATTTACCTGAAAAATTATCACAAATACCAAAGGCTTTTAATATAAGTGTTGATTTGTCTAATTCAAATCCTTTAGAACATTTAAGTCTGACTTTAACAACTTCTAATATTAATGAAGAATTTTTTTCATTTATACTTGAGATTGCATCTGTATATTTAAATGCCGATATTCTAAAAATAGGAGATTTTGATAGTTGGCTTGAAAATGCTCACGAACAAATTGAACAAGTCTTTGAAGAATGTATCACTGATAAATCAAGAAAAATATTCGGGGAAGTAATACAATGAAAAATCTCAACCTTTTATATAATGCAAATCTTCAAAAGCCTTTTTCTCATCAAAATTCTCTGTTTGATGAACAATATTATGAGAATTTGCCCTCTTTAATAAAGAAAGATTCTGTTGATTTTCAAAATATTTATTATTTATATGAACAGGAGCCAGAACATTCTTTTATCATTAGTAATTTAATAAAAATAAAAAAACTAAAATATTTTTACCATATTAATAATATGAATGAGGTTGAAAATTTCTTGAATAAAGAATTTTTTCTAATTGCCCATCTTTTTTTAATTTCTGAAAAAATTAAATACATCTTTGAAAAAAAATTTGATAACTTATTGCTTGAACCTAATAATGACCCTGAAGAAGATTATCAGGGTTTATCTGTTTATATTGAAACCAAATTGTCACCGGAAGATGCCTTAAAAAAATTAGATGAATTTGATGCAAATTATTTTTTAAGTTTGGATTATGAAATAAGAACATTATTAACCGTTATGGTTAAATGCCTTTGATTAATGTTTGATTGGAAAGACTATTTAAAGTTATCCAAACACTTAAAAGATAACCCTATAGATAATCTTGAGGAAGCATCATATAGATCATCTATAAGCCGTTCTTATTATAGCGTTTATTGTATAGCCAGAAATCAACTTGTTAATAAAAAATCACTTACTATCCCCAAAAAAGATTCTCATAAATTTGTTATTGAAGAATATGAAAAATCTAATAATAACAAAGAAAAACAAATTGGAGCAAATTTAAAACGATTAAAAACAGAAAGAATTAAGGCAGATTATCATGATAATTATAATGATAACAGAGCTATGAATATTAAAAACGCAAAAACAGCTTGCTTAAATGCAGAAAATACTTTGAAATTATTAGATAATTTATAATTTTTTTTAATACGTTTTTTTCTTTAAAGTTTAATTATTATTCTTTATATTCTTAATCCCAAACTTTTCCATTTTGTAACGTAAAAC
>DYOW01000183.1 GCA_020720325.1 Desulfobulbus propionicus
ACCTTTAGGGTTTATTTTTTAATTGAATATATATGTATAGGTTTTTAATGCATTTTTTAATGTATGGAGTTTTAAATATAGGCACGGTATCGGCTCAAGATACACTCTATACCTATTATCCCAATCAAAAAATAAAAGAAAAAATATGTGGATCGCTTCATTCTGGTGATACTCTGAAAAATGGGAGGTATGAGTTTTATTCATCCGAGGGCTGGCTTAACCATCAGGGAAATTATAAAAATAATTCCTTGCATGGGGAATATTTTATTTTATACTCCAATGGTGCACTTAAAACTAAATACCAATTTGTGGATGGCAAAAAAGAAGGCCCATACACCGTATTTGACGAATATAAGAACCTAATTGAAGAGGGAAATTTTCATGCTGGTTTATTGGAAGGTGTTAAAAAAAAATATAGTAGTTCCGGAAAACCAGAAGAAATTTCATCGTTTAAGGAAGGAAAAAAAGAAGGTTTTCAATGGGTTTATGGGACTCAGGGTCATGTAATTTCAAAAATTGAATACAAAGGTGATACCATCAATGGTAACTATGAAACGTATTACGACGATGGAAACCTGAATTATAGGGGCAAGAAAATAGGAAAAAATTATGTGGATTCACTGGTGGTTTTTTATCTTTCCGGTGATACGCTGAGGAAATGTTTTTACAAAGAGGGGAAAATTGAAGGGTTACTGAAATCGTATTATGAGCATGGAAAGCCTCAAATGATATATCAATATATAGGAGGAAATTTAGAAGGTGATTTTATAGAATACTTTCCCGATGGGAGCGTTGCCCAAAAAGGTCAATATACAAACAATAAAAAATCGGGTATTTGGAAGGCCTATTACCCCACGGGAACTCTTTTTTCTAAAGGGGAATTTAAAAATAACCGATTTAATGGCGAATGGATTATATATTATGAAGGTGGTCAATTGAAACAAAAAGGAAACTATTTTGATGGTATTGCCTACAATCAATGGACATATTACCATCCAAATGGTACTGTTTGGAAGCGGGGGTATTATTGCAAGGATAAACAAGACGGTTTTTGGACAATCTATACCGAACAAGGTATTTTAGAAAATGTGGTATGGTTTCAACACGGTATAATGCAGGGATTTGCTGCTGCTTTGCAGGATGATGGATGGCAAAAATTACTTGTTAAAAATGGGGAAGCTATTCCAGTACTGGAAGAAGCAAAAACGGAATAAAAAAGGTTCATTAAACCGAAAAAACCTCAAGATTTTTGGCTCTTAGTTTTTTTGATTTAGGATTGAGAATGAAACAAAGGAATTACTGGCTTATTTAAGTAACCATAAAGTAAGAAACCAAAATAGATTGAGGGTGGTTATTAAAGCAGAATTATAGTTGAATCCACTCCGAAAAGCTAAAAA
>DYOW01000097.1:0-1477 GCA_020720325.1 Desulfobulbus propionicus
TAGCGAAGCAATCTCAAATTTTTTACATGGATATAAAAAATGAAAAAATGTTTTGGCATTTTTCCCTTTAGGGTGAAAAAAATGGATGTTTTTCATCAAAATACATATTTTTAGAGCTACACTTAAATACTTTTTTTATATCCTGTGCAAAATTCAAAATTCTCAAGGGCAACCCCAATCTGGGATGCGCATGCCTCTGCCATAGCCATATCGCTCGCATGAAATTTATCAACCTCTGCATTTAGCACCTGCAAGACGCCTTTTAGCTCGCCATCCCTGTTTTTTATGGGATAACAAAGCAAACTTTTTGTATTAAAACCAATTTTTTTATCCCAGGTATTGTCAAAATCAGGATTTTGCGTGACATCATGAACAAGAAGAGGAGTTCCACGATCAAAAACCTTGCCAGCAACACCTTTTCCCTTTGGAAGTCTTATTGTGACAGTATCAAGACCTTCCGCAACCCTTGACCACAATTCATCACAGTCTTTGTCATAGATAAAAAGACTTGATCTGTCGGCATCCATAATCTTTGTCACTTTGGTCACAGCGGTATGAAGGAGCTTATCAAGGTCTCTTTCAGAATTCAATAAAACAGACATATTTAAAATCTCATAAAACTTTGAGGTTCTAATAGCGACAATTTCCTCAAATAAATCTTCATTTTTAAAATTAACGCTATCAATCACCTGACTTTTTATAAGGTTTTCAAGTTTGGTTATAATTTCAGGGGCTGAAAAGGGTTTTAGTATATAATCAACATACTTATTGGAAAAAACTCTTGTTCTGTCCCATGAGATAATGTTTGGAATTATAAAAAGAAACGGAGTTTTACATACAGGATCAGGCATTTTCCTGATTTTTTCGAGAAAAGCAAAGGTAGGTTCGGTCTCTGAGGTAACCTCAATAATAACCACATCAGGAACTTTCCAGTCAAAATACTGCCCTGCGGCCACAGGAGATTTATAATTATTAAACCTGCAATTTAATTCTTGAAAGATTCCTTTGGTTCTTTCATAAAGACTGTCATCATGTAATATACTAACAAAAGTCAAATCCTTAACATACATAAAATTCCTCCACCAAAATCATCTTTTAAGTAAAAAAACTAATATAAAGTTGTCAATAAAATAAGAGCAACATAATTTTACTTTTAAAACAAATATCTTATTTTGTCTTTGTATCAGCCTTTTTTTCCTGTGTATTTTCCTTTGATTTTTGCTCCTGAGCAACAGAAATCACTGAAAGCATATTGCCGTTGTTGTCATAAGTATATTGTATTGTCTTTCCGCTTCCGTAATCAGCCTTTACAAGCCTTCCCGCAAAGTCATAGCTATAATTAACCTGACCTGCAAAGAGGTTGGTTGATATAAACAGAAAAGCGCTTAATGCAAAGATTGTTTTATTCATAAAATTATTCTCCTTTATTTATTTTTTATATTAAAAATTTCATAAAATTACGGACAAGTGGCAAATA
>DYOW01000097.1:1577-4933 GCA_020720325.1 Desulfobulbus propionicus
CGGTGAATTAAAGGCATACTGATAAGGATTTATTGACTTTGGTTGGGTTAAATCAGGCCAGATTGGCTCTTTGCTTAAAAATCTTCCTGTGGTGGCGTCATAATATCTTGCCCTCATCTGGTATAAATCAGTGGTTGCTCCTTCCATTCTCACGCCAAATTCTCCAACAAATGTAAATGGCTGATTAAATGTGGATTTTCTTCCGAGAATCTTGCCGTAAGGCGAATACGCATAACCTTCCTTTACAACGCCTGCGCTGTCTGTAAGGGCTATTGTATTTCCAATATGGTCAAAGTGGTAGTGATAAACCTTGTTGCCATCTGTAGCGTCAATCATATATAACAATCTTCCCTCAGGTGTCCATACATAGAAACGACTAAAACCCCCGCCGCTCTTTTCAGCGACAATTGGATTGAAATTAATTGCATAGTTATAGAAAAATGTTTTGGATCCGCTTGTTAAAACGTCTCCGAGACCATTATATGCAAGTGTGGCGCCGCCAATGCCAATTAGCCTTGAAGCCCCGTCCCAGCTAAATAATGCGCATGAAGGCGTTTTTGTCACCCTGCCCTGAGCGTCAGTTTCCCAGCCTGATCCGGTTATCCTTGATGCTGCGTCGTAGGTGAAGGTATTTGTCACTGCCTGCACTGTTGGTTCAACCGGAGATGAATAATTAACCCCTGTCACCTGTCCTGCCTCGTCAAGGGTATATGAAAGATTTGCTATGGCGCCGTGCTGTATGCCGGTTACCCTGCCTGCGGCGTCATATATATAGGTTGTGGTGACATTATTGGGTCTGGTGACTGATACAAGCTCATTGTCAGAGTTGTAATTAAGCACAAGATTTGTTCCTGTAAGACTGTCAGTCACTCCAGTAAGCCTTCCTGTTGTTGAATTATAGGTATAAGTTACGGTAAACTGATTATTATTGTAGGTTGCTGTAATTAACTTTCCTGCTTCATTGTATATTGCGCCAAATGATGTGTTAAGGCTTGTGGTGTCTGTTATCCTGTCCTCATTATCATAAGAAAACTGGATATTATTCGAAGAAACAAGCCTGTTCTCAGTGTCATACTGATTTTGTATATCAGGACCGTTTGAATACTGCTGTCTTAAAATATTATTGTTTCCATCATAACTTATTGCAAGGCTCTGAGAATCAGGATATGTTATATTTGACTGTCTGCCTCTTTTATCAAAACCATAAATCCATTTATTGTTTAAAGGATCTGTCATTGAGGTGAGCTTTCCAAGTTTAGTATATTCAAAAAGCCAGTTTGAGCCGTTGAGATCTTTTATTCCTGTAACAAGATCCAGATCATTTCTTGTATAAGTTGCAGTTCCAAGCTGCGATAAGGTTGCTGATGTCAATTTCCCAAAGGTATAACTATATGAAACGCTTCTGTGAAGAGGGTCTGTAAAACCTCTTAATCTTCCCATTTGATCCCATCCGAAATAGGTCTTATTTCCAAGTGGGTCAGTGACTGATGTGACAAAACCAAGACTGTCAACCTCTGTCTTATAATTTTTTCCTGCAAAGGTATTTAACTCCAGGGGAAGACCTTCAGAATTATAATTTACTGTTGTTGCGCTGCCTCCCTTATTAATGCTGTTTACCCAGCCCCTTGGATCGTATGTGTATTGTGTTCTGATATTGTCAGGGGTGGTCACTGAGCTTATTCTTTCTCTTGAATCATAAGAAATTGTTGTTTTTTTGCCGTTTCTGTCAATAATGCCGGTCTGTCTGTCCATTGCGTCATATTCATAAGCAATAACCTTTCCCGCAGGGGTAGAGATTGATGTCAGATTTCCGTTTAAGTCATAATCATAGCCATATTTATTGTTGTTAGCGTCTGTGTATGATGTCATCCTGTCCCTGCTGTCGTAAGCATAGCTTTCTGAAGTTCCATCAGGATATGTTATTTTTACAGGTCTTTTTAATGTGTCATAACTATATTTTGTTGTTCCTGTCTCTGGGTCGGTTGTGGTTGCGAGGGTTCCGTCCGTATTATAGGTGTTTGTGGTGGTCTCTCCAAGGGGATTAGTGATGGTTAATAACTGTCCCTTGCTGTTATAGGTAAATTTTGTATATTCTCCTTTTATATCCTTTGATGATATAAGATTTCCCCTGCTGTCATGTTCAAAAGAATAATATCCGTCAGGGATGGATATGGAAGAATTATTATAAAATGTAAAGGTAATTTTTTCATTATTATAAGGGTTTGTGAAGGTTTGTTGCTGGGGAGAATATTCATATTGGGTTTTAACCCCATTTGCATTGGCAATGGTCTTTATTTTCCCTGTTTCATTATGGTATGCGTATGTTGTTCTGTTTCCAAGCCTGTCAACCACCGCCAAAATCCGTTCCCTGTTTGGGTCAGATTCATAACTAATGGTATTTCCTGATTCGTCTGTAATCTTGCTTACAATACGGGCATTTTTTTCATGCTCAAACACCCTTGTTGTTCCGTCAGGATTTGTTGTCACAGTCTGGGTTGATGAGCTTGATTTCTGCATGACATTCAAGGATGTGCTGTTATTAAAAAGGTTTTTCTGGGAGCTTACAACACCGTTATTTGTATAGGTCTGGGAGTAAGGGGTATTTCCAAGGGGATTTCTCACCTGAGATATAAACTCATCACTCTGATAGTTAAATCCAGTGGAGGCATTTTCAGGGTCTCTTAATCCGGTGATAACATTCTTTCCGGAACTTGTGCCGTAGGTCATACTGAAAACTCTGTCGCCATTATCCTGAACAGAAGAAAGAAGCTCTGCGCTTCCAACCTGTGTGTAGTTAAATTTTATTTCCCTTCCAAGACCATCGGATATCTTTGTGGGAAGGAAAGTTGTGTTGTTCGCGTATTCATAATTTATTGAATTGCCTTTTCTGTCCTCAATCCTTTGTATCCTTGAACGGACTTTGTTATTAATAATAATTTTTTTAAAGGTGGTCACCCTGTTGTTTTCAGGATTAAGCATATAAAAATAGTCATTTGTTTCTTTTAACTGATAGACATATCTTGTATTTTTAGGCGCATTCCATGTTCTGGATGTTGTCTGAGCCTTTTTTCCGTCAATAATATTTGGCGACACAGGGGATTCTTCAAACACAAACTCTTCACCGTAAGGGGCTTCAAATGTCATAAAGGTAGAATTTGTTTCGGTGGAATTGGTTTCTGCAAGGGCGTTTGTAACTGAAGATTCAAAACTCTGCGGGAGGCCGTCAGGATTAATATCTGGCAAGGTCTGTGAGCCATAGTTAATATCAAAGGCAAGGGTCATAGGCCCTGTGAGCTGTATTAAATCCATTGTAAAATAAAATTCTCCGGTTGCCGTGGAAATAGGGTCTGCGACTT
>DYOW01000097.1:5033-7412 GCA_020720325.1 Desulfobulbus propionicus
TTGTTTCGCAAAGACGATTTCCACAAACAGCGCCGCCCGGAGGACAAACTAAAGAAGTGCATGAATTTGTTCCATCCCACCATTGTCCCGCAGAGCAAATTAACTTCTGATTTGGATTGACGTCATCACAACAGCAGTGATTAGGAGAAGAGCACGGAAAACCAGGGGGTCCGCAAGTAGCTAAAGAATTCTCGATTGAAATAAAAAAAAGATAAATTAAAGATAAAACCAATAAAAAAACTTCTTGTTTTAAATAATTATTTTTTGATGTCATAATAATCTCTCCTAATCTCCCTGATTTTTTTATTATTATTTTATTTTTATTAAATTAATTTCATTTGTCAAGTATTACTTGTTACAATCTTGTTAATAAATGAAAATAATTAAAAAATATATCTGTATTTTATACATTTGACAATATTTTTAATTTATATTAAATTATTTCTGACTTTCTTCTTGATAATTATTGTTGTTAATTTAAGGAATAAAAAATGAAAAAAGCAATTGTAACAGGCATCACAGGACAGGATGCCGTATATTTAACTGATTTATTATTAAAAAAAGGCTATATTGTCTATGGCACATTCAGACGCTCTGCATCAGCAAATTTCTGGCGTTTGAAAGAACTTAATCTCGAAAATAATGCGCATTTTAATCTTATTGATTTTGACCTTACAGACCAGTCAAATGCCATACGCATGGTTTCCGAAATCCAACCTGACGAAATCTATAATCTTGCCGCGCAAAGTTTTGTCAAGGTTTCATTTGATCAGCCAATAGCGACCGCAAATATCACAGGACTTGGCGCTGTTCATCTGCTTGAGGCAATCAGGATAATAAATCCAAAAATAAAATTCTATCAGGCGTCAACCTCTGAGATGTTCGGCATGGCGCAGGAAACTCCCCAAAAAGAAACAACCCCTTTCTATCCCAGAAGCCCTTACGGCATTGCAAAACTTTATGCCCACTGGATGACAATAAACTACAGGGAGGCTTACAATATTTTTGGAACTTCAGGCATACTCTTTAATCATGAATCACCTTTGCGTGGTCTTGAATTTGTCACACGAAAAATCACTGACTCTGTCGCCAAAATAAAGATGGGGAAACAGGATTTTATTGAGCTTGGAAACCTTGACGCAAAACGGGACTGGGGATATGCAAAGGAATATGTGGAGGGTATGTATTTAATGTTACAGGCAGAAAAACCCGACGCATACATTCTTGCCACAAACAGGACAGAATCTGTGAGGGATTTTGTAAAAATGGCATTTAAGGCAGTGGATATTGAGCTTGAATTTAAGGGAGGACAACAGGATGAAATTGGGTTTGATGCTAAAACAGGCAAGACACTTATAAAAATCAATCCTAAATTTTACAGGCCTGCCGAGGTTGAATTTTTAAAAGGCGATTTTTCTAAAGCAAAAAATGAACTTGGATGGGAGCCTAAAACCACCCTTGAAGAATTATGCAAAATGATGGTTGAAGCGGATTTGAGGCGAAATGCAGCGGGCTTTTCGTTCTAAAAAGGTTTTTATAACCGCAATAAACAGCTTCACAGGCTTTTATCTTGAAAAAAACCTACGCAATTTTGGTTATGAGGTTTATGGAAGCGTTTCAAACCCTGCTGAACACCCTGAACATTATCACTGCGATATTACACAGAAAGACACAATAAAAGAGGTTTTACACATTGTAAACCCTGATTACATTATTCATCTGGCAGGAATAACCTTTGTGCCACATTCGGACATTAAACAAATCTATGACGTAAATCTCTTTGGCGCTGTTAACTTGCTTGATGTATGCATTCAGGAAGGCATCAACCCTGAAAAAATCATTATCCCCAGTTCGGCAAATGTTTATGGAAATCCTGATAAAGAAATAATTGACGAATCAGTCTGCCCAATGCCTGTTAATCATTACGCCAACAGCAAGCTTGCGATGGAGCACATTGTCAGGACATATTTTGATAAAATTCCAATAATTATCACAAGACCTTTTAATTATACAGGGGTTGGACAACCTGCAAAATTTGTAATACCTAAAATTGTTGCCCATTTTAAGGATAAAAAACCATCCATTGAGCTTGGAAATATTGATGTTATAAGGGATTTTTCTGATGTAAGGTTTGTGGCTGATATTTACAGAAGACTTCTTGAATCTCCGGTTTCCTCTGATGTGTTTAATATATGCAGCTCAAAGGGCGTATCTTTAACTGAGATACTCCAAATTTGCTCAAAAATTTCAGGACATTCACTTGAAGTAAAGATAAACCCTGATTTTGTAAGAAAAAATGAAATTAAGGTGTTAACAGGCGATAATTCAAGGCTTAAAAAGGCTGTTGGGGAGCTAAACCCTGTTAGCATGGAAGACACC
>DYOW01000184.1 GCA_020720325.1 Desulfobulbus propionicus
TGTTTTTTGCAAGAAAAATTTACACAATATTGCAAAGTAAATTACCCGGTTTTGCAGCGCCATTTACCCGCTTAAGTGGGTAAATTTAAGTTCTCATAATTGAGTTTTTCATTCTGTGACTTTGACCATCAAATATCAATAAATGACTATGATGAATCAGGCGGTCAATCATAGCGGCTGTCATCTGTTCATCATAAAATACATTTATCCATTTACTGAATTCAAGATTCGTTGTCAATATAACGCTTCTTTTTTCATATGCATCTGATATTACTTGAAAAAGCAATTGACAACCTTCTCTTTCAAGGGGGACATAACCCCATTCATCGCATATCAGCAGGTCTAACAATCCAAGTTTTTTTAGAAATAATGATAATTTGCCGGTTTTTCTCAGGTCGCTGAGCTGATTGACAAGTCCTGCTGTTCTGAAAAATCCCACATTTTTTCCCGCTTTGCATGCATTTATTCCTATTGAGGTTGCAAGATGTGTTTTTCCTGTGCCAACATTTCCATACATTATAATATTTTCTTTATTTTCAATAAAATAACCGGCTCTGATATCTGTTTCTGTAAAATTGACCGGAAATTTTACCTCGCTGAAATCATAGCCTGCAAAGGATTTTAATGTGGGAAAACCAGCCTTTTTTATTAACTGATTAATTCTTGATTTATGCCGGTGTTCTATCTCAAGATTAAGTATTTTTAGCAGAAAATCTTCGTTTGAGGATGCTTCTATCCTGTTGGAATTCTCAGCTATATTCTTGCTCAGTTTGAGATATTGGCAGCATTCTGCTATGCTTTCTGGCATATCACACCTCCTTTATTCAAAAATGCTTTATCATAAAGCTCTAAATCAATATTATTATCTGTAAGTTTAGGCGCATGGTCAGGTAGTTTTATCTCCGGAAATTCAATAAACGGATTTAATATTCTGTTATAGATAGCCAAAAGGCTTTCTGTATCATATTTGTTATGCCGCATTGCAGATTCAAAAACTTTTATCCCGGTTTCAAAAGATGATCTTTCTGTTATTTTAGCCATCATTTTTAATATGCCGGAATGATGCTTCTGATTTTCATCATTAAATATGTCTCTGACATTCTCCGGAAATAAGTCATAAACTCCTGAATATTTTATTGCCTTTGGCTTTTTTGATAACTGGCTGAGATAAGGCAGCCAATCCATCTTTTCTTGTTTGGCGCTCCCGTATAATCTTTTATGCGCTACTATGGCATTAAAGTTTTCATCAAGAGGAGCCACCTCGTTTGCGCTTATTTTAACAAGAATCACTTCATTGGCATATTTGGGAGAGGTTGAATAGGTATGCAGCCCTGCGTTAAGGGTAAATTTACCGTAACCATTTATTTTAACGCTTTCATAAATATA
>DYOW01000098.1 GCA_020720325.1 Desulfobulbus propionicus
CCCTAACCCTCTCCCACAAGGGGAGAGGGGACTGATTAGAGAAAAATAGAGCCTAAATTATCATAGGGAAGTTTCCCGTTCTCAAGCTCCAGCTTGGGAATGCCTATTGTCTGAAGCTGAATTTATAAAATTTCCGTAAATTAACAAAATTCAAATTCTACCAAACACCACCTGCGCTTAAAACTTTTATCTTAAAAAAATTAAAACTTCTTTAATTAATATTATAAACAGTATTCGCCCAATCCGAAGCTGCGGTATAAACCTCAAACAGGTCTTGCCTGTCAAGTCCAACCGTATCGGAAAGCTTTGCAACACCTATTACATCCATTTGTTCGTAAGCCTTTACAAGATGAAGAATATCTGACAAAAGACCTTTTTCTTCAATAAGAGCTTCTTTGACTGTCTGGGAGAGAGGAATATGAGTTATTATTTCATTTAAAGGTCTTCCGAGCATAACATCAAAAAGCGAAAAAAGTCCTGTTAAAAAGGCGCATTCTTTCAGAGAGGGGTCAACCAATGCAGCGACTTTTTCACAAAATCTTGCCCTTATACATGATGTTATCACAAGTTCCTGAGGTTTATCATCTGAAATATTTGCAAGGGCAATAATTGTAATCCAGCGTTTAATTTCTTTTTCTCCAAGGATCATTATTGCCTGTTTGATTGAACCAATTTCTTTTATAAGGCAAAAAGCCGCAGAATTTACAATTTTTAAGAGTTTGTAGGAAAGGGAAGGTTCTCTTTCAATGACAGATGTCATTTTTTTTACTTCAATATCTTCCTCAGCAATTAGAGCCAACAAATTTAGTATGCTAAGTTTGTTTACAGGGATCTCCCTGCTCTGTATAAGCTCTGGTTTTGCAAAAAAATAACCTTGAAAAAGAGAATAACCAAGTTCAAGACATTTATTAAAAACCTCTTCGTTTTCAACTTTTTCAGCAAGGAGAATTTTATTATTTTTTTTTAGGCTTTCTGTAAGGGGTATAATTTCCTCGGGCGGGGTGTTCAGCACATCAACCTTTATTATATTTGCAAAATTAATCAAATCTTTATTTGTTTCCCTGCAGATAAAATCATCTAAGGCAATAACAAAGCCTCTTTCTTTTAATATCTGAATGGATTTAATAATTTCAGGCTCTGCGTCAATGTCTTCAAGAATCTCAACAACAAAATAATCTGGATTTAAGGCAAGAGGTATCTTTTCGAGAATGGTTTTCTTAGTAAAATTTATATATCCTTTTTTTCCTCCGGTTATTTTTTCAACACCCATTGAAAGCATGGAATTTTGAATAACCTGAAGTGTTGCAAGGGTGCCGTCCTGGGATTTTGGAAATTCATTTTTATTATGGGGGATACTTCTGTACAGGAGTTCAAATGCCACAGTTTTCTTTTTCCTGTCAAAAATAGGCTGTCTTGCAACAATAGCAACGCATTCTCTTTGTTCCATGTTATTATCCTTAAAATAATCCATAAATGGATATATGTTATAAGCTATAAATAAAAAAAATTATTACAATTCAAATTATAAACAATTCAAAGAAATAGAGAATAACTTAGAGTTTTTATACTTTTGAATAATAATTATTTTTTATCCCCCAAGACACAATTACCTGTTATCAAGCATTTTTACAGAATCCACAGGCCACAGGCGGCTAACTGTCTTTAACATTGCCACAACCTCTGAGGAAGGCTTATCTTTTGGGAAAATTATTCGGGGGATTACATACATATCCCCCCTGTCAACATCATCCCTCCAGCCCATTTCTTCAAGAATTATTTTTCTATTATCAGTTGTAAGGGGAGGAATATAACATTTTTTGGGTATTTCCGGGGTATCCACAACAATTTCGCCGCCAATAAGTGATGTCCAGATATCAACATCAACAATTGAATATATATCAAGACCTTCTATTTTCCAATTTTCCGGAAAAGCTATCTTTAATTCTATAAAAAATGTCTCTCTTGCTATGAAACTTCCTTCTTTACCGGAAAAATTAGGAATTTTAAGCACAGCGCCGTTTTTTACCCCTCTTGGAAGGTTTATTGAAACATTTTTTGTTATTAATACCCTGCCCCGTCCATTGCATCTTGGGCAAAATGGGAGATTTATCTTGCCTATTCCAGCGCATTCCTTACACATTATTTTCATTACTTCATCGCCCCACTGGAGATTAAGATAACCTTTGCCGTGACAATTCGAACAAATTTTTTCTCCGGGGCCTGAGACCTTTCCCCTGCCTTCACATTGAGGACAAAAATCCTCTTTATCAGGCAGATTTATTGTTATTGTCCTTCCGTAAAAGGCGTCCTCCATGGATACATCAAAAAACAAAAAAATGCCGTCTTCAACAGCATTTTGTATGTCTAAAATGTCATCTCCTTCAAAAATTTCATGTGATTTTTCGCAAATAAGCGGAGAAGATTTTGTAAGAATACAATTATAAGCCCATTTTATGTGGGAGATATCATATTTTGAAATTTTTTGAGAGGTATCAGGATGTTTTTCTTTTAAAAGTCTTCTGTAGGCCTTTTTAATCTCATTAAGTGAGGCATTTGGCGGTAAACCAAGTATATTCCAGGGATTTATTTCATGCATCTTATCAGATAATCCATTAAAATAAAAAAAAGTTTTAAGTGTAAGGCGCTAAGTTTTAAGTAAATGATTTTATAATTAATTTTGAATTTTTCTTAGCGCTTAAAACTTAACGCTTCTTTTATAACTTAATTAACATTCTGTAATGCCTCCCAGTCAAGTATGGTAAGAAGTTGACCAGGAAGTTTACAAATAAATTTTACATATTTCTTGTCAACACCAGTAAGAATCTCAGGTGGAGGCTCAATTTTATCTCGTGGTATGGTCATGACATCACCGATTTTTTCCACAAGAAGACTCATGGGTTCTTCACGGTTACCCATAATAATATTAAAAAATGTCCTGTTTTCACCCTGACTAAATGAACTTAAAAGACCTATTCTTAAGCCAAGATTAATTGCTGTCAGGATATGTCCCCTCAGGTTAACAATGCCTGCCACATAATCAGAGGCAAGGGGAACAGGAGTTATCTCAAGAAAACGATTGATTTCAATTACCACATCAATTGGCAATCCGAAAAAATGTTTTCCGTAATAAAAAGTGACAAACTGATTTGTCAGTTGGATCTTAATCTCCTGAATATCAGTTGTCTGGGCTGCCGGCAGATTATCTTTATTCATATATTGGTATTTTCCTCCAGGATTATAAAATTATATTAAATAATCGCTTTTTGTTTTAATAATTTTTCCACGGCATAAAGCACCTTATCCCTGTCAAGTTTTGCCTGATATTCATCAACACCGGACTGAATACCTTTTCTCTTGTCGTCTTCTGAAGAAAGAGAAGTTACGGCAATAATGGGAAGTCTTCTGAGCTTTTCAGACTCTCTTATCTTTCTTGTCAACTCAAGACCAGTCATCTTTGGCATTTCAATATCAGTGATAAGAAGGTCAACAGGCTCTCTCTGAAGCAACTCCCATGCCTCCTGACCGTCCTTTGCAATTACAACATCATATCCTGAGGCTGTCAAATATGAGTGAAGTAGATTTCTGTAAAAATTTGAATCTTCCGCAAGCATCAGCCTTGAAACACTGGTGGCTTCAGATTTTTCAAAAAATAACGGGTCATACATCTGTATAATCTGATATATATCCAAAAATAATGTTGTCCTGTCCTTAATAATTGCGGAACCAAGGATTCCGTCCTGCTTAAAGGTATGTTCTTCAATATCAATGCTTATCTCCATGCTGTCTTCAATTGCGGAAACCACAACCGCAACATCCCTGTTATTCATATTAAAAACTATCAGATGATATTCCGCCAGGTCAGGAAGAGGAGAAATAGGCAAAAAGCTCTCAAGTCTGATAAGAGGCATAGAATGTCCCCTGTACTGGACAATCTCCCTGCCGCCCACAACCTCAATTTTTTCCCTTTTGATTTTATCAAGACGATTAACAATTCCAAGGGGTATTGCAAAATATTCATCATCTGAAACCTTGAAAAGCAAAAGAAACTGTTTATCTTCTTCTGATGTTCCTTCTGCTATTAATCTTGCCTTTTGTATGCTTTCTTCTGATTTAAAACTTAGTTTTGATGTCATTCCCACAACATCAAGAATTAATGCGGCTCTTCCGTCACCCATAAGTGTTGTGCCAGCATATGTTTCAATATTTTTAAGATATTTTCCAAGGGGCTTGACAACAATCTCTTCAGAATCATTGATTTGATCCACAACAAGACCAAAATGCCTCTCTCCTGAATTTAAGACCACAACGTGCATATCCTCTTCAACATTTTGTTCGTTTTTTGACTGGGCAAGAAGGGAGTCAAGACGCAAAAGAGGAAGTATCTCGCCTCTTAACCTGTAAAACTCCGAATCACCCACTATCTGAATATCTTTTGAAATCTCATTTTTGCCAAGACTTACAAGCTCTACGAGATTAACCTGTGGAATACAATATCTTTGTTCATTGCTTTTTACAATAAGGGCCGGAATAATTGCAAGGGTAAGAGGTATTTTTACCTTGACTGTTGTCCCGTGTCCCACTTCACTTAAAACTTCCACATTTCCGCCAAGTTTTTCTATATTGGTGCGGACAACATCCATTCCCACACCGCGTCCTGAAATATTTGTCACCTGCTCGGCTGTGGAAAAGCCAGGGGCAAAAACAAGATTTATCGTATCCCTGTCTGACATATATGATGCCTGTTCCTTGGTTACAACACCCTTTTCTATGGCTTTTTTCTTTATCCTTACAGGGTCAATGCCAGCGCCATCATCTTTTATCTCAATTATTACCTGACCGCCTTCATGATATGCCTTCATAATAAGGGCGCCAAACTCAGGTTTGTCTTTCTGCACTCTTATATCAGGGAATTCAATGCCGTGGTCTATGGAATTTCTCACCATGTGTGTCAATGGATCTTTAATAACATCAACAATAGACCTGTCAAGCTCGGTCTCTGCGCCTTCAATCTTTAACTGAACCTGTTTTTTAGCCATCTTTGCGAGGTCACGGACAATTCTTGGAAATTTATTAAAGACATTTCCCACAGGCTGCATCCTTGTCTTCATTATTTGTTCCTGAAGCTCTGTTACAATAAGGCTCATTCTCTGATTTGCGGCAAGAAGGTCAGGATTATTTAATACAGAGGCAATCTGAACAAGGCGATTTCTTGAAAGAACAAGCTCACCAGCAAGATTCATTAATTTATCAAGAAGATTTACATCAACCCTGACATGTGTTTCAGTTAAGTGAACATTTGACGCCTGCTGCGGCATGGCTGCCTGTGCCCTCATTGCTGGCGGAGATTCGGGTTTAGCCTCTGCCTCTTCTTCTTTTGGAGACGCGATTTCCTCTTTTTCTGCAATAATTTCCTGCAAAGGTTCTTTCACAGGTTCTTTTTGAACAGGTTTTGCAGGTTCTTCTACGGGGGTAGCTATAACAGGGGCTTTTTTAGGTTCTATCCTACCCCTTGGAATTACCCCGCCTTTTACTATTTTTTCAGAAAAATTCCTTAAATCTACAATAAAATCAAGATGAACAAGATCATTTGGCTCTTTACTGGTTTTCTCAAGGGTGGAAAGTATAATTTTAATATGATCAACGGCTTTTAGAAGCATTGAAGCAATATCTTCATTAACCTTTATAACACCGTCTCTGAGCTTGGAAAGAATATCTTCTGCGAAATGTGCGATGCCTTCAAGGGTGGTAAAGCCAAAAAAACCTGAAGTTCCTTTTATTGTATGAATAGTCCTGAAAATACTTTTTATAAGATCAGCATTTTCAGGATCCTGTTCCAGTTCAACAAACTGCTGGTCAAGAAGTTCAAGGTTTTCTTTGGATTCAGCAAGAAAATCTTTAAGAATATCACTTTCCATGCTCATAATATTACACCTCAGGAGAATTTTTAGTTTTTCTAATAAGTATTATGTATAAAGACTAACCAATTTATACAAAAAAAACAATAATAAATTTTTGGCTCTATGTGATTTTTAGGGGGTAATATTTTTATCACCCCTCACCCCAACCCTCTTCCACAAGGGGAAAGGGAGCAATTAAATTTCCCCTCCCTTGATGGGAGGGGATTAAGGGGAGGGTGAATAGCATTTTATAGTTTGAAGTCAATTTCCATAATTTACCCACTATATTTCATATAAAACCAAATTTTTTAAATAATTAACATCTTTCAAAACTATAACTTAAACTTTAACATTTCTTTTGACAATATCTCCGCCTCACTATTTAATTCATCCGATGCTGTCTTTACACTTTCTGAGCTGGTATTTGTCTGATATGCGGCGCTTGCAATGGAAGATATGAAATTTGTTGTATTTTGAACCTGCGAGTCTGCTATTTGTATCCTCTGACTTATTTCTGTGGCTGTTGCGGATTGTTCTTCCACGGCAGAGGCAATATTATTCGTTAAATCAGTAACCTTTTCCACTGACTCCACGATCTGATTCACAGCGGACTGAGTAGATTTTGTCTGATCCTGAATTGCCTTTACAATACTCTCAATATCGCTAACAGCATTCGCTGTCTGCTTTGCAAGCTCCTTGACCTCGTTTGCGACAACCGCAAAACCTTTTCCTGCCTCTCCTGCCCTTGCCGATTCTATAGTTGCATTAAGCGCCAACAAATTGGTCTGGCTCGCAATATCACCTATAAGTTTTGTAATATTTCCAACTTTATCAGCTGACAGTGACAAACTTGAAATAACATCATTTGCTGAAAGAGCCTCCTGATTGGCAATATTAGCTGCTTCCTTGGCATTTATCGTATTTCTGCTTATTTCTGTAATTGTTGCCACCATCTGCTCCATTGCCGCCGCAACACTTGTCACGCTTTCTGCAGCGGTATTGGCGCTTTCTTTTATCTGCTCTGATTTATTCTGGGCATCGGAGGCAGCCTGCTTCAGGTGAGTGGAAGATAAATTTAAAGTTCGGGCATTATCTGCTATTTTTCCAGAAGAATTGTTAATTTTATAAATAATATCAGAAAGCTGCCTTGAAAGCTCAAGAAACACCCCGTATATACCCTGCGCATTTTGTGCGTCAGCTTTAGCAATCGTAAGATCAAGACTTCCAACATGCCTGGCTACCTCATGCAATTCTGACGGGTCTGCTCCAAGTTTTTTCAAAATATCGCTTGACAGAAAATAGGCAATCAAAGTAGATATAATAATCACCACAAAAATAATAATCATAGCTAATAATCTTAATTGATCTGTAGCTTCCTTTGCAGCTTTAAAATCATGCTCCAGTCTTTTTGATTGAATGCTTAAAAGCTCATTACAAGAATTGTAATAATTCTCAAAGATTTTCTTTTC
>DYOW01000185.1 GCA_020720325.1 Desulfobulbus propionicus
ATTGTTAATTATACCCAACTTTCTTTTAATTAGATTTTTGGGAATTGTCACAATTTTATGCAATCTAATCACCGAATCAACGTATAATCCAGTCCCTAATTAATTTTGAGAATATTTTTTTAATAATAAGTCACTTTCAATCAAGTCCTCTGGTATTTTGCTTGATATAAAAGCAATTATAATGTGGCTATTTTTTCCAATTTCAGATGTTAAACAAAGGGCAGGTCTTACCTTGGAAGCTGAAAAGTCATCAAAAGGAAAAGGAACAAGCACAATAGAATTCTTAATCATGAAATGGTTCTCCGTCAGTTACGGTGTAAATATCTTCATTTATGTCATTTAAAAAATCAAATGCCGGATTCGCGGAAATTGAATTCATCCATAACTTCTCCTCATCCACTTCATCGCTTTTTTCATCAACAAGGATAATGATACGAACATTACTTTCCTTTTTATTCATAGGATAGTTAATCTTCAAATGGCCTTGTTTATCTGTCTTAGCGGTTATTTCTATTGCTTTCATTTTTTCAATCTTTATACAAAGATAATGAATAATCATTATTCTATTTACAGCTAATTTTATCTTTTCTTAAATTGTGGGCGATGCAAAAACCCTGATAATCCACCCAGCCTCAAAAACACAACAGCAATTATCGGAAAAGGAACAACTGAAATCGGGGGTAGTACCCGGAGCATTGCGGGTATCGGTAGGTATCGAAAACATTGCCGATATAAAGGCTGACCTAGAACAAGCGTTTGCAGCCATCAAATAATTCATGAAGTAAAACGATTATGGGGCTGGGTGGATAAAACTATTCGGCCCTTCTTTTGAAAAGGAATTTTAACTTAAAAACTAATCCCAAACATACTTCCAACTTTTATCGGGTTGTCGTTTCCAAACTGTATGAAAAATTCCTTTGTATTCAATAGTTTTACCTAAGTCATCTTTAATTTTCCATACATATTTTCCATAGGTATAACCAAGACTCCCATCCTCTGACACATCTATAAAATCAGGCGTCCAATTAACGGTGGCATTTTTACTATCGTTGTTCTTATAATAGTTTTTAATACTTTCTTTCCCAAAAATAAGTGAATCATTATCCCTTTTAATGACTGCATTTTCATCGGCAAAATTATAAAATGCATCTGCGGCACCCCTTTCCAATACCATCCTTTCAAAATCCTTTTCAGTTTGAAAAATCTCTTTTTTAATTTCCTCCTTGCTTTTCGGATGTTCACAAGCAGTTATTAATAGGATTATTGGAATGATTGGAATAATTGCTTTCACTATTAGAATGTTTATTTAATTGACTTCATACTATTTTTGAAATTTCCATTGCCCAATTTTTGTTGGTTTACAACCAAACAATTTAT
>DYOW01000099.1 GCA_020720325.1 Desulfobulbus propionicus
CCCCTTAATCCCCTCCCATCAAGGGAGGGGAAATTTAATTGCTCCCTCTCCCCTTGTGGGAGAGGGTTAGGGTGAGGGGTGATAAAAATATTACCCACTAAAAATCACATAGAGCCGAATAAGATTATTAAGGCAACCTCTAAAAATTAGATTGCTTCGCTATCGCTCGCAATGACGGGCATTGTCATTACGAGGAAAGAAGTGACGAAGCAATCTCAAAACATATATTTTGCGAGCTACACTTAATATTAAAAAAATATTGGGGAGACTCTTTTTATAAAAAAGTTTCCCTTAAGGAAAATTATTAATAATAAAAATTTCAAAACAAATTTTACAAAATTTTAAGGAGATATTTTTTATGGCAAACAAAGGTATTTTTATAAATAAAATTCAGGAAAAGACCAGAATTAACGGGATTTTTCTTGTAGAGAACAAAAAAATACTTGAAACCAAGACTGGAAAACATTACCTCAATCTAACACTTTTTGATTCAACGGGATCGCTTAATGCAAAGGTATGGGACAGGGCAGATGAATTTGACAAGATATTTGAGAAAGATGATTATATTTTTGTTGATGCCGCTGCGGAAAAATACGAGTCTTCCATCCAGTTAAATATAAAAAATATTGAAAAAATCCCTGATGATCAGATTAATTTAGACGATTTTATGCCTGTCACACCTTTTGACAGAAAAGAACTAAAAAAGCAACTTTTTGATTTTATTGACAAGGTCAAAAATAATTCCTTTTTTAGGGGGCTTCTTGAGGCAATTTTTCATGATGAGAAAATGCTCAAAAATTACTGCGACTGCCCTGCCTCAACCAAGGGGCATCACCACTGTTATATTGGCGGACTTCTTGAACATTCCATGAGTATTTGCAGGCTTATTGATTCTTTAAGGGATGTTTACAGACATCTTGACAGCGACCTTCTTTTTACAGGCGCAATTCTTCACGATATTGGAAAAATAAGGTCATATAACTTTTCAAAGGCCTCATTTTCCACTACAGATGAGGGAAGACTTCTGGGACATATACCTATTGGCACACAGGTAGTTCAGGAATATGCAAAGAAACTTGATAATTTTGACGAAAAATCATTTTTTAATCTGCAGCATCTTATTTTAAGCCATCATGGCACAAAAGAAATGAATGCAGTGGTTCTGCCCATGATGGAAGAGGCATTTTTACTGCATCTCATGGATTATCTTGATTCAACCATTGCATATTTATATAAATTAAAGGGTGGATTAAAGGGAAATGAAAGGATGTGGACAGATTATCAAAAAGGCTATGAGAGATATTTTTTCCTGAATCCTGTGATAAACTTTCCCACCACTGATTTTCAGGATAATAATGGCAATGATGGACAAGGGTAGTCATCTTCCTTTAAGGATTTCAAGACTCTTTAAAAGAGCGATAAAACAGGAAAAGCTTGCCCACGCATATCTCTTAAACTGGAGAAATCAGAGTATAAAAGAAGAAATAACCTTAAATATTGCAAAAACAATTCTTTGTAATGATATTGACATAAATAATGCTGATGATGAATTAATGCCATGCGGGGCTTGTGAGTCCTGTAAAAAATTTTCCGCAAATGTCCATCCTGACCTTATTATTGTCCGTCCTGACGGAAGTTTTATAAAAATCAATCAGATAAGGGAGATAATAAATAAATTTGCCTATCCTCCATATTTTGATAAAAGGGTTTGCATAATTTATGACTGCCACAGGTTTAATCAGGAGGCGGCAAATACTATCTTAAAAACCCTTGAAGAACCAAACAGTGACAATTATTTTTTCCTGTGCACAAACAGCATGGATATGTTGCTTCCAACGATAATATCCCGGTGTCAGGCGCTTAATATGCCGCTTTTTTTTGACATTTCAGAGGAAGACATGCAAAATTTATCTCTGCCGCCGTTTTTTTTACCATTAATTAAATATCTTGGAATCACCAGCAGAGAAGAGCTTTCAGCCTTAAAGGAAACGGATTTTTTTAATATAAGACAACAAATTCTCGAATTTATTGAAAATAAATCAAACTATTCTATGCTTGAGTTATTAAATCTCTCTGACAAAATTTCTAAGAGCGCGACAATGACAATACTTGTCTTAAAAATGCTGCTTACCATAAACAGGGATTTATTAATGATTTGTAATGGAATAAACAATGTGTTAAATTGTGAAGTTATGACTTTTATTAACGAAAAGGAAAATAAATTTATACCAGAAAAAATTCTTGAGCATAATATCTGGCTAAATAATGCATTTTACCTTATTGACAGAAACATTAATAAATCATTAATAATTGAAAAATCCCTTGCATTTTATTGCAATTCAATTTAAAAATGTTTTTTTATTATTTATCATAGAGAAAAAATGGAAGATACATATCCCGAAAAAAATACTGAAATAATACCCGAATTATCAAAAGATAATCAAACTGAACCTGCGCTTTCACAGGAAGATGCAGAAAATCAAGCGCCTGAGCCAACGTACAATATAATTGTCACCTTAAAACAAAGGGATGACTGGCATGAATTCCATGTGGTTTTTCCCTTGACTGACTTAAAAAAAGAAGACTGGATTAAATTTCAGATTGATGGCAGGGATGAGGTGGCCAAGATTGTTGCAAAGCCCATAAAAGTAATATTACCCCTTGCCTCATCAGTGAATTTTATAAGAACAGCAACTCCCGAAGATATGGAAAAATACAAAGAAAACCTTGAAAAAGAACAAAGGGCAAAGGAACTATGCATCCAGTTCAATGAAGAGCTTGGCATTACAAAAATGGATCTTACAAGGGTTGAAAGCTATATGGACGGCAGTAAAATTATTTTTTACTACTATTCAGAGGGTAGAATTGATTTCAGGGAACTTGTCAAACAGCTTGTAAAAACCCTTAAATCAAGGATAGAAATGCGCCAGATTGGCATAAGGCATGAGGCAAAAATGGTGGGAGGCGCGGCGCACTGCGGAAGAGAAATGTGCTGCTGCCTTTATCTTAATAATTTTAAGCCGGTAACCCTTAAAATGGCAAGGGATCAAAACCTCATACCAAATCCCTCCAAGCTTTCCGGAAGATGCGGCAGGCTTTTGTGCTGCCTCAGATATGAGCTTGAAGAATCATACCAGGATGCAGGTCTTGAAGATGAGGTTATTGAGCTAAATGATTTATCAGATTCCCATGAGCGCCATGAGGGGAAAAAAAGAAAATAAAAATGAAACAAAATTTTTATATAACAACCCCTATTTATTATGTAAATGCGCCCCCGCACATAGGACATGCATATTCAACAATAATTGCGGATGCGCAGAAGAGATTTCATCAGATGCTTGGAGAAGATGTTTTTCTCCTTACGGGAACAGACGAGCACGGAGATAAAATCGTTCAGGCAGCGGAAAAAATCTCAAAAACCCCTAAGGAATTCACTGATGCAATAAGCGGGTTATTTAAAAATATCCTTCCTCTTGTTAATATCTCAAATGACCGTTTTATAAGAACCACAGACCCTGAACATATAAAAACAGTCCAGCGCATACTTCAGCTTGTTTACGACAAGGGCGATATTGAATTTCGGGAGTACGAAGGTCTATACTGCTTTGGCTGCGAGAGATTTTATATTGAAAGGGAATTAAAAGACGGACTATGCCCCGACCACCTCACAGAGCCTGTAAAAATAAATGAAAAAAATTATTTCTTCAGGATGAGCAAATATCAGGACTGGCTCATTGACCATATAAATAAAAATCCTGATTTTATTCAACCCGAAAGATACAAAAACGAGGTCTTGTCATTTTTAAAAGAACCTCTTGAGGATCTCTGCATATCACGACCAACATCAAGACTTAAGTGGGGGATTCCCCTTCCATTTGATGAAAATTTTGTGACATATGTCTGGTTTGACGCCTTAATCAATTATTTAACCGGCATAGGCTTTCCGCAAAATAAAAATTTTGCAAAATCATGGGAAAATTCCCATCATGTCATTGCAAAGGATATATTAAAGCCCCACGGCATCTACTGGCCCACAATGCTTAAGGCAATGGGACTTAATCCCTATAAATCCCTTCATGTCCACGGATACTGGCAGATTAAGGAGCAAAAAATATCAAAAAGCCTTGGAAATGTCATTAATCCTGAGTATCTTGTTAAAAATTATGGCATTGACGCCACAAGATATTGCTTTATAAGGGAGATGGTATTCGGTCTTGACGCTGTGTTTAATGAAAATTCATGGATTTTAAGGATTAACGCGGACCTTGCCAATGACCTTGGAAATCTCTTAAGCCGCACATTAACTATGGTTAAAAAATACCTTGGAGAACAGATTGTAAAACCCCAGAGGTCTTATGAGGCAGAGGAAAAATTAAAAAATGCCCTTCTTGGTTATATTGAGATTTGGCAGTCTGAAATGTCATCTTTTGCCATGGCAAGGGCGTATCAGGGGTTATGGGAGATAATAAACCTTGCAAACAAGCTTATTGACAGGCATGCCCCCTGGGAACTCGCAAAACAACCGGATAAAAAAGATGAGTTAGCTTCGCTTTTATACGGACTTATGGAATGTCTCAGAATAACCGCGCTTCTCACATACCCGGCAATGCCAGAAACATCGGAAAAAATACTAAGATCCCTTGGCTTTGATGATATAAATTTTGATATTAATGATGCAAAAAAATGGGGAATGCTTTGTGAAAACAATCAGATAAACCTTTCATCAGCGCTTTTCCCAAGAATAGATATTACGGAGAAAAAAAACATGCAGGAACAGGAAAATATAAAAACTGAAACAAAAACAGAGACAAAAGAAGAAAAACCAGCGGATATTATTGAAAACATTGAAATAAGCATTGATGAATTCAAAAAAGTGGATTTGAGGGTCGCAGAAATACTTGCCGTTGAAAAAGTTCCAAAGGCTGACAGACTCTTAAAGCTTACTGTTAAGGCTGATAGGGAAAGGACAATTGTATCAGGCATTGCAGAGCATTTTAATCCCGATGACCTTGTTGGCAAAAAGATTATTATTGTGGCAAATCTTAAGCCTGTAAAATTAAAGGGTATCGTATCCGAGGGAATGCTTCTTGTGGCAAAGGATGCGGCTGGATTACATCTGACAGGCATTTATGACGCTGATGTTGAGGTAGGGTCTAAGATTTCTTGAAATTAGTTGCTTTCTAAAGGCAATGATTTTTCATATAATGTTTCTGGGTCAATATCAATATTTCCAGGCCATACCACAGTTCCGTTTTCAACAAAAGCAGAAATAAAAGAATTATTGGATTTAAGCGCAACCCATGGTTTTTTTCCTAAATAAGGTGTCATATTAAAAATTCTTTTTTCATTGTTTTCAAATTCAAGAAGCAAGGTGAAATCAGGGTAGGCTTTGACATTAATTACATCGAGTAGCATTTCTAAACCTCTTATTTTAGTGGGTCAATACGAAAAGGTTCTGTGCCTTCTTTTACAAGCTCCCAATCTGCTAACAATTCTTCACGGTGCAAATCAATCCAAACCTGCGCCATACGCAGTTAGCGGGGAGGCAATTCACCAGCCAGCAAAGAACCATTTTCAATTGCAATTGAAGCCTTGTATCCCTGATAACGTATGTGGATATGAGACAAGTGATGTTTTTCTTTTATTTCAAAAAACATTGAGATGATAATACCATAAAACATACTTATGGTAGGCATAAGCGTTTCTCCACAAAATTCTTAAATTAATTTAAAATTATCATAGCATACATATTTTGTCAAAAGTAAATAACTCTAAACAACAACTCTTTAATAAAAAATATAAAATCACCCTGCAAAAATTGCAACTGTATCATTTTCCCTTAAAATAACATCTTTTTTCCCTTTAAGCCCGGCATTATAGAGCAGAATATCCTTTAATGTTGTCTTATTTAATTTCATAAAATACAGCTTTATAACTGAATTATCCTTGGGTTTATACGAAAATTTCCACTGGGTTTCCAGTTGCGCCAATATTTGTTTAAATATAACGCTTTTATTGGGTATATCCTGATTGTTTAAGGAAAACAGCTTGTCAATTAGTATTGTGATATTTTTTTTGTCATCTTTTGTTGCTTTTATATTATCACAATCAAGTTCAAGGACTGTCTCAGGAAGCTCTCCGGTGAGATTAAAATACACATCACCCACAATATCCTTTATTTCCCTTGAAACACCTATTAAATTTAGCGCATTATAGCCTTGCATTTCATTTAAAAGCTGTGTCCAGATTTTTAATCTTAAACCGGGTTTCAAAATATTAAAATCAATGGGATTAATTTTTAGATGATTAGACGCTGAAACCTCACCTTGTTCTTCCTGTCCATTTAATATCTTTGACAAACCTGTAAATTTATCCTGAAAAATATTGTAATCCGCATTAATTTCCTCTTGTTTGCGGTCATATTCATAAAAAAAACGTAATAAAAGGCTTTTGTTATCCTGGGAAATATGGCTAATGTCCTGGAAAGAAGATTTTTTTATGCTGTTTATTATCTCATCAATTGTTTCAGTTGAACCGTTACTTTGCAGGCTTTCTGATAATATTGAATCTGAAAGATTCTCAAATTGTCCTGCCCAGCTTATTATATTTGATATGTCCTTTGAAGAGACGCTGTCAATCTCATTAAAATCCTTAAATATATTCAACTTAATTAATTCGCGCTCCTTCTCATAATAATCTGAAAAAGGGAACAAAACAGTTATTTCATCAATAAAACTGGATAAAATGCTGATAAAAGAGTTTGTAAGAAATGAAATAGGATATATAATATTCATATATTTATTAAACCCCGCGGGAGAATTATTCATGGACAAAACAATTATAAGATATGAACAGAAAGAAAAAAAGGAAAAAAGATATAAAAAACTTTTAAAAGAGATCATAAGTCATATTTCAGACCTTTCAATGCTTATGGCAGGGCTTATCACAGATAAAAGGGTTGCCGCCACAGATAAGGCAATACTTCTCGCGGCGCTTTTGTATCTTATAAACCCAATTGATTTTGTCCCTGATGTTATTCCTTTTTACGGCTTGATTGATGATGTATATCTTGTGGCATTTTCCATTTTAAGGCTTCTACATAATGTTGATATTGACGTAATGAATGAATACTGGCGGGGAAAGTACGACCTTCCGCAATATCTTAAAAAATCCGTGGAATTATCCTTAAAATTTATTCCTGAAAGTTTAAGAACCAGATTATTGCAAATAATAGAAAAAAGAGGATAAAA
>DYOW01000016.1 GCA_020720325.1 Desulfobulbus propionicus
TTTTGATAAATGACAGACTTGTTACATAAAAATGAATTTTTTATCAATTTATCCGCTATTTTGACATTTTATCTTCAGCTTCATAATCTTCTATAACATTTAAAGGAGAAAGAGGGTGTCTAAGCCTCATATTAATCATTTCCACGCAAAATGAAAAAGCCATTGAAAAATATATGTATCCCTTTGGTATATGAAAATCGAGTCCCTCCCCCACAAGGGCGACTCCGATAAGAATAAGAAAACTAAGAGCCAGTATTTTAATTGTTGGGTGTTTGTCAACAAAATCACTTATTGGACCCGAGGCAAACATCATAAAAATAACAGCAAGAACTATGGCTATGACCATTATGGGTATTTCCCTTGCCATACCCACTGCAGTTATCACTGAATCCAGCGAAAAAATAATATCGAGAAACATTATTTGTATGACAATACTGTTAAATGTGCCCGAACTCTTTACCTGCATTGGTTTTTCAAGATGCTCAAGTTTTTCATGTATTTCAAGGGTGCTTTTCATTAAGAGAAACAGACCTCCCACAATAAGTATTATGTCTCTTCCTGAAATTTCATAAGCAAATATTACAAAAAGAGGTTTTGTAAGTTTCATTATAAATGCAAGAGACAACAAAAGTCCGATACGGGTAAGCATTGCAAGAGCAAGCCCTATAATCCTTGCCTTTGGACGTTGTTCAGGGGGAAGTTTTCCTGCCATTATTGAAATAAAGATAATATTATCTATGCCCAGAACTATTTCCAGAAAGGTCAGGGTTATTAACGCAAACCAGCTTTCAGGTGAAAAAAGCCATTCAAACATTTAATTTTTCCTCGTAGTATGATATAATGTGAAGTTTAATAATAATATAAAGGATACAAAATTCAACTAAGATGCGTAAATCAATTTCTCTTTTGCTTTTTTTTACTGGTCTGATTTTGCTTTTTACAAGCATTATCTTATACATTGAACCACCTGGAAGAATTGCCTATTGGGTTGAATGGAATTTTTTCGGACTTTCAAAGGATAATTGGGATGATCTGCATATTAATTCGGGAGTTTTCTTTCTTATCTTTGGATTTTTACATATTTACTATAACTGGAAGTCTATAACAGGCTATCTTTCCCAAAAGAAAAGCTTGAATTTTTTTACATCTCCCGTTTTTATATCAATTTTTATAACCTTTGTCATTACAACGGGCAGCATATTAAACCTTCCGCCATTTTCCTTTATTTCAGGTTTAAACGCAGCCATAAAGGAGAGCTATCCTAAAAAATATGGAAACCCCCCTTACGGACATGCGGAACTTTCAAGCCTTGAAAGAACAGCAAAAGAAACAGGCATTTCTGTTGATGAATGCCTTAAAATCCTTGCTCAAAAAGGCATCCATGTCACTGACCCAAAAAACTCAATAAAAGACATTGCTAAAAAGGCACATTTAAACCCTAATCAGGTCTATAATTTTCTTATTGAAAAAAAATCCATTGATGACCCATTCTCTGCTCTTCCGGCAAATCCCCCTGAAGGCGCTGGAAGATTGTCCCTTAAAGAATTTGCATCACAAAACAAGCTTCCTCTTGATGAAGTCTTGTCAAGATTAAAAAACAAAAACATCAATGCCAATCCGGAACAAAATTTTAAAAGCATTGCAAATGAAAATAAAATTGACCCAAGACAAGTTTATCAGATAATAAAAGGTGATTAATTGGATAAAAAACCATATAAAATTGTAGTATTTCAGGAAGATGGCTCGGGTGAGTATAAAATTGCAGGGATTACAGTTTTTGGGGAAGATATTGAAATAGAGCGAGTATTTGATATTAATTCATCTGACCTGCCTGATTTTATTGATGACCCTGAAAATTATCTCTCAGAGGATCTTTCAGCGGATCTTGTCCTTAATTTCATCAAACACCCTGATCTTTCAGAACATCTTGTAAAAATTTGTAAAAAAAAGAATATCCCTGTAATTTCTTCAGGTAAAAATCTGATGGATTCCATAAATCCTCCTACCTGCTGTTCCCTTCAAAAAGACAGCAAAACAGGCAAGTATGGGACAATTTTTGGAAAACCAGAGTTAAAGATTACTGTCCGGGATAATGTTATAACTTCAATTGAGGTGAAAAGGGGCGCGCCATGCGGGGCAACGTGGATGGTGGCAAAAAAATTAATTGGCATGACCAAAGAAGATGCATTATCAAAAATAGGGAGAGAGACCCAATATATATGTATGTCTGACCCATCTGATTTTGATCCTATAAGCGGAAAAAGCCCTCTTCATATTGCAGGTGATGTGCATATAGAGGCGCTAAAAGAGGCATTGAAAAAAATTTAGACCAAATTAAAATGTGACTTTTTTTGAGGGGCTAATGCCCCTACAAAGACAAATTTTATAATATACCTTCTGTGATTTTTATTTTTGAGCCTTTCCTGAGACTTTCAACCCATTTTACAAAAACCTCTGAGCTTCTGGTCTGGTAAAATTTTTCCTTTATATCATTTTTTTCAGCGGCAGTAATATCTTTGGTATGGGTGTTTTTATCTTTTAATGAAATAAGATAAAATTTGTTTCCTGATTCAAAAACATCTTCTGGATAGGGATTTTCTTTTGTAAGCTTAAATCCGTTCATGATAACTTCAGATGAAATTCCACTTAAAGTTCCAACATCTTTTCTTTTAATAAATCCGGTTTCCTTAACGATTACATTTTTTAATCCTGATTTATTTATGGCATTTGAAAGATCGCTTTTTTTAGCCAGGCTTAAAATTTCAGAGGCTTTTGTCTTAAGCAGCTCTTTTTTTATAACGGATATTAATTCTTTTTGAACATTTTCTTTTATATCCTGAAGTTCAGGAATGTATGGGGGTTTAATATCCACAAGCTCTGCGATTGCAGCTCCGTCAGATGTCTTAAGTATAGGGCTTAAACTACCTTTATTTAACTGAAAAAGACTATTAACAGCATCTTTTGTTAATTTTAATGTTGTTTTATTGGGATCATCAAAATAGTCGGTTTCCATAATTTTAATATTTTTCTTGTCACTGTATTCATCAAGGCTTCCTGATAATACTATTTCATCATATGCGGAGTTGATTTTATCCTGCATTAAAAAATCAAGCCTATTACCGGTAAGAGTTGCATTTACTTCGCTTTTTACTTCATCAAATTTTTTATGGCGCTCCGGAGTTATGCCTTCAAGTTTTATAAGATGCCACCCAAATGCAGAAAGCACTGGCTCGCTGACATTGCCTTCTTTCATGGAAAAAAGCATATCTTCAAAAGGCTTTACAAGCTGACCTCTTTCAATAAGTCCGAGTTCTCCTCCTCTTAGCGCTGAAACCTTGTCATCAGAAAATTCTTTTGCAATTTCTTCAAAGGATTCCCCGGCTTTTACCCTGTTTAATAAATCAATTGCCTTGTCATAATTTTTCTTTACGATTTCCTCTGTGGCATTCTGGTCAACCCTTAAAAGTATATGTTTTGTTTTTCTTTGCTCATTAACCTGATATTTAGAAAGATTTTCCTCATAATAATTTACAAGGTCTTTTTCAGAAATATTTATTTCTTTTAAATATTCACTTTGGGGGAAATTTATATATTTTATCTTTATCATAGGATTGGTTTTATATTTTTCCTTGTTGGCTTCATAAAACTGGACTATCTGCTCCTCTGTGGCATTTACGTTATTCTTGATGTTGTTAGAACCAAGCTCAATATATGAAAGATTTATCTCTTCATTATTATAATTAAAATTATCAACAATTTCAATGTCAGGGATTATTATTCCGGCGCCAAGGATTACCCTTATTTTTCCCATAAGAATCTGTGTCCTGACTTCTTCCTCAAATTCGGCGGGATTAATATTGTTTGTAGTTAAAATTTTTAAATAAATGTCCTTATTAAACTGATTGTTCAGCTTAAAATCGGGGATATTCATTATTTCACGCTGAATCTCCTGATTTGATACAAGAATTCCCCATTTTTTTGCTTCCTGCCTCACAAGGACAAGATCAACAAGATTATCAAGAGCCTGTCTTCTTATGTCAAGTTTTTGCAGTATATCAGGGGGAATATTGCCTTTAAATACCTGCTGATATCTTTTTAATGTGTTGTTATAAGCGCTTTGATAATCGCTAAAGAGTATTTCTTCACCATTGACCGTTGCGGCAATCTCTTTTCTTGAAGATTTATAATTTCCCACTCCCCATAAAACAAAAACAAATGCTATTAACCCCAATATAATTTTAATAAACATTGATGAAGCATTTCTTCTAATAAAATCAAGCATTTTTCTCTCCCTAAAAAATCAAATCAATAATCTGTTAAATTTAAAATATAAATTATATAAAATAATCTGTTAAATTCAATATATTTATCTTATAACTTAAAAAATTACTTAAGGGTAGCTCTAAAAATATGTATTTTTAGAGGTTGCCTTAAATCTTCCTTATAAATTTTAACACTTAAATCATTAAAATCTATTTTTCGTTATTTTTGAGCTGATATTTGGACTTTCTAATTTTTTTTTTTATGTTAAAGTTTTATAAATTGTACGGAGGAACTTTATGGAAAATTATTTTAAGAAAGCTACAGTTACAATATATCAGGAAGCCAAAAAAGACAAACGATTAATTGAGGGAAAGACCCTTCAGGAATTAAAAGATATAGCCTTAAGACAGGAAGGGGTAATCAATACCCAGATAGGCTCTGTTGCGGCAGACTCAGAACCAATGTCCCGTTCTGCTCCTCACACAAGAAACAGCATTGACCATGCCTTTGGTGAAGATGAAGAAAGACTTGCTCAAAACGCTGTTGAATATCTTAGAAAAGAAAACTTAATAAGCCTTGATACAATAGTCGGCGATGGCAGTGAAGGCATAACAGCCAGATTTATCATGCCTGAACAATATTCCCAGATTGCATATGGATTAAAACTCCTTCTCGATGGCCCCGCGCCAAGGTTTGTTGAAGAACCCACATACACAATAATTTACTTTACTGATGAAGCCTTTGAACATAACACACACAAAAAACTTATAGATAAAGATATTCAGGTGCGTCTCTGGATGGGAGAAAAAAGGGGAGATCAGGTAAAAATCTGCAAAAATACAATTTATCTTGGAGAGGGGAAAAAAGGTGTTTTCCAGTTTGAAGACTGGAGGGTCAAGGCAATTGATAAAAATGGCATTTTTTTACATACAGGAGCAAGAAGAGATGTTTTGTGGGTTTATGACCTTGAAACCGAAAGACCACAATTAAAGGAGGTTGTCACGGGAGTCGCAGGTCTTACCGCAACAGGAAAGACAACCACCCTTTGCAGAAAATTTGTAAAGTTGCCACATGAAAGATCAGAGATGATTGGCGATGACGGAGGAACATTTGGTTTTGATGGAAGCTTTATTAATTTTGAACAAAACGGCATATATGTAAAAACCGAAGGACTTGACGAGAGCCAGCCTGAGATTTTAAGGGCTGCTGAATCAAGGGATGCATTTCTTGAAAATGTTGGCATAACAAGATATCCCTATATGCCTGATTTTCACGACATATCAAAAACAGCCAATGGCAGGGCAATAGTGACAAGAACAAACCTTGAAATAGCAAGCCCCACTCTAAAGGCTGATAAACTTGATCAAATAGTCATGCTTACAAGAAATCCATTTGTAAATGTAATTAGTAAGCTGACCCCTGAGCAGGCTACCATGCAGTTTATTTATGGTGAGTCCATTGAAAGTTCAGGAGGTAACCCTGAGGAGGCAGGAAAGTTCAAAAGGGTCTTTTTTCTTGATCCCTTTATTGCAGGAAACCGTCTGGAACACGCAATGATATTTTATGATATTATCAAAAGAAATAAGACAAAATGTTATCTTGCTAATACAGGCGTTATTGGAGCAGAAAATCTCAAGGTAAATCTGAGACAGTCATTATCCGCCTATAACGACCTTTGCAGATCCCAGCTAAGATTTAGTCTTGAACCGGATTTTCTTGGATATCATTATCCAATCCAGTGTGACAGGGCAAATATGGACATCATGAATTCTTTCAGACTCTTTCCTGATAAGGTAATATTGAAGAAAAAACTTGTTGACTTTTTAAAGGGAAGGGAAAAATATCTTGAAGAATTTGAAGGAAAATATGGCGGCATCCCTGATGAAATAAGAGAATCCATCCCGTATCTGGAAAAGCATTTATTTCTTGATAATCATCAGGATGACTTCAGAGATTAAAAAAAGGCGCACTAATTATAACCCCATCTTATATGGATTTAAAAAAACTCGGGCTTTTTTGTGAAAGTCTCTATCGCTGCTACAACAAAAGGATTTATGTAAGTCCTGATCCTTTGCAGTTTCTTTATAGCTATGAAAATCTTAAGGACAGGGAGATTGTTGCTTTAATTGCATCAAGTCTTGCATACGGCAGGGTTAACCTTATCTTAAAAAATGTGGGGTTTATCCTTGAGAATATCCCAAATCCGTATAATTTTATAACAGATGGTGATCTGGATTCCCTGAAAACCTCTCTTTCAGGCTTTAAGCATAGATTTACTGATGGAAACAACATCTGGCGCCTTTGTCTTGGACTTAGAAATGTATTAAAGAAATACGGTTCCCTTGAAGGCTGTCTTGCCTTTCATTTAAAAGAAAATGACTTTTTTTCAGCGCTTTCCCTGTTTATTAATGAAATTCAGGGTAATTACGAAAAATCTTTTCTACTTGCTGACCCCAAAAACGGCAGCGCCTGCAAGAGATTATTTTTATTTTTAAGATGGATGGTAAGAAAAGACGATGTTGATTGTGGCGGCTGGAATTGTCTTTTGCCAAAGGAGCTTATTGTGCCTCTTGACACACATCTTTTCAGGATATCAAAGGAATTGGGTTTTACTCAAAGAAAGCAGGCTGATATGAAGACTTCCATTGAAATAACTGAAAATTTTAAAAAATTATGCCCGGAAGACCCTGTAAAATATGATTTTGTTTTGACAAGATTTGGAATCAGGAAAGAGGATGAGTTTAAGGTTGATATTAATGCTTTATGTGAAAGTTGTTCTGAAAATCAAATAGTTACAAATCAAAATGTAATATGACAGAGATAAAATCAAAAAATTTTCATGAAAAATTAAATAGCATATATATTTTTTTTGAAAAATTATTATTTGTTTTATTGATTATTGTTTTTTTTGCAGCGACATTATTGGTAGTTTACGGAGCAATCTCAAAGTTTATTCTTTTTTTTATCTCTCCGGGAACCAGTATCACCCATATAGCCTTAGAAGTTGCGGATAAAATACTTTTGGCATTAATGTTTCTTGAAATTATGCACACTATTAAGGTGCATATGCTTGAAGATAATTTTGTAAATTGTGTTGAGCCTTTTCTTTTTGTTGCAATTATTGCATCAATAAGACGGATATTGATAATTTCCCTTGAGATTTCACATTCTTCAGACCTTTCAAAGGAGTTTGTTTTTTCCCACTATATGGCAGAATTAGGTGTGCTTGGAATATTAGTAGTTATTTTTGTTGTATGTATTGTATGGTTAAGGAATAATAAAATTTGTTCATGAGCAAAAAAACAACAGAACAAGAAAAAAAAAATATCAGCGATGATCCATCTGAAGGATTAATAAAGGTCAACAAACTTAATCAGTCCGAGAAATTAAAGGCATTATTATCTCTTTTTAAAAAAGAGGATAATGTCCTTATCGTCATTGTCGCAGACCCTGATTCCATGGCAAGCGCCTTTGCAATGAAACGCATATTAAGCAGAAGGGTAAATGAGATTACTATATGCTATCCTAATGAGATAAAAAGGGTCAATAACATTGCCATGAAAGACTTGTTAAAAATTCCATTGCAAAAATGGAAATCAATTAAAAAAGAAAATTTTAATAAAAAAATCCTTATTGATTCCCAGCCTTCACATAATGAAGAGATATGCAAATATTGTTATGATGCGGTTATTGACCATCATCCCGTAACCCAGGGTTGGAGCGCACAATTTATTGATATAAGACCTGATTACGGGGCTGTTTCATCAATGATGGTGGAATATCTGAAAGCAGCGAAAATAAAGACTTCTGTTTATCTCGCTACTGCCCTTTGTTACGGAATAAAAGTGGACAGCCAGAATTTTACCAAAAAGTCCATTTATCAGGATGTCCTTGCCTTTCAATATATTTTTAATCATGTGAATAAGCAGCTTTTAAAAAAGATTGAGATTGCGGACATAAAAAGGGATGAGCTTAGATATTTTCTTTTTGCCATTGATAATCTTAAGATTTCAAAGAACAGGATATATATTCACCTTGGAAAGGTTAAAAATCCGGATATACTTGTGGTGCTTGCAGATTTTTTTACCCATGTTTATGAAATAGGCTGGGTGATAGTTTCTGGATTTTATAATGACAAACTTATTGTTATTTTTAGAAGTGACGGCTATAGAAAGGATGCGGGACTTCTTGCGCAGGAGGTTTTTGGCAATATGGGTTTTGCAGGAGGACATAAACAAAGCGCCAGGGCTGAAATTGCAATCTCAAATTTTCCGGATGAGGACATAGTGCTTAAATTCACCACCTCAACACTACAAAAATATATCACCAAACACCTGAATTGATTAAGTAAAATTTATTTATGCCTCTTTTTGAATTTGAGTGTGTTAAATGTAAAAACATCTCTTTACATTTAATGTTAAAAAAAGATGAATTTATTCCTTTTTGTAAAAAATGTGGTTCAGAGGAACTGAAAAAATTAATTTCCCGTGTTACAATACGATTATCCAAAGAAACAAGGCTTAAAAAAATGGCAGACCCAAACTTGATTAATGGTCTTGAAGAAGATGACCCCAGGGCAATAAAAAAATTTATCGGCAGCATGGAGTCGGTTATGGATGAAGGATTTGATGGAAATCCTGAACATATTGTTGATGAGGCGATGGACACCGAATAAAATATTAAGTGATAAGTTAAAATTTTTTTAAGGAGGCGCTATAATGTCTGGAATAATTGCTATGGTTCTTGCAGGCGGCAGGGTAGGTGAGCTTGGAGTATTGACATTTTACCGTCCTAAATCAACCCTTCCTTTTGGAGGTCTTTACAGAATAATTGATTTTCCTTTAAGTAACCTTATGAATTCCGGTATTGAAAGAGTTGGTATTCTAAGCCAGTACAGGTCATCCTCTTTAATTGAACATATTGGATTAGGCAGTCCCTGGGATATGATTGGAAGGCATAGGGGCATTACACTTTTGCCGCCTTTTCAGGGTATGCATGCCGCAGACTGGTACAAAGGAACAGCGGATGCGCTTTATCAAAATCTTGATTTTATTGAGGCATCCAAACCAAAGGCAGTAATAATAATCTCAGGCGATCATATCTATGAAATGGATTATAATGAGCTTATCAGATTTCATAAGGATACTGGAGCTGACGTCACCGCTGCATTTGTTGAGATAGAGAAAGGGGATATGTCACGTTTTGGTCAGGCTGTAATATCTGATGACGACCCAAGGGGAGGGAAGGTCTTGTCTTATCAGGAAAAACCAATAATACCTATTTCCAAATGGGTTTCAATGACAGTATATGTGTTTAAGCCTGAAATACTTAAAAAACTTCTTATTGAAAATATTATTGCGAGTTCCCATGAACTTGGCAGGGACATATTGCCTGTTTTGACAAATTACTATAATTTTTACGGCTATAAGTTTAAAGGACACTGGGCGTACAGCAGGACGCTTGATGAATACTGGACTGCCAACATGGACACATTGGGTGAAAATCCAGCCCTTAATATTGATAAGATGAAATTAAGGACAAATCTTGACCATGAGGCTATAAGGGACAGGGATTCTGCGCTTATTGGAAAAAATGCCGGAATAAATAATGCAAGGGTCTATAATGGGGTAAAAGTAGAAGGAAAAGTGGAAAATTCTATTCTTTTTCCTGGTGTGATGGTTGAGGAAGGCGCCGAAGTTAAGGATTCTATATTATTTTTTGACACCCATATAGGGCCTGGCGTAAAGATAGCAAAGACAATAACAGATATAGGGGTAAGCATTGGGAAGAGCAGCATAATAGGCTCTGAGACAGGGGAGCTTACAACAGTAGGCATTAACACAAGAATACCTAAAAACATAAGCATTGGCAGTGGTTGTTCTGTGCATCCAAACCTGATGTCAGAGGATTTTAAGATAAATGAATACGGAAATTCGCTGGTAATTTCCAGGGATGGCCATAGCTATATTTAGGCAGGGTTATTATGTTTGAAAAATGGGGAACTAATTTCAACCAAAAGCCTGTTAATCTCCTTCTTGAGAAGATAGAATATAAAATTGAAGAAGGCACAAATGGTGTCTGGAAAAGATTTTTGTACCCAAGCGGACATTTTTATGAAGAATATACATCTAAGACAATAGTTATGGGGTTTCCCCTTGTTCATATAACCAAAGGAGTTAATCCTGAAACAGGCAAGAGAAAAATGGCAAGGGGAATTATTGCAATAGGAAGGATTGCCAAGGGATTTATTGCAATAGGTCAGTTGGCATTTGGTATTGTCACATTTTCTCAGCTTGGTATTGGTTTATTATTTTCCCTTGCCCAGCTTTCAATAGCCCCTTTTGCTATAGGACAGGGGGCAATTGGATATTTTTTGGGGATAGGACAGATAGCGACTGGAAAAATTTGTATTGCCCAGATTGGATATGGAACTTATGTCCTTGCCCAGCTTGGTTTTGGCGGGCATGTCTGTTCTGTTAAGCATGTTGATCCAATGGCAAAGGAATTTTTCATCTCGCTTTTTTATAAAATCAAGGCATTGCTTCCCTGAAAATTTAGAACATTGACCAGTTTCCCATACCCAGAAGCTCAACATTAAATGTAACCCTCTGCTCATCCTGATCCTTTATATATTTTGTGGTAAACGTCCAGCATGAACCAACATATCTTAATCCATAAGCGGATTTAAATTCGGAATCTATGTTATCTTCGAAAGAATATCTTGTCTGATATATACCGTACCATTCAGGCGTTAGTTTCATGAGAAGATTCAGATTAAGTTCGGAAATATCAGTTAGTTTACTGTAGCGGTATTCCAAATCTCCTGTGCTGCCTCTTAGATTTGTTATCCTTGTAAGAAAATTGGCTGTTGTGACGCCATAACCGTAAATATTATAGGTTGTGTCATATCTGAAATAAAGATAAGGAGATGGAAGCAATTCAAATTCTGCAAGGATTGGCGAGAAATAATGGTCATCAAATTCTTTATCCACATCAATTATATCTTTTTGGTCTTTATAGTTTAATTTTCTCATGAGTTCATCGTAGAAATCAAAATAGCTGTGATAGCCGTACTGTTCTTTTGTGGAACTGGCGCTTCCGTAACTGTCATAGCTTTGCTCAATTTTAAAGCGAAGGAGATCAGAGGCGCTGAAAACAGAGTCCTTGTTTCTTTGTGACAGATAGGATAAAAGAGAATATGTAATCCTATTTTGGGGTTCAAGTCTGTCATAAACGTCAATGTACGGCACATCCTCCTGTTTATCCTCTGGTCTGTGCTGGTATTTAAGCGCAGGTCTTATAGAGTGGACAAGAGTTTGGTCTGAGCCGTAATTTTTTTTAAGGATTGTGGAAAGTTCCCCCTGAAGGTGATAAAGTATCCTTGCAGCATGATCCGATGGTTTCTGATCAGGGTCGTCATTATACTTCCTGTATAATGACGTTTCAAGCCTTGATGACAATAACAGGTTTGCCTTGTTGGAAAAATTTATTGGATATGATAGTTCAGGGTTAAGGTTAAATCTGTCATAGGATATTCCTGTTTCACGCCAGTAATGAGTGTAATTTGAGTCAAGAGAATAGTAAAAATTGCTTTTTGCAATCCTGTTTTTAAAGAATTGTCCTGTTATTTTTGGCAAGGTAAAAGGTGTTTTATCCTGTTCCCCAAGGACAAGATTATCAAAATATTTTGTTTCAACGCCGAGAAATGCCTCGCTGAATCCTTTGGTAAGCTGGACAGAAGAAGGTCTGACCCAGTCAGTTTTATCGGCAAGCCCCCTGCCAAACTCCCTTGTAAATGCCTTGTCTGTTTCTTCATAGCCGGAAGGGCCGTCGTCAAATTCTCTAAGATAATCCATGTCGCTAACAAGGTCTATGTCTACTTTAAGGTCAATATCATGGGGAAGTTTATGGTCAGCCCGCGCCCTTAACCACCACCTGTCGTCAGTGCCCCTTATGACACCGTCTTTATTAAAATCATTGTCATTAAGCCTGTCTTCAAGGTAGTTATAGCGTATGTTTCCCTTTGATTCATTTGTAAGGGTGTAGCGTAGCTCCACTCCTTCCATCCAACCTCTTTCAGTCATGGGGCGCTGATAAAAGGTCATATCAAGACTATCATTTATTGCCCAGAAATACGGGACTTCAACTTCAATGCCGTTTCTGCTGGATGAAGTGAAATAAGGTAATAAAAAACCACTTTTTCTGTATCTGTTTATTGGAATTGATAACCAGGGCGAATAAAGAAGCGGGATGCCCTTGACATTAAATGTGTTTCCTGTCGCGACTGCGTTTCCTGAGACTGAGAGTTTAAGTTCATTGCATTTGAAGTTCCATGCCTGTTTGGGGAGAGGGCATGTGCTGATATTAGCCTTTTTAGCCTCGTATTCCTCAAGTCCAGTTTTTTTTATCTCTTCTGCAAGCAAATGCACATTGTTTCTTTTAAGGAAAAGATGTCCTTTTTTCACCTCCCCAGTGCGTGTCACAAGGTCAAATTCTGCCTCATCTCCTTCGAGGATATCCTCTGATACCTTTATTACAACATTTTTATTAGCAAAAACTTTATTTTTTGCCTTATCATAGATTATTACATCAGCGCTCAGAAACATATCAGAACGGGTTACCTTGGCATTTCCCTCGCCCAATACCACTTCTGTAAGATGAAAATATGAGAGTGTATCTGCCTCGATATTCCAGGGGTCATTATTTTTATCTTTGGATAAATCAATATTTGATGCAAAAATGCTGTTTGTCAAAAAACAAAATATTCCGATAAAATAAAAAAATATATACTTAATTTTCATAAATTTTAGCTGTTCCGAAAATTTGTTAAAAATAAATCGAAAAATTATTTGATCCTTTTTTCAATTTCTTTAAAAGCTATTATAAAATATTATCCTTATCAGGCAATAAAATTAATCAAAATGTTACGGATAATTATATTATTTTTATTTTTTTCTCATGCTTTTATTTTAGTCCTGGTTTTTTAGCATTATTCTAATATTATTATACAGTTAATGTTTTCAAAAACATGATGATTTTTTTTAAAGCAGAATAATATTGACAAAAAATATAAATATTTGTAAAATAAAAAATTTATTTCATATTAACGCCCTCGTAGCTCAGGGGATAGAGCACAGGATTCCTAATCCTGGCGCCGCAGGTTCGATTCCTGCCGGGGGCAAATAATTTCAATAGGTTATATACAAATTTTAAGCTAAAAACCGTCAAATTCCTTCTTAAAGATTTTTTTCAAAAAAACGTTGAGAAAAAATGATATCATTAAACATTATATTCAAACTGATACAGGGCATTGGCGTGGGATAGCTAATAAAAGAGAAAAAAATTTTTAATAAAGAATAGAAAAAGTTATAAAATGTTGACAATTGAAGAAAATCTTAAACTTGCCAAAAAAGAAATTGTGGCTCAGATTTATACCGGAGCTAAGATTGAGGGATGCAATGTAACATTTCCGGAAACCAAAACAATCATTGAAGGTGTAAATATTGGACATATAAGTCTTGATGATTTAAGGGTTATTCAAAATTTAAAATATGCCTGGCAATATGTTTTTAATAATATAAAAAAAAATTTAACTATAGATTTTATTTGCAAAGTTAATGAATTTGTATCTTATCAGGAATCTTTGGCATGGGGAGTTTTAAGGACAGGAGCTATAACAATCACCGGGACGCAGTGGATTCCGTCAATCCCAAATCATGATGTTGTTGTATCTGAACTTGAAAAAATTAAATTATTGCCTCCCCGGGATATTGCAATTGAATATTTTCTGTATGGCACAAAACAGCAGCTTTTTTGGGATGGCAATAAAAGAACATCTCATATTCTTGCAAATAAAATTTTAATACAAAATGGTCAGGGATTATTATTAATTCCTGAAAAAAAACTTCTAGAATTTAATGAAAAATTACATAATTACTATGAAAAAAATGATAAAGAATCTTTAAAAAAATTTTTATACGAAAATATTTTGTATAATGATTTGGTTGTTGGCAAATCCTAAAAATCAGGATACCTTATTTTTTTTATATATTCTCTGGCAATCTTTTTTTTAATTTTTTTAAAAATACTACAAATGAAACAAGAAATTATCTCCAATTTGCTTACCATTAACAATAATTATCCTGTCTATCTAACTGGTGGGATTGTCCGTGATTTTCTTTTACAAAGAATATCTAATGATATTGATCTTACCCTTGATGCTGATGTCTTAAAAATTGCCAGGGATTTTGCCGGTTTTCTTAAAGGGGCTTTTATACCCCTTGATGAGGATGAAGGTGTTGCGCGGGTTGTTGTTGATGACCTTGTAATTGATTTTACAAGTTTCAGGTGCGGCGCAAAGACCATAGAAAAAGACCTTGAGCAGCGGGATTTCACAATTAATGCAATGGCTATAGCTCTATCTGATATTATGGATAAACTTCCACTAATATTTGAAGAAAAAAAAAATATAATTATTTCTCCTGAGAAGATTATTGACCCTTTTTGCGGTGCAGGAGATATAAATAAACGTATTATAAAGGCAGTTAGAGATGAAAATTTCTTAAAAGATCCTTTGAGGCTATTAAGGGCTTTTCGCTTTATGGCAGAACTTGATTTTGAGATTGATGAGGTCGTTCTTGAATTAATAAATAATAAGGCCGGACTTATAATAAACGTTTCTCCTGAAAGGATTACCCAGGAATTGGATAAAATCATGCAAAGCAAAAAGGCTGGTTTTGCCTTTGATATGATGCAGAAAAATGCCATACTTTTTCATGTTATCCCTGAATTTTCTTTGATGCAGGGTATTGAACAGCCTCTTTTCCATCACCTTGATGTATTGGGACATTCAATCGAGGCGCTTTTTAAGATTGAAGAGTTAATTGATGAGCCGGAAAAAAGATTCGAATATCCTGATAGAATAACAAAATGGATAAAAAAAAATTCAAACCTTATAAGCGTGAAATGGTCTGCGCTTTTTCATGACTTAGGAAAGCCTGATTGTAAGAAAATGAGAAATGAGGATAAAATAACATTTTACAGGCACGATATACATGGTTCAAAAATGTGTAATGTCATTGGAAGACGTTTAAGATGGCCGGTTCACAGAATACACCTTGTGTCATCCCTTGTGCGTTTTCACATGAGACCATTTCACCTGTTAAATACATTAAAATTTAATGGCCCTACCAAAAGGGCATTAAGGAGGCTTTTAAAAGAAGTTTCAGAGGATTATCCGGGTTTGTTTCTCCTTGCAATGGCAGATGAAATGTCCGGTTGCGGCCCGTTAAAACCTGCGGATTTACACATTGATCTTTCCAGAATATGGAAGATAGTGCATGAATTTTATATTGAAAATGAAGAAATTCTCTCAAGGAAAAAGAGATTATTAAACGGACAGGATATCCAGAAAATTTTATCCGTAAGACCCGGACCTCTGGTTGGAAAGGCAATTAATGCAATAGAAGAGGCGCAGATTATAGGGTTGATTCACAACAGGGAACAGGCGATTAACTGGCTTATAAAATGGTATGAAAATAGAGCCATTTCGCACAGTTAACAGTTTTTTAAGACAAATATACGGTCAAAGGGTTCAAAAAATACCCCTTGACGCAGGCTTTACCTGTCCTAACAGGGATGGAACAAAAGGCAGAGGCGGATGTATTTATTGTGATGCCACTGGTTCTGGAACAGGCAAGGGCTTTGAAAAAATCAGCATAAGGGAGCAGATGCTTTCCGGGATTAATTGGGCAAAAAAACGTTATAACGCCAATAAATATATTGCATATTTTCAATCATTTTCAAATACTTATCATAGCGACATTCATTATTTAAAAGATATTTTTACGCAGGCCTTTGTCTCAGAAGATGTTGTTGGCCTTTCAGTAGGTACACGCCCGGATTGTATTAATGAAGAATGTCTGGATATGCTAAAAGATATTTCAAAAGGACGCCTTTTATTTCTGGAGCTTGGGCTCCAATCTGCATCAAACAAAACCCTTAAACATATAAACCGTTGCCATACCCTTGAGGATTTTATTTATGCCGCAAATTTTGTGAAATCTTTTGGTTTTCACCTATGCGCGCACATAATCTTTGGTCTTCCGGGAGAAGATATTGATGATATGAAAAAAACAGTTTTATTTTTGCGGGATTTTCATGTTGACGGCATAAAATTTCATAATTTGTATATACATAAAGATACAATTATGGAAAAATATTATAATAATGGGCTTTATACCCCCATAAATCAGGAAGATTATACAGATATTGTAGCCTGGTCAATAAAAGAGTTGGGGCAAGATATAATAGTTCACAGATTGACAGGGGATCCTAATCCTGACAAACTCATAGCGCCGTCATGGGCGTTGGATAAAGGCTCTACAATTGGGCTAATAAAGGAAAAACTAATAAAAATTATTTAATTCCTGTATGAATATATACCACACCCTGTGTCAGAGGGGTAAAAGCAGTTTTTAAAAAGCCTTGATTTTCAAGAATTTTTTTTAATTCCGGAGGGGTATAAAAAGAATTTATTGAGCTTGCGAGGTATTTATAGGCATCTTTATCACCTGAAATCAAGCCTCCGAAAGATGGGAGGATGTTATTGAGATAAAGTTTATAAAACATGGAAAAAAATTTGTTTTGTGGGTTTGAAAACTCAAGTATCACAAGTTTTCCGTTTTTTTTAAGCACCCTGTGTATTTCACTGATTCCTTTATTAATATCTGCAAAATTTCGCACACCAAAGGCAACGGTTATTGCAGAAAAGGTATCTGAGTTAAAAGGAAGTTGCAAGGCATCTGCGCAAATGGGCTTAATATTTTGATAGTTATTGTCTGCTTTTTCCATGCCGTCAAAAAGCATGGGGTGGCAGAAGTCAACCGAAATAATTGTATGCTTTGAAAAATGTCTGCTTATTTCCTTTGAAAGTGGGAGAGTGCCTGCGCAAAGGTCAAGAACAGGACCTTTAACCGTCCTTAATGTATCCACTAATTCCGCTGCGACACACCATCTCCAGTATCTGTCAATTCCAAAGCTTAAGATAGAATTTAGAAGGTCATATCTGCCTGAAATATTGGAGAATTTTTCCTTAACAAATTGTTTTTTTTCCAGCATTTTTACAAAAAAATTTTAAGAGTAATGTTTTAATTTTTAAGATATATAATTTTTTAAGATTTCTATCTTAACACAAAACTTTTAAAACTTAAAACTTTTTTTATATTAGTGCAGGGTAAGGCGCTCTTCTCCGATTTTCTGAAGCATAATATCTTCCATGAACTGCTGTCTTTTAAGAATAAAGAGCTTAGCCTTTTCAAATACAGAAGGCAGATCAAGAATAAGACCAATTGAACCGTCACCCATGATTGTTGCGCCTGCAAAACCTGGTTGTTCCGTTAAAAATTCAGAAAGCGGTTTAACAACAATATCCTGCTGGCCTACAAGAATTTCTGCAGCAATTCCAGCTTCAATATCACCGATTTTGACAACAACAACAAAGAGTTTTTTTGGATTTAATTCAGCTCCTGTTCCCTTAAAAATATTTGAAAGTCTTATTATTGGCAGGGTTTTCTGACGGTATGGAATTAATTCAAATCCTTCTGCAGTGCCAATCTCATCTGTGAATATCCTTGTGGTTTCAATAACAACATCAAGAGGCAATGCCATAACCTGCCTGCCAACCTTAACAAGCATTGATGGGATAATAGCAAGGGTCAGAGGTATTCTTATGGAAAATTCAGTGCCTTCGCCGGGAATGCTTATTAATTTTATGTCGCCGTTTATCTTCTCAACATTTTTTCTGACAACATCCATTCCTACTCCCCTGCCTGAGACTTCGGTAACATTCTGGGATGTGGAAAAGCCAGGCGCAAAAATAAATTCCCATACCTGTTCATCTGTTAATCTTGTTGAATCTTCTACTCTTATAAGGTTTAACGCAACAGCTTTTGCAAGGATTTTATCCCTGTCAAGACCTTTTCCATCATCAATTATCCTTATTATAACATGGCTTCCTTCCTGCGCCGCTGCAAGGGTTATCTGACCTGTATCTGGTTTTCCTGCTTTTTTTCTTGCCTCAGGGGATTCAACACCGTGATCAATAGCGTTTCTAAGGATATGCATAAGGGGATCAACCATTTGTTCAATAACCCTTTTATCAAGTTCTGTATCTGCTCCAATCATGTTAAGAGTAACCTTTTTGTTGAGAGATTGGGAAATATCCCTGACCATTCTTGGAAAACGGTCAAAGAGGAGACTTACAGGAAGCATCCTCATTCTCATAACATTTTCCTGTATCTGGTAAACAGTTCTGTTTAAGAGCGTGTTTTGCTCAACAAGCTTATTTATGTGATTCTTAAAAGGTTTGAGCGCCTGAGTTTCAATTTTTAGCTCTTCAGTAAAGAATTTATATATATTTTTTATATCTTCTGCAACATGGGCAAAACTTGACTTTAACACAACAAGCTCACTCACATCAGCAAGCAATTTTTCCACCCTGTCAAGGTCAACTCTTACAGTTTGCGCTATTGATACGACTTTTTGTTTGGGAGCTTCTTTGATCTCTGAAAAGGTTCTTTTTACAACTTCTTTTTCTGCTTGCGAGGCTTTTTGAGGAACTTGGGGAATCTGTTCCTTTGCGGGAGCAGGCTGTTGCAGGATAGTTGTCTGAGGCACAGCAGATATTGGAGTCTCAGGTAAAAAATCTCCGAAAAGGTCATCAATTGAGGTTTCAAATTCAGTTGTTTCTGTAAAATCCCGTAAAATTTCAGCAGATGACTGTTCTGTCGGGATTATCGTAGTTTCTGCGGGCATGTCTGCAAAGCCGCCTGGAATATCAATATTAAAATCATCAGCAGAAGCAGGTTCCATTGCAAATTGTTCTGAAGTTAATTTAAGTTCTGAATCAAGGTCAATTTCTTCTGTGAGGGATGTTTCATCCTTTCCAAGTTCAGGCAGGATATGAAGCATTTTTTCCCAGATATTTTTAATTGGCTCAGGATCAAATGGATCTCCTTTACCATATAAGGTCAGGGTTTCAGCTAATCTTTCTGTTGCTTCTTCCATGATGGTGCCCATATCGACATAATCCATATAGTGCGCTGCATTTTTAATGCTCGAAATGGCTTCCTGACAGTTTCTTGACCATTCCTCATCAGGATTTTCAGGCGCAAATCTTATTGGAGAGGATTGTTCTTTGACATAACTAAGGAATATTGAAAATAATTCAGGGTCATCTTCACGGCAAATTTCTCCAGATTTTGAATAATCAGTTTCAAGATAGATTGGTCCTATAACAGGGTCAAAAAGGTCTTTGAGAGAAACAAGAATCTCTTCATAATTTTCCTTTTTTAAATTCTCTCCTGAGTATAAGTCATCAATTTTTGCCTCAATTTCAGTTAAACTTTTTAAAAGACCGTCAAGTCCGATAAAATTTATAACCCTGTGCATATCTTTAATTATTGTTTTAAATTGAGCAAGGGAAACTACTTCCTTTGCCCTCATTTTAAGCAGGTTTGCAAAAAGATTTTGCATCTCATCTGTAAATATTGAAAAAAGCTCTTTATCGTCTTCCTGTTCTACTATTTTGGGGGCTTCTTCAACTTTTTCTTCGTGATATGTCACAGCCTCTTTAGTATCAAGTTCTTCTTCAATTTTTTCTTCTTTAAATTTTATCTCAGAGTCAATAAAACTTCTGATTCTTTCCACCATACTTGATGCTTCATCCGGCATAGTTTTGTCAGCATCAATGCCTTTTAAAAGTTTTCTTAAAAAATCAATAACTTCAAAGGATTTATTAATGACATGAGTGGAGAATTGCATTTCACTTTTTCTAAGCTTATCAAAGATGTTTTCCACTGCATGAGATAGGGAGGAAATTCCTTTTAGCCCCATGTAACCAGCAGCGCCTTTAATATTATGCATATTTCTGAAGCATTCATTAAGGATTGTAATATCATCAGGATGTTGCTCCAGATTCAGGAGCAATTGCTCCAGAGCATCGAGATTTTCGTTTGCTTCAATATAAAATTCCTGCCACATTTCATCAGATAACATTACTTCACCCCCAAAATATAAATTTTAATAAATTATTCTTTTTCTTTCATGTTTATAAAGTCAGGAACAGCTTCTATATCAAGTATTATTTCTTCCTGTTCCTGGGACAAAATTGTCTTAAGCGGAGAGGGACTAAGGGCTGTTTTAGGGTTTTGTAGCATTATATGAGTGCCTTTAAGAATAACCTCATCCAACCCGTCTTTCATGTTTAAGGCAGCCCCGCTTAAAACAAGAATATAGAGATTAGGCCCGTAAAATTCAGATAGTGATATCAATATTTTATTAATATCAAGTTCTTCTTCTTTATCTCCGAGATAGACCTCAATTGTTGAATCTTCATTCACAAAATTAATATGTCTGTCCCAATTGCAAATAAAACATTGTCCCTCGCAAAACGATGCTTCCTCATTTAAAAATCTTACTTCAAACTTAGAAATTTTATTGAAAAAATCAGCAATATATTGTGAAAAACTAATATCCATATCCTGTAAAATCAGAATTGACCATTCTTCAGGAGAACTTAATGAAGGAAGAAGCTTTTGAAGATCCATAAATGCTCCGGTTCCCCCGATTACTAACAGAAATTTAGTGGAAGGCTTTGATGAGCCGAGTTTTTTGAAAGAAGTTAAAGTTATTTTTGCCCTTCTGAAGTTGGTTATTTCATATCTTTTTATTGATTCTATGTGTTTTTTCAGGCGGTTTTTTATTGCTGGGATAGTTGAATTGTCTCTGGGTTTTGGTATATAATCCAGCGCGCCAAGCCTGAAGAACTCCATTATTTTAATAAATGAATCCTGATTAAGCCCACTCATAATGAAAATAGGGGAAGGAGACCTTATCATAATATATTTTATTGCCTCTCCACCGCCTAAAACAGTCATATTAATATCAAGTGTTATGAAATCAGGTCTGTGCTGTTCCATGAGTTCCAGGGCTTCTTTTCCATTTTTGGCAATAATTACGGTTTCAACGCCCAGTTCATCATGTAGGATTTGTGTCATGATCTTTCCTACTATTCGGGAGTCATCAACCACCATGACTTTTTTTGCTATGCCTTCCTGCGAAGCGCCTCCAAGGTTTTGCGCTTCATCAGCAATCCTGTAAGCCTCCATAAGGAGAAAGTTCCAGGGAATATCAATTGTTTTTATATCTGAAGTTTCTTTTAGCAAGGTAAATCTTGCCGGTTGAAATGAAAAAAGATTATAGAAAGCATCCTGTCCCTGGAGATCATCAATTTGAGCATGGATAACTTCCCCGTCAGCAAAATATATGTTGCCTGTTTTACTATTTTTTTTCAGGGTGAGTTTTCTTTCAAGTCTTGAAAGGCAGACTAACTGAACTATATCAGAAAGCGCGACTTCCTCTACATATCCAGTCAGGTTTTTTTGGGGTTCTTTTATTTCAAGCGTTTCTATATCCATTCAAACCTCGATTTTTTTCAGTTACCATTCCATTATTTTGTGCGCAATTTTATCGATGGCGATGACCTCAGCGTTGGTTTGTTCAGTTATCATTATGGGATTTTCCATTGCAAGACAGGTGTCGATCTCCTGGACTAATACTTTGCCACCTGTTCTTAAAACTTCCTTACAGCCGTTTACGCCGTCATTTCCATCTCCGGACAAAAATATTGCCTGTGTATTTCCCGGATAGAGATCAGATGCCGCAAAAAGAAGGAGATCAATTGACCCTTCTGCAGTAAAAGATTTTTTTCTTGGAGAAAGTCTTAACACAAGGTTATTATTTGCAATTTCAAGCGCAGGAGTTTCATCGGCGCTGATAAAGTGGATCATCCCGTTTTGCAGTGCATCATTATCATGCATTCTTTTTACAGGAATTGATGAAAAGGTATTTAAAAAATCTACAAAAGCCCCTAAATATAATGATGGCGTTCCCATTACAGCAATTATCGGATTTTTGGGCGGATTTGACAAAAGAGGTATAAGGGTCAGAATTGATGAATACCCTCCGGTTGATGTTCCAAGTATTGTTATGCCGGAAGTTCTATCAATGTCTGGCTTTCCTGCAAATTTTTGAACAGCCTGAAGTCTTAAATATTTTGCTGCGCCGACCTTAACCTTGGATGCCCTTTTTATTTTATCAAGAAGCGTCTTTTTTTGTTCTTCAATCCCTTCACCTTCCTGATTGGATGGTTTCTGGTAGAAATCCACAGCGCCGTATTTAAGCGATGTAAAGGTAATATCTGATCCATCAGCGGTAAATGCGCTGACCATAAGACAAGGTCTGGGAAATTTGATCATTATATGTTTAAGAAGTGTAATGCCGTTCATTCCAGGCATATTAACATCTAATGTGCAGACATCACATGGAGTTTTTGAAAGAGCATCAAGGGCAATCTGTCCGCTCATTGCAATGCCCGCAACTTCAAGTTCAGGATCTTCTGAAATAATATTTTTCATGACCTTGCACATCATGGGGGAGTCGTCAACAATAAATACCTTGATTTTTGTTTGAGTATCAGTCATTTGTAGCATCCTCCTGGGAGGTTTGGTTTCTTTTGGTTGGATCAATTATAAAACTTGTTCCGAATATCTCTACCTTTGCCCAGATATATTGTTCTGAAGGCATTTTTTCAAATAATTGGAGATATTGTTCAGGCAAATCATCTTCCGGATTAAAGAAATAGCAATCTATCTTGTTGTCTTTAAAAAAAGATATGGCATTTGCTGTTTTTTCATCAGGGTTGCCGAAGACAACAGCCAAACAGTTTGACTGTTTAACTTTTAATACCTCGGAAAACATTGCTGTTATATCATCATAATGACAATTTTCAGAGACTGTAAACATGTTATTTTCATATGAAAGACATGGTATGTTTGTAAAGGATGATAAAAGACAGCGCCCAACATAGAGTTTATTTCCTGGTTCGGTAAACACAGACCAAGGAAGCACGCTGTTCATCTCTAACGCATATGAGTCAACCACTTCTTTATTAATGTCGTGGATTGCAACAACTGCTATGGGGAGTCCGGGTCTTAGATTGCCAAGAAGTCTCAAAAGAAGCGAAGAAGTATATCTGTGCGCAATAACAAAAAGTATTCCTTCAGGGGGTTTTTCAATCTTTACCTGTCTGGAAAGACAAAATTTTGGATTATATGTAAAACAAACCCTTTGGATGTTTTGAGGAGAGATTTTAGAGGCATTTTTTATAATTTCTGACAATTTATTCCCGACTGAATGAATATCAAGCGAGATTGTTCCTGAGGGTTTGGGAAAAAAATCCACGGCGCCAAGTCTTAGCGCATCAAGGGTAACCGATCCCTGACTTGCAAGACCGCTTATCATAATAATTGGCGTGGGGTTTTTAATCATAATGTGCTTTAATGCTGTTAAGCCGTCCATAACAGGCATATCAACATCCATTGTAATAACATCCGGCTTAAGCGTTTCAACGGCTTCAATAGCGTCCTGTCCGTTTTTAGCTACTCCGACAACTTCTATATCTTCATCTTTTGATATTATATCTAAAAGAGCTTTTCGCATGAATGAAGTATCGTCCACAATAAGAACTTTTATTTTTTGCCTGACAATGTCCACTAAGCCTCCTCTACCCTTATATTAAAAATAATTTTAAATATAATTTTCGAAATTTAACATAAAATAAAGACAAGAATATTAAATTTCTATTAAAAATATGTTAAATTTTAAACCAATAACATATTGCCCCAGTTTTCTTCAATTGTTTTTTTCTCTTCCTTTATCATATCAACAAGTTCTTTTACAAATTCTACATTAACATGAAGTGATTTGGGGACAAGTAATTTTTTTCCGCTTTCATCATAATTAAGTCCTAATCCTGTTTTGTCACAGAGTTCATTTGCCAGAAAAAGAACGGATGCAAAACTTATAAATTCTCCTGCGCTTGTGGGTTTGTGATGATAGCGGATAATATTTGTCATAAAATCGCTTAAAGCCCATTTTTTTGCAAGAAAAGCCCCTATCTCAGTATGTTTCAATCCGTACATTTCTTCGGCGTCAGGGAAAGAAATGTTTTTTTCTTCTACGAGCCGGAATATCTCTAAGGTTTCATTTTTAAAGTGATGACACATTATAATAAGTCCTATGTCATGAATAAGTCCGCCAGTAAAAAAGTCATCAGGATCGCCAATTTTAAGCCTATGGGATATGCTCTGGGCGACTTTACCCACACCTACTGAATGAAGCCACATGATTTTGGAATCTATTGGACCGCATTCAAGGCCTGAATTAAAAATATCCGAAAGAGAGAATCCAATAACAAGATTTTTTATTTCATTAAATCCAAGAAGCATTATTGCCCTTTTTATGTTGTTTACTGTCCCGGCCTGACCGTAATACGGAGAATTTGCAATTTTGAGAATTTTTGTTGTTAAAGCAGGGTCTTCTTCGATTATGTGGTCTAAAGTTGAGGCATTGGTATCATCGCTGTTGAGCTTATTTAATACATCATACAATGTTTTGGGCATAGCAGGAAGGTCGTCAATTTTATTCAGTCTGCTTGTATAATCTTTTTCCATATATATTAATCACACCATTTTTTAATACTTAGATATTTTTAAACCTTTCCGTGAGTTTTTGCAAGATAAATATCACGAAGTTTTTCCGCGTCGTCAATTCTTGTTTTTCCTGATGATGAGCCTAATAAAATAACAATTACAGGATGATTTGCAATTTTTGTATGCATCACAAGGCATTTGCCGGCTTCATTTATAAAACCGGTTTTGCTGAGATTAATATCCCAGTTGCTTTCCCTTACAAGATAATTTGAATTTTTATATGTAAGTATTTTACCGTTTACTTCAAAATCCTTTTGGGCAGTGGTGGAATAATGTCTTATTAAAAAATATTTATGCGCAGCATGGACCATTTTCAAAAGATCACTGGCAGTTGATACATTATGTTCACTTAAACCAGTTGGATCAACAAAAACAGTATCATACATGCCAAGTTCTTTTGCCTTTATGTTCATTGCCCGCACAAAAGCCCTTCTGCCACCCGGATATTCCCTTGATAATGCAAAGGTAGCGCGGTTTTCCGAAGACATTAAAGACATATTTAACAAATCTTTTCGTGTAGCTACAGAGCCAACTTCAAGCCTTGAAGTGGAATTTCTTATTGTATCAACATCAGCTTCAGTTATTTCAATTTTTTCATCCATGGAAAGCCCGGTATCAAGAACTACCATGGCGCTCATAAGTTTGGTTACAGATGCGATAGGCATGGGCTTTTCAACATATTTGGAGATATAACTCTTATTATCTGCCGCATCATAAACAATATAGGATTTGGAACTTATGTTGTCATCATCTTTTATGTTACTTTTTGCGGATTTTTTATTAACGGATACTTTTTTATTTTTTGATGAAGAATTTTTAGAGGTTATTTTTGACGAATGCATTACAGTTATTTTTTTTGAAACATTTGATTTTGATGATTTTTTTTCCGCTGCAAAAACATTGACCTGAGACGAGACTATAAAAAAAAATAAAATTATTAAAGAAAATAAAACTCTAAACAAGCGTATCCTCCTTGTGTTTTTTCTTAATAAATTGCAACAATTCTATTATTCTTAACGGCATAAAGTTTGATTATATCCAAAGATAAAAAAAGAAAAAAATCATTTATTATTTTATATCGTAATTTTAAAAATTCATTATAATAAATAATATTTTATTATCTACTTTAATTTTTTTTATTTTTTAAAAAGAGGTTTTCCATGAATTTTTATCTGATTTTATTGCCGCTCTGCACATATATCCTTGGCTCAATACCTTTTGGGCTTATTTTTGCCAAAGCGCAGGGTGTTGACATCAGAAACCAGGGAAGCGGAAATATCGGCGCAACAAATGTAGCAAGAATTATGGGAAAAAAAATAGGACTTTTAACCCTTTTTTTTGATTTATCCAAAGGTCTTCTGCCTCTGATCTTTGCAAGATTTTATTTTGAATCTGTTCCTGAAAGGGATTTAATAATAGCCCTTATGGGTTTTGCCGCTATTTTGGGACATTGTTATCCTGTGTTCTTGAAATTTAAGGGAGGCAAAGGGGTGGCAACTGCGGCAGGTGTATTTCTTGGGATCTGTCCCGTTGCAGCAGGGGTTGGATTTGCCATGTTTATGCTGATATTTCAGGTTTACCGCATAGTCTCAGCTGCGTCAATCACAGCAAGCATTACAATACCCGTCGCTGTCTTTCTATCTTGTCCTTCGAGAGATTTTTTTTATATGTCGCTGCTTTCTTCTGTGATTATAATTTATAAACATAAGGATAATATTACAAGACTTTTAAAAGGTGAGGAAAAAAAGCTAAATTTAGGAAGAAAGCCCTAATTCATCAATTTTTCTGTGTAAGTGCCTCCTGTCAATCCCGATTGCCTCTGCGGTTTTGCTGATATTTCCGTTGTGTTCAAGAAGTTTATGGGAAATAAACTCTTTTTCAAAAAGATTTTTTGCGTCCTTGAATGTCTTTGATTTTAGCCATAAAGGCAGGTTTTCGCTTTCATTTACAGATGTCTTTACCTTGTTTTTTAATGAAACAGGCAGTTCGTCAATTCCTATTTCATTTCCCCTGCTTAAAATAACAAGCCTTTCAAGGAGATTTCTAAGCTCCCTCACATTTCCAGGCCACTGATATTCCGTAAGAAGTTTCATGGCATCTTCAGAAAAAACCTTTCTTTTTTTTGTTCTTTCTCCTATAAACTCTTTTAAAAATTCTTCTATCAGAAGCGGAATATCCTCTTTTCTCTCCCTTAAAGGCGGCACATGTATGGGAACAACATTAAGCCTGTAATAAAGGTCTTCTCTAAAATTTCCCTTTGCTATCTCTGTTTCTATATCTTTATTAGTGGCTGCAAATATCCTTACATCAATATTAATTGTCTTTGTGCCCCCGATTCTTTCAAACTTTAATTCCTGCAAAACCCTTAAGACCTTGGCTTGTGTTTTTAGGTTCATATCCGCAATTTCATCAAGAAAAAGCGTGCCGCCGTCTGCTAATTCAAACTTGCCTTTTTTTTGTGAAATAGCGCCAGTGAAAGCCCCTTTTTCATGTCCGAAAAGCTCGCTTTCAATTAGTTCTTCCGGTATCGCGGCGCAATTAAGGTCAACCAGGGGTTTGTGCGCCCTTTTGCTCGATTTCAAAAGTGACTGTGCCACCAGTTCTTTTCCTGTTCCGTTTTCACCGTATATAAAAACCCAGGCATCTGTTGGGCTGATTATTGCTATTTGTTCTTTAAGCGCAGTTATGACAGGGCTATTACCAATAATTTCACGAGTTTTAAAGGCCCTTTGCTTTAAAATTTTGTTTTCTTCCTCTAATTCTTTGAATTTTAATGCATTTTCCACAGCTAAGATTACTTTTTCCAGAGAAAGGGGTTTTTCAAGAAAATCGAGGGCGCCAATCTTTGTGGCCCTAACAGCTGTTTCAATATTTGCATGTCCGGACATCATTATAACAGGCAGATCGTTCCATTTTGCCTTTATATCATTTAATATTTCAACTCCGTCCCTGTCAGGAAGCCATATATCAAGTAAAACAAGGTCAATTGATTCTTTTTGATGTAAAATAATTGAATAGCCTTTTTCACCTGTCTCTGCTGTTGTGACATCATAGCCCTCATCATTAAGAATATCTTTTAGTGAATCAAGAATGTATTTTTCGTCGTCAATAATAAGTATGTTTTTTTTCATCTGATGTTATCCTTTTAAAGGAATGACAACCACAAACCTTGTTCCTGCTTTGTAGTCAGTATCAAGTTTAATCTCACCGTTATGATCAGAAATAATATTTTTTACAATTGCAAGCCCAAGACCGGTTCCATCCTTTTTCCTGGAAAAGTACGGTTCAAATATCCTTTCAGCGTATTTTTCCTCTATTCCTCTGCCTGTGTCTAAAATAGTTAAGATAATATTTTTTGAATCAGCATCTGTGGTTAATAAAATTTCAATAATACCTTTGTCAGCAATAGATTCCACCGCATTATCAAGAAGATTAAGGATAACCCGCCTTATCTGTGATGGATCGCCATAAAACAAAGGTAAATTGTCTGTGACATCAATCTTAAATTCAATATTTGTAAAACTTTCCCTGTACATTATCCAGACCTCTTTTATTAGTTCATTTATGTCAAAATACATGAAATCCGGCGCAGGCAATTTGGCAAAGTTTGAAAATTCGTTTACAAGTATCCTTAATTCCTCTACCTGGGTTATTATGGTATCTGTGCAGCGCAGTAAAACCTCACGGAAATCACCGGCATTTTCCATATATTTTTTTCTTATTCTCTGTGCGGAAAGTTGTATTGGTGTAAGGGGGTTTTTAACCTCATGGGCAACCCTTCTGGCAACCTCCCGCCAGGCAACGATCTTTTGAATTTTTTCCATTTCTGTGAGGTCATCAAAAACAATAACTATCCCCAGGTCTTTGCCTGAATTATCTTTGAGGTGTGTAAATTTTACAAACAGGGATATTTGTTTTGTTCCAACTGTTGTTGTCACGGGTTTTTGAATTGTTCCAAAGGGAGTTTTTAATAATTCCTTTTTTATCATTTCAAATTTTTCAATGTCATCCCTTGCCATGAGAAGCGAATAATGCCTTCCAACAGCCTGTTCTTCGTTAATTTTCAGGATTTCCTGGGCTGATTGATTTATTGTGGTGATTATTCCCCTTTCATCAATGGAAATAACACCTGCAGCCACATTTTTCAATAAAATTTCATTATACCTTATTTTTTTATCGAGTTCAGCATAACTTTTCTGAAGTTTTCTGTTTGCCTCCTCTGCCCTTATCCTTGCTTCCCTTAAATCCTGCGTCATTGTATTAAACGCATTAATAAGATGGTATATCTCGTCCCTTCCTCTGCTTTCCAGATGGAAATCAAGGTCTCCCAGGGCGACCCTTTTTGTGCCTTCAGAAAGAAGTTTAAGGGGTTCTGTAATGCCTTTGGCAATTTTTATCCCGAACCATATTGCAATAAAAAGAATTAAAAGTGTAATCAGGGCAAGAATAAGAAGCAATGTGCCTTTTATTGGTTTTTTATAAAGCAGCAACTGTTTGTATTCTTCAAAACCAAGGCGTATTGCGTCAAGGGATGCCATTTTTTCTTTTGGAATTATCTGTCCCGCAACAAGATATCCAAAAAGGTCATTTTCATTTTTTTTAAGAGGAATAACATATCTAATTAAGGTATCTTCGCCTGAAATTGAATTATAGAACACATCTGTTGTTTTTAAGGATTTTACCAATGTTTCTCCGGGTATTGGCGGTAGCTCCATATCTTTTTTCCATTTATAAGAAAGAATAGTGGCATTGTTTTCGCCTGCGATCTGGATAGTATCTATCTTAAAAAAATTGTCATCGTCATATCCTATGCCTTTTTCTCCAAAAATTGAAAAAATAAAATCTCCAATGCATTTAGTGTCAAACTCATTGTTTTTTTTACATTTTTTTGATATTTCAACATAAATGCCCAGAGATATATTTTTAAGTCCCGTATTTTTTGATTTTAAGTATGACCTTCCAATGTCTATTGATTTTTCCAGGGCATTTTCCACCTTTTTATTAAACCATGAATCAAGGCTTGTCATTAAAAAGTGAGCTGAGACAAAAAAAAGGAGGGTGGTGGTAATAAGGCTTAATGTTACAAATGCAATAATAAGCCTGTTTCTGAGCCGTGCGCCAAGGATATTTTGTTTTTCTTCAAAAAAAAACTTTACGATATTTCTTAAAATCAGAAAACTCACAAGGAGCACAAGAAGGACATTAATGTTAATTATGGCAAAGATAAGAAGATTTGTGGTATTTGATGAAAGCCCAAGAAAATGAACGAGCTTAAACTCAAGGTACATGAAAAAGCCCAGTAAAAACAGGGCGACAAAGAGAATAATAAGCTCTCTTTTTTTAAAAACTGTCTCAGTATAAGAATTTGAGTTCATTCCACGGGCTTACAATGCTTTTTGAATGTAAAAAAGGGAGAAAGCCAAAATCCATTTTTGAATCCATTCTTTCAATTATTGACCTTATTTTTACAAAATAAGAGCGGCCTTTTTTTATATACAAATTTTTTGTATCAATTTTAAAGTTCTGATTTTCAAATATTATTGCCTCAGCCTCATTAAATTGTTTCAGACTGAAGACCTTTATGTTGCTGTTGTAATTTATTACCCTTATTTCATCCTTGAGGTTATCGTAATTAATCTGATAAACTATTGATTCTGAGAAGAGTTTGCTGTCCCTGATTAGTCCTTCTTCGATTATCTCAATCTCATAGATATATCTTAATGGTATCCCACTTTTTAAGACTTCCTGAAATTCAGGATGGATGTGATTATTTGAGAAAAAAGAGACTAAAAGTTCGTTTTTTGAGTTATTTATTTCGATATTTAGTATCTCAGAGGAGAAATCTTTGCTAAAAGAATTATTTTTTGTGAATAATTCAAAAAAAATAAAGAAAAAGCATATAAAAAATAACAATGCCTTTATGTATAAACATTTTTGTTTTGAATGGTTCTTGTTAAACATTTCTTTTGTTTGTAATATATTTGTTAAAATAACTTGACAAAAATATTTTTTTGGTTACAATATTATTAAATAATTTTGAGATTAGAGTTTCCCCTGCTGGCCTCCAATTCCATCTCCACACACCTACCGACACACTCACCTCCATCCTTTCACACCCTCCAGCAGGGGATTTTTTTTAAGGAAAAAATAGAGGTTGCCGTGGCTTTTCATCTTTTCAGCCTTTTTTCCTGCAAGACTTCCTTCACCGAAATAAATATCCACCCTTCTTTGTCCTTTTATAGCAGCGCCTGTGTCCATATTTACGGTAAATCCCCTGAAATCAGGATTATCTATTATAACAGGCAGTCCAAATGGATAAAAAGCAGGGTCAAGGGCGATTGATTTTTCCCTTAAAAGCGTTAAGCCAGAGCTTCCTGTTGCGCCTTCTCTTTCCTGCCATTCAAAGAATATGTATCTGGGATTTGTTTTACAAGCCTGAATGAACTCTTCCTTCTTATTTTCCCAGATATTATTTATATTTTCCCATGTGCAATTGTCTTTGTTTAGGATATTTTTTTCTATAAAATAATTGCAGATGCTTCCGTATTTATGACCATTATTTGCCGCATAATGTATGACTTTTTTTTTATTGTCATCAAATTTTAATATTCCAGAGCCTTGTATGTGCAGCATTATGCCTTCAACAGGTGTTTTTATCCATGCAAGAACAGGGGCGAAAACCGGCTTTTTTTCCCAGTCAATTTCATAACGCGTGTAAAAGGGCATAACCTTGTTGTCCTTAATAATTCCCCATATATTTTTATTGCCCTGATAATCAAAGTCTGAAAGATTGATTTTTACAAGATCAGGAGGAGCGCCGTATAACGGATATTCATATCCGCGCCCTTTTTCAAGGCTGGCGTTGATTTCAGGCATGAAATAACCTGTGAACAAAACTTTTTTTTTAAGTGTGTTTATTTTATAGAGATTAAAATTTTCAAAAAATTCCTTTTCAAAGGCATCAGAATCCAGTTTTTTTTTCATAAGCGCTGAAAAATCCCTTAATGTCTCAATAACAATATGTTTGGGGATAGATGTGTCTGCTATAATGATATTATCTTCTTTTTTCTGCTCAGTCTTTTTGATAAATTCATCAATCTGGTTTAAAAATTCTTTTTTATCATTTAATAAAGAAGAATGATAGGCAGAAAGGGATAATCTTCTGACGCTAAAAACTTCCGGTTTTATGAAATAGAAATAATATATATATAAACCTGATATCAGGATAAAAAATAAAAAAAATAAAGGAAAAATTATGTAGATTCCCTTTTTTTTCATCCATCCAGGCCTGTGGCCGCAATCTGATTTTTTACTGCCTTAACAGAGTTGGAAAGGGCTGTTTTTTCTTCATCAGTGAGCTTAAATTCAATAATTCGTTCCACGCCCTCTGCCCCAAGGATTACTGGCGCGCCCAAGAAAATTCCGTTCACACCGAATTCTCCCTCAAGATAAACAGCGCAGGGCATAATTCTTTTCTGATCATTTAATATTGCCTCAGCCATTTCAACGCTTGCAAGACCAGGGGTGATAAATGCGCTGCCTGTTTTAAGAAGGCTTACAATCTCTGCCCCTCCATGCTGGGTTTTATGGATTATATCATCAATTTCTTCCTTTGAAAGAAGTTCGGAAAGGGGAACGCCTCCCACAGATGCGAGCCTTACAAGGGGTAGCATGTGGTCTCCGTGAATCCCAATGACAAGGGCAGTGACATCTTTTGGTGAAACATTAAGTTTTTTTGCGATTAATGTCCTGTATCTTGCAGAATCCAGAACTCCTGCCATGCCAATAATCCTGTTTCTCGGAAAACCTGAGGTCTTATATGTGACATACACCATTGCGTCAATGGGATTTGTCACAACTATGATTTTGGATTGTGGCGATCTTTTTGATACCTCAATGGCAACTCCTTTGATTATCTCAAGGTTTTTCTGCAAAAGGTCATCCCTTGTCATGCCGGGTTTTCTTGCAAGGCCTGCGGTGATAACAATAACGTCAGAGTCAGAGGTCAGGTCATAGTCGTTTGTTCCTATGACTTTGCAATTGGCATTCCAGAGCGGGGATGACTGGGATAAGTCAAGGGCCTTGCCCTGGGGCAGACCTTCAATAATGTCAAAAATAACTATTTCATCCGCAATATTTCTTGCAAATGCCCATTGCGCCACGGAAGTTCCCACTGCCCCTGCGCCTATAATAGATAATTTTTTTCTTTTGCTATTTAAATGTGATTTTTCCAACCTGCTTCTCCTGCTTTATAAATTTTTTAAAATATTTAATCCCCGTTTTTATGGGGCTGTTTAAGGCTTATGATCTTTCCGCCTTTGGGCTTATTTGGGTCATCATCATCTTTGACAGGCAAATGCCTGACATTTGTTTTTGGGACATTAGTCATTAAAAGTTCCGAATATTGCTTCATAACACCGGGGGTGAGGTCATTTTCCATAATAAAGCATGAAACATTATTTCTGTTTATTCGTATTGTTGATGTAGTGAGGATAGTAAGGATATGGGGTCTTACAACAGGACCCTGCTGATTGTCATAAGTGACAACACAGGGAAAAAGTAAATCAACGTACTGGGCTTTTTCAAGGACAAAAAGAGCTGTCTCTGTCTGTCTGTTATATTGTATCTGACCAATAATCAGACCCAGCCCTGCTATCTCAAAAAGGACTATTTCCCTTGCATTAAGACCTAATTTCATTTTTTTATCCTCGCTTAATTTATCGTTTTTTCGTTATAAAATTTATTTTTTTTGGGGTTGTTTCTTGGGAAACCCTCCACTGTCTTTAATCCTGATTCCTTCATAGTAAGATTATAAATTTCAAGGGATTTGGTAAATGTGTCTTTGGTGTAAACCTTTTTGGGCCAATAATTTCCTTTTACGCAGGCATTAATCGCCCAGTAGCCTGAAAGTATAATTGTTGCCTTATCTATAATTTCTTTTTTAAAATCATAAGGCAAAAGTATGTCTTTGTTAAGCTGCCTTACTTCGTGATATAAAAATTTGGGCTTTTCCCTTGCCAGCTCGTTCCATTCAGGCATTGAACAAATAGCGGGATACATAAGAAGCGCAAGCATATATGGCATATCAAGGGCATATTTCCATTTTATTTTATCAATCTGGCTAAAGCAGGCGAATAAAAGTTTTTTAATAAACTCAGCGCCACCAGCTTCAGAACATAAAATATCTTTATAAAAGGGCAAAATATTATAAAATATTCCACTTTTTAATGACAGGTCAAGCCACTTGGACGCTGAGCCGGATGTGAGATCTTTAATAAATTCATCCCTGACCCTTGGGATGGAGCAACATCTGATTTTATCAGCATGTTTTATTATAGCGCCCCAACTCTGACTTTCAATGGAAAAATTTGCCCTTGCAGCATGTCTAATTGCCCTCATCATCCTTACCGGATCTCTTAAAATTCTTGTCTCAGGATCACCAATTATCCTTATTATTCCGGCATGTAAGTCATCCATGCCTTTTACATAATCAATGACAGAATAGTCATCTATATTATAAAAAAGGGCATTTATGGTTAAATCTCTTCTGAATGCGTCCTCTTCCGGGGTGCCAAAGATGTCGCCGTTTTCTTCCTCCACATTTTCATCCAGGGAGCTTCTCGATTTTCTGAAGGTTGACACCTCAATATATTTTCCACCTTTAAAAAAGACATGCACAAGCTGAAATCTTTTCCCGATAATCTTGCTGTGCTTGAATAACTTATGAATTTCTTCAGGCTGTGCGTCTGTTCCCACATCAAAATCCTTGGGGTTTTTTCCGATAATGAGGTCTCTTACGCTTCCTCCCACAAGATAGGACTTATATCCGCTGTCTTTTAATTTGTAAAGGATATATATGGCTTCCTTGTCTATATTTCTCCTGCTTATGGGATGTTCCGCCCTTGGTATTATCACGGGAGCTTTGTTTGTGCTGTTAAAAAGCTCTTTTTGAGTGGAAAAGGTCATTTCTTGTAATGTCATTTCAAAATAAGCAGGAGAAATAAAAAAGAACTGTTATTAAATTTATACAGAAAGTTTTTGATTTATAATTTCAGCAATTTTTCTGCCGGAAAGAAGCATGCCGCCAAATATAGGGCCCATCCTGAATGAGCCGAAAGTTGCATTTGCTGCCATTCCTGCTACATAAACACCGGGAAAAGCCTCTTTTGTATTTTCAAGGGTGGTGGTTTCTGCAATGTCAGCGCACATTGATCTCTCGCCTTCTATTTCTCCTGAAGGTGTAAGAAGTTTGTGTCCGCATTTTCTCTGGATTACCTTTAATACTTCAACGGGATGTCCTGTTGCCTCAATAACATACTTGCTTCTCACAACAAGGGGGTCAATATGAAGACCTGCCATTTCAACAGAAGTCCAGTTAATGACAAGACCGTTTACCCTGCCATTGCTAATAAGGACATCTTCAACGGACATAAGGTTAAAAAACTTAGCTCCTGCTTTACAGGCAAGACTGGCAAGGGTTGTGACACATTCCACAGAATCAGCGGTAAAAAGTCCATCTTCTGTTTCAATGGTTTTTATTCCCAATTCGTTTAATATATCTGAGCCTTCTTTTTGAACGACTATTTCATTAAACATCATTCCACCGCCCCACATTCCACCGCCGATTGAAAGCTTTCTTTCAAATACAGCTACTTTTCTACCCATCTTAGCAAGCTCTAGCGCTGCCATCATTCCAGACGGTCCTGCCCCTACAATTGCAACATCAATATCAAGGTAATCAATAAATTTTTCCATAAACCGTTTGATAATAGCGCGGCTTATTTTAATCTCATCTAATGCCATAAGATCTCCTATTATATTTTACAAATTTAATCCTATAGAGATTACATAAAAAAAACTATTTTTTCAATGGAAATATTTAAGGAAATTTTTTTTATTATTTTTGATCAACTTAATTTGATTATCGCTGTTGATTATTTAGAGTCTATTTAAAAAGTATAACATATTAAAATAACTTGCAAACAATAGAAAATATGTTATAAAAAGCAAGAAATTTAATAATATTGCCACAAAAGGCTTGCATATGATTCGTCACAATACAAATCCAACCCTACCCTTTGAGGAATTTAAGATACCATTTAGTGGTTCTTTAGATTCAAACAACCGCTGGATTAAATTGAGCCGTCTTATTTGATGGGATGCTCTTGCAGAGATATATCACCGGAAAAGAAATCGCGTTCATGGTCGTCCGATAAAATTTGCGCGACTTGTGATAGCTGCGGTGATAATCAAGCACAAATTGAGACTTACAGACGAGGAGACGGTTTTACACATACAGGAAAACCCTTATCTGCAATATT
>DYOW01000186.1 GCA_020720325.1 Desulfobulbus propionicus
ATACAGTAGGCGATCCATTCAAAGACACTTCATCAGTTGCAATGAACCCGATTATCAAGTTTACAACTCTTTTCGGACTACTTGCAATGGAAATCGCAATCGCAGAAGCATTCAGACCTTATGCACCTTATGCAGGAGCATTCTTCTTCCTGGTTGCACTTGTATTTGTATGGAGATCATTCTACGATATGCAAATTCCTGTATTGCCGGAAGTAAGTGAAAAAAAAACTGAAGAAAGAGAACTTGTAAACGTTTAAATAAAAAATAAATAAACAAAAACAAATAGAGGAAGGTTTTTAAACCTTCCTCTATTTAAATATTGGTGCATTGATTCAGTAATTTCGCTATGTCATCCTGAGCAAAGCAGGGAACACGCTTTTTTGATTGAGTATCAAAAAAGAAGGGGGAGATCTGTCCATCAGAATATTAAAGCTTAAATCCCAAAATGGACAGATTCTTCGGGCTAAAGCCCTCAGAATGACAACCCATCATAACTAATGAATCAAAACACTAGTACAAATTATTGTTATGTATGATATGTTATAGAAAATAAAAATCTCTGTTTAAAAAAATTAACAAAAATATCAATTTAGGCAATTTTTTCCCTTTCAATGTTTTTATTAAATAAAGGGAATTTTTTCAGGGGAAGTTATATGGAAAAAATAAATCGGCTTTCAAGTTTTTTAAGATTGGAAAATAAGCAGGAAACGCCTCAAAAATTATATTGTCCAAAAATTAAAATTCTTCAAAAAGACACAGTTTCATTCAAGGGCAGTTCAGTTGCGACCATGCCTCACGAGCTAAATAATATTTTAGGTCTTTTAAAAGAATTACAATCAGGAAATATTGCTAAAACCTTAGAAAATCTTGCAAACAAGGTGATAAAACCTGCTATTCCAGTAAATGGAAATTTCAAAAACCTTTGTGCAAACGTATTTGGAGATATTCCTTATACTACAAGGATTAAAAAACTCGAATCAATTATGCCAAAAATTAAAGCAAGACTATCCGTTAAAGAATTAACACTTGAGAACGCAATGAAAAAAGTAACAGATTTACAGGGAGGAATGGGAATAACAGACGGAACTCATGAAGCTTCAAACGTATATGTTAAAAGGCTGATACAAGCATTAAAAGACGGAGATATAAGGACAATAACTTCGGTAAGAAACTATCAGGGTCCCCAAACCCCTCCTTATTTGACCCCAAAAAACATAATGCAGATACAGGAAGCTCAAAAAAAATACGGAGTACCTGTAGAAAAAATAAAAGACGGAGAGAGTGCCTACACCAAAAACGGGTACCCCGGAGCGCATATTACAGGAATAACAAGAGAAGGACTTCCGTTTGAATTTCAGATTA
>DYOW01000187.1 GCA_020720325.1 Desulfobulbus propionicus
TTGTAAAATGCTTTTTCCGGTGTCTTTTCCAAAAGCTGTTGTTGCTCATTATCAGGCAATTGCCTTTCAAATTAAACAATTCCGCTTGATTATCGGTTTTAAACATAAATTTAAAATATTTTTCTAAAAAATAGCATTTATATTGTTAATATTCTAATATTTATGATGGTTTTTATAAAAAATCTTTTTTTATTTTTATTTTATTTTTATTTTTCTTCTTATTTTTGTATTGTACGGAAAATTGTTTTTAGACTGGATTCAGTTATCATTCTTTCGCTTTTTTCGGGGGGCTTTCTTCTTTTTGAAGTGAGCCGTAGGCGAGCGAAAAAAGAAGAAAGCCCCCCGAAAAAGATTAACAACGTGGTGAAACTACACAATTACAATTTAATTTTAAAAAGATGAAAAAATTAAAATTTCTTATGCTTTTGGGGCTGCCGCTCTTATTTGGTGAAACAAAGGGACAAGCTTACATCCCATTGGCAATTGACAGTGCTCAATGGGTTATCGCCAATGACTATGTTGAAACACCTTATTACATAGACAATCTCTTTGGTTACAGGATAAACGGAGATACTGTAATCAATGGATACAAATATAAAAAGGTATATAGGAGAAGTTTTACTTCTTTAAACGGAGATTATTTCCCACCCTATATTGTACATGAAGGATCTTTGTTTGGAGTTGTCAGAGACAGTGTTGCTCAGGAAAAAGTTTATGCTATTAGATTTGATAACTGGGCTACTTCCTGCCCGGCTAATGAAGAATACCTCATGTATGATTTTTCGTTAAACATAGGTGATTCCATTGAAGGTCTTTGCCAATTTCTTGACCAAAGTCTTTATATAGATAATGTCTATGAAGATTATTATGCCGGCATTTTAAGAAAGCACTGGGTTATTTGGGGGGCTTGTGATGTAATAGTCGAAGGGGTAGGATCTCAGCAGGGTTTGTTTGAAACTTCAGGTTGTGCGTTAAGTGGTGTTATCGGTTCATTATACACATACTGTCAAGGAAGTGACGAGCAGTGTTTATCAGGTTTTTTGGCAAATGTTGATGATATTAATGAGCAGCAAGATGTTATTTCAGTTTTTCCAAATCCGGTAAAAGACATTCTGAATATCAGAATAAATACTTCTGATAAATCAAATATTACGGTAATTATTAAAAATGTTATCAGCGGAGAATTCGGCAGACTTTCTGTTTGCGAACCGGAACAAACAATAGATTTTTCGCAATACCCAAACGGCATTTATTTTTTGTCGGTATTTCAAAACAATAAATTTATTTCAGTAAAAAAAATTATTAAAATTTAAATTCAAAAAACTATGAAGAAAATATT
>DYOW01000017.1 GCA_020720325.1 Desulfobulbus propionicus
CCATTTTGCCAAATAATGACCAACAGTTGATATGGGCATATCAATACCAACTTCTCTTAGTATTAATTGCTTTACTGCTTCTCTTGTCCATAATGCAAACTTAAAACTTAGTTGTTCCGGGGTTTTATCTATCAAAAATTTGATTATTTTCTGTTCATCTTGTTTTGAAAGTATTGTATTTTGTCCTACTCTTCTTCCTCTTTTTTTAGATTTTAAAGCATTAATACCATTCTTTTTATAATTTGTATAGATTATTGATGTAGTTTGAGGTGATAAACCAACTATTTTTGCTACTTCTTTATTCTTCATTCCGCTGTTTCTAAGTTTTACAATAATCTTTCTCTTTTCTTCTAAAACTTCCTGTGAGAGATGTCTTGCATCTATTTTTTCTTCTTCTATTAAGTTTTTCATATATTAATCATAACATATTTATGCCCAAATGTTAAAATATTTTATTGGTGTGGTAATAAAACAACACCAAATAAATGCCCACTCACCTATTTTTCTAAAATTTTAAAAAATTAATGTCTTTTGTCAATAAACTTTTTTACAAACAATAAAGAAAATAACTCAAAATATCTTAAGGATTTATTTCAAACTACAAGATTTAACTTTCTTATCTTACCCTGATAACCCCGGATGATTGTTCTCCAACATAACCCACCTCATAATGGGGACAATTTCTTTCTTCAAGTTTGTTATGTAATTCATTCACCTTATCTGCAGAAACAGATATAAGAAGGCCGCCGGATGTCTGGGCATCTGAGAGGCAATCAATAATAAAAGGAGATATATTGCTATCTATTATTACAGATTCCTTACAATATTTAAGATTTTCAATACTTCCAGCAGGGAGCATCCCCATGTTTATCATATCAATTACAGTAGGCAAAATTGGAAAATCCACAGAGTTAATTATCATATCAACCTTTGAAGCAGAAGCCATTTCCAACGCATGTCCAAGAAATCCAAATCCGGTTATGTCAGTGCAGGCATTAACTCCAACATCCTGCATTGCCTCGCAGGCATCTTTATTTAATGTTGTCATCCATCCTATCACATCCTGTTCAGCCTGTTTTGAGATAAACCCTGCCTTAATTGCAGTGGTTAGGATACCAGTGCCAACAGGTTTTGTAAGAATTAGCCTGTCCCCAGTTTTTGCTCCGGCATTTGTCACAACTTTATCTGGATGGATCACCCCTGTTATGCTTAAACCATATTTAATCTCAGTATCATCAACGCTGTGACCTCCCACAAGCACAGCGCCTGTCTGATTTATTATCTCAAGGCCTCCAAGAAGTATGTCCTTTAAAATCTGAGGGTCAAGGCCTTTTTTGGGGAAACAAACAATATTCATAGCAGTGACAGGCTTTCCTCCCATTGCGTAAACATCGCTAAAGGAATTAACCGCTGTAATCCTGCCAAAATCAAAGGGATCATCCACAATAGGAGTAAAAAAATCAACGGTCTGAATAATCGCAAGCTCATCCGTAAGTCGAAACACCCCTGCGTCATCAAAGTTTTCCCTGCCCACAAGCAAATCAGGATGCTTTGTTAATGGTATATCTCTTAAAAGTTCCCCCAGGAACCCCGGAGGCAGCTTGCTTGCTCAACCAGCTGCTTTTACGCCCTGTGTCAGTTTTATCATTTTTTTATATAAATTCCCACAAATTATTTTTTTTCGGTTGATTCACCTTCTGAAGGAGGCTCTGATTCAGTAATGGCAGATGAAGATTCAACTGATTCCTCAGCCACGGATTCTTTATCATCCTCTTTTTCTTCCTCAGATTCTTCATCTTCTTTAGATTTTTCTGATTTTTCCTGCCATTTTATTTCCCATTCAATTTCTCTTTTTATCTGTCCCTTTTTCCTTTCTTCTTCAGACTCAATTTCAAATTCCATGTCATCAGGCAAAACAATTTCTTTTTCGCCAAAAACAACAACTCCTCTTTCCAATTCAAGGATTAAATCCTTAAAATAGGCGATAAGTCCGTTTTTATCTATTTTTTTCTTCATTCCAATTTTAGACATAATATAATCTCCCTATATATTTAAATACAAAAAATAATTTATTATAACATAAAGAACTCAAATTTTATCACTATTATTATAAGTTTAAAAACAAAAAAGGCAGTTAAAAAACTGCCTTTAGGGGAGTTAGCAAGATATAAGGAAGAAATATTTAACCTCTTTCATATGCGCCTGAAACAACTTCATTTAAGTCAAGACATTTCTTTTTTTCTTCTTCAGTGAGATCTTCTTTCTTTTTGACATTTCCTTTAAGAGCCTCAATTGGACATGCATATTCCCGACCTTCTTTGTCGTAAACAAATACTAAATCATCGTAGCCAGCCATAGTGATATCCTCCTTTATTTTTAATTATTAACCATCAAGTAACGGTTGATTATGATGAGAGCCTGATATCACTTCATCCAGTTCAAAACATTTTTTTAATTGCTGTTCTGTTAAATCCTCTTTTTTTATTAACTTTTGCTTAATGACATTTAACGGACAAGCATATTCATTGCCATATTTATCATGCACACTTACTAATTTATCACTATCATCCATTTAAATACCCCCTTGCATCAAAATTTATCTATTACTTTTGCCTATTAAATTAATCACTAAAACAAACTTGTCCATAAAATTTTTAATAATAATTATTAGTTTTAAAAAATAATTTCACTTGATTATCAGCCATATATTTTATATGATAACCTTAAAATTAATAACCTTGGACAAACTTAATGGAAAAAAACAACAGAAATCTTATCCTTGATGCAAACCTTGATGCATTAAAAAGAAATTTTCCCCACATCTATCAAAAAGTCCAGAATCATACTCCTTCAGCCATTGGTCAGATTATAAAATCCAAAAACGGACTGCCAAATATTTTGTTTCACTTTAAAGACGACAAACCAATGATTGCATATAACCCCAATGACCCCCTTATTGACGGAAATCTCTTTTTAAAAAGCATTAACGAAGAGGAGCGCATTCTTATTATGTTCATAGGGCTTGGCCTTGGCTATGGACCTTTGCAGGTCATAAAAGAACGTCCCAAACTTGTCAGGCTTGTTATTGTTGAACCCTGGATGGATATGTTTATGCATGCAATTCATCTTATTGACCTTACACCTATCTTTAATTCAAAAAGGGTTTTGCTGTATGTGGGAGAATTTGAAGAAGCCCGCTTTGAAGGGGATCTTCAAAGGACTGCAGCAATATTTTCCACCCGTATCCTTGAATTTCCTTTGGGGCAAAAGGTAAGAAAAGACCTCTATAAAAAGGTCTCAGACAAGGTTTTTGAGATTGCAAACAAGCTAAATGCCCACGGCTCAACCACGATGAACTGCGGCGGGGAATTTTTTCAAAACCGCTATGACTCCCTTACACTTTTAAGACATTCCTACAGTTATGATATATTAAGGGATAGCTTTAAAAACATGCCTGCAATAATGGTTGCCGCAGGCCCGTCCCTTGATGATGACATGGAATTATTAAAAACATTAAAAAACAAGGCATTGATTATAACTGCTGATTCTGCCCTGTCACCTCTTTTAAAGGCAGGCATAACACCGGATATTGTCACAACACTCGACTTTCAGAAGGTCAATTTTGAAAAATTAACCCCTTTTGTTGACACTGAAAAGGAATGGGAATTTATGCTTGTTTCAATGATAAAAGGTTCATCATTGGTTCAAAAAAGATTTCCTGTAAGCCATCTTATACTTGGATTTATGACAGACCTGCCGCATATGTGGATCGCAAAGGAGCTTGGTGTTAAATGCTATGCGCCTCCTGCCTTTTCAGTTGCCCACGTGTCAATGGGTGTGGCGCTGCTTTCAGGGGCAAATCCCATAATTTTTCTCGGACAGGACCTTGGTTTTACTTCAACCGAAGACGACCATGCAACCGGAACTATATTTTCTTCCAGATATCAGGATAGAAAAGATTATATCTCAATAAAAGGGCTTGATGGTGGGGAAATTAAAACTGACAGAAGCCTTCTGGGAATAAAGACACTTTTTGAGGATATTATAAAGTCAAACCCCAAAAAAGTTTTTATAAATTCCACGAGCCGGGGGGCATATATTGACGGGGCAATGAGATTAAGGCTTGATGAGGTTAAATCTCTTTACTTAAAAGATGAAATTGACATAAAAAAACAGTCCGATCACTTAAAAAATACCTCCAAAACCTTTGAACCTGCAAGATTAATAAAGGAAATGGAATCAAGAATTGAACTTGCAAGAAGCGGAATAAAAAAAATAAATAAGTTTAATGAATTATATGATGAGTTCAAACCTTTATTAAAGAAATTTATGGAAAAAAAGAATAATATACGCTCCCTCGAAGAGCTTGACATCGAACTTAAGACAAAACTTCATAAAATAACCACCATAAATATTGAACTTGACAAACTTTATAAGATAAATGAAGCAATAATAGAGCTTAATTTCAAATTTCTTGGTGAAAATGAGGTTCAAAAGATATACAGCGATGAAATGAAGATTCAAAAAGGGGTTATATTCTGGCTTGAATCCGAGATTGAAAGATTTAAAAATATCGAAGACGGAAGGAAATTATATTTTCAAAAATTTATTAAAACAGCCAATAGTGTCAGGGATTTTCTTTTAAAAGAAGGCAATTTAATTGAAAATTACAAAAAAAGCCAGGATGATATGGAAAAATCAAAGGAATTGTTAATAGAATTATCCTCATTATGCATTGATTATGAAAATCCTGTTATTGCCTTAAATTATCTGAAAAAAATAGATGAAAGCTTTAATTCCCTTCCTCAGTCGCTCTATCTCAACGGATGTGTGAATGCCCAGCTTCTTAAATTCGATAATGCAAAAAAATGCTGGCTTAATGCCATTAAAGAAAACCCTGATTATATAGATCAAATTAATAAATTCGCCATAAAAGAAGCTGAACTATGGACAGAACTTGCCCATAAAAGGCTATCAAATGACAAAATAGTGTCTGTTATGGTGAACCGTATCGCATCCCTTATACAGGAGCCTTATTTTACCCAATTACCTCCTGGAACAGTCCAAATATGGGAATTTTATAAGACAAAAAATGAAAATGACTTAAAGGAACAACCAGAGGAACTGGAAAAAAAATTAAAAATATGGGAGCCTCTTAAACCTTATCTGGAGAAAAAGACCCCCTGAAAATTTTCTATCTTAATTCTTTGATAGCCTTTTCAAATCTGTCCATGCCAGCCTCAATATTTTTCATGGAAGTTGCATATGAAAAACGAATAAACCTGTCATCCCCGAATGCTGCTCCTGCAACCACGGCAATATTACCCTTTTCAAGGAGATAATCAGACATAATTAATGAATCTGAAATCTTAAGATTTTCAAAGGATTTCCCAAAATATGAAGAAACATCAACAAAGGCATAAAAAGCGCCCTGGGGAACAGGGATTTTTAATCCTTCAATGGCATTTAATCTTTTTAGAATATAATCCCTTCTGTTTTTAAATTCACCGCACATTACAAAAATAAAATCCTTTGGCCCTGTTAACCCTGCAAGCGCTGCCTTTTGAGCAATAGAATTAGGGTTTGAGGTGCTCTGACTCTGTATCTTGCTGCAAGCCTTAACCACCTGCTCAGGCCCCCCCATAAAACCAATCCTCCAGCCTGTCATTGCGCAGGTCTTTGACACTCCGTTTACCATAATAACCCAATCCCTTGATTCAGGCAAAACAGACAAGGGATTTTCAAATCCTTTTCCGTCAAATCTTATGGCGTCATATATGTCGTCAGTTACAATAAAAATCTTATTTTCTATGGCAATTTTTGCAATTTCCATTAATTCCTCAGCGCTGTAAACCATTCCGGTGGGATTTGATGGCGAATTAAGGATTATTGCCTTTGTTCTGTAATTTATAAGGCTTTTTAATTTATCAATATCAAGGGCAAAACCATTCTCCGGCTCTGACGGAAGATATACCGGCATACCCCCGGCAAGCTCCACAATAGGCGGATACGATACCCAGTAAGGAACAGGAATAATAACCTCGTCACCGTCATCAACTATTGCCTGAAAAATATTATAAAGACATTGCTTTCCGCCGGTTGAGACCATCACCTCGGTTGGTTTGTAATCAAGACCTGTGTCTTCCCTGAATTTTTGAATTATTGCCTTTTTAAGTTCAGGTATCCCGTCAACTGCGGTATATTTTGTAAATCCATTCCTGATTGCATCATAAGCAGCTTCTTTAATATGCTGCGGGGTGTCAAAATCAGGCTCACCAACGGAAAAATTTATTATATCAACGCCCTGGCATTTCAGTAATTTTGCCTTTGCGTCTGTCGCAAGTGTCGGGGATGGCTTAAGATTTTTAACCCTTTGAGATAACTTATAATTTTCTCCCATTTTTTTTTATAACCTCTGTTAAATAAGTTTTGTTTTGTTGCCTTTAAGTTTTAAGTTATGTATTTCATTTTCTGTTTTTTGAATAAAATCATGCATAAAAATTTTATCATAAAAAACTTTAAAAAGAAACAGACCCTGTGGCGGAGCTGTGGGATAACCTGCATTTCTGTCACATCCCTCAATTACCTGCTTTATTTTTTCCGGCTTAAATCTTCCCAAACCTGCCTGCATAATTAAACCAACTATATTTCTGACCATTTTTCTCAAAAAACCGCTTGCAAATATTATTAAATTAATCTCCCTTGAATCTTCAGGCAAAGGGAAAAAAAAATCATTTTTTTTTTCAAAAACATTCACATACTGAACATCCCGTATTGATGTCTTTGCAGAACTCCCTGATGCCTTAAAAGCTGAAAAATCATGTTTGCCAATGAGATATTTCATAGATGTATTCATGAAGTCTAAATTGAGTTTCCTGTTTATCTCCCAAGCATATCTCCTGAAAAGAGGAAGCCTCCTCTCTGTCTCAATTATCCTGTAAATATAGCATTTTCCAACACTTTTTCCAATGGAATGAAAATCTACCTCAGCCTCTTCAATATCAATTATGGAAATATCTTCAGGAAGCAGTGAATTTAAGGATTTTTGTATGCCAACCAAGGGAATTTTTGAAGCGGTTAAAAAATTTGCAACCTGAAAAAAGGCATGAACAGATGCGTCTGTCCTTCCTGATGCCCTGAGAGTTATATCTTCTGAGGTAATTTTTTTTAAGGCAGTTTCAAGGATATGCTGAATTGAAATGTCTTGTTTCTGGCGCTGCCAACCGATATATGAAGTCCCGTCATATTGAAGAGTAAGTTTTATATTTCTGTAAGCATCTTGATTAGAATAAAATTTTTTATCTATTAAAGAGATATTATCATGTTCAGGGTCATGTTCAAAATCCATTAATCTACAACTTAAAACTTAACATTTTAATCTTAAAACTGTATCAGGGGTATTGGGGAATAATATTTAAGGCGGTTGCCTCGTCAAAGCCTGACATTACATTCATATTCTGGACTGCCTGACCTGATGCTCCTTTAACAAGATTGTCTATACAGCTCATTATAATCAATTTTCCGTTTCTTTTATCAATCTTAAATGCAATATCGCAGTAATTGCTGCCTCTCACATGGGAAACATTTGGAAGGATATTACCTTTTCTGATTCTTACAAAAGGAGAATCTTTATAATATAAAGCCACAAAAGAAGCTACATCAAAATCTTTTTGTAGAATATTACAATATATTGTTGAAAATATACCTCTGTTTAATGGTGTAAGATGAGGGGTAAAATTGATAATCACATCTTTTTTTGAGGCTACTGAGAGTTCCTGTTCAATTTCAGGGGTATGCCTGTGCTCTCCAACTTTATACGCCATAAATGACTCGTTTGCCTCACAATACAAAGATGTAAGACTTAGCCCCCTTCCTGCGCCGCTCACGCCTGATTTTGAGTCAACAATGATATTTTCATGGGAAATAATATTATTTTGTAAAAGGGGTATCAGAGGCAATAAAACAGAGGTGGGATAACAACCCGGATTTGCAATTACACTGGCATTTTTTATGCTGTCCCTGTAAATTTCAGTAAGACCGTAAACAACATCTTTAAGCACATAAGGCGCAGTATGGGGTCCGTACCATGTCTCATATATATTTTTATCCCTTAATCTGAAATCTGCGGAAAGATCAATTACTTTAATGCCTTTTTCCAAAAATTTAGGGACAATGTCCATAGCAGTTTTATGGGGCACACAGGTAAAGACAAGCTCTGAATCCTTGGAAATATCATCTACAGAAGGGTCAACAAAGCTAAGATTTAACGGGGGAAGGGAAGGAAAAACCTCATTCAATTGCTTTCCTGCACATTGCCTGGAAGTAACGGATTTAATAGTTACAAAGGGATGATTTAATAAAATTCTAAGGAGTTCAAGTCCTGTATAACCTGAACCCCCTATTATTGAAACATTTAACATTTAGAATAATAAGTAAAAAAAATAAAAATTAACGTTTTGAGTACTGATATCTCTTTCTTGCAGCAGCAAGACCATATTTCTTTCTTTCTTTCATTCTTGGGTCTCTTGTGAGAAATCCCGCCCTTTTTAAGGCAACTCTGAGCTCAGGGTCAACAATAAGAAGCGCCCTTGAAATACCGTGTCTTAGCGCCTCTATCTGGGCGTTTCTGCCGCCGCCTGTAAGAGTGGCCCAAACTTCAAATTTACCTTTTGTGTCTGTGACAACAAAGGGTTTTTCAATAACATTAATGGAATTTGAATCTTTAAAATATTCCTGAACATTCTTGCCGTTAATATTATAAATATTGTTAGCTCCTTGTTTAATCCAAACCCTTGCCACGGCAGTTTTTCTTCTGCCTGTTGCATAATAACCGCTGTTTACCATTATTATATTGCCTCTCTAAATTAATTTAATTGGATTGTTTGAGGTAACTGTGCCTGATGCGGATGTGCTGGACCAGCATAAATCTTTAATTTTTTTAGAAGATTTACGCCCATTCTGTTTTTGGGAAGCATCCTTTTAACTGCCTGCTGTATAATATATTCAGGTTTTTTCTCAAGCATTGTTCTGGCTGTGAATGTTTTTAAGTGACCAAGATAACCGGTATGCTTGTAATAAAGTTTGTCATCAACCTTATTTCCGGTTAATTTGATTTTTTCGGCATTTACAACTACAATAAAATCACCTGTATCAAGATGTGGAGTAAAATCCGGTCTGTGTTTGCCCCTTAATCTTGTTGCAATTAAGGTTGCAAGCCTTCCAAGAACCTGATCCTGTGCATCAATAACAAACCAATTGTCCTGGATTTCATTAACTTTTGGAAGAATTGTCTTCATCAAATTACTCCTATAAATTATAAAGAAACAATAATTATAATAGTGTGGAAAATTTTGTCAAGTTTTTTTCTTAATAAAAAATTAAAGTTTAAAATATTAAATAGCAATCATGATCTTCCACCTATATTGTGCAAACCCAACTTACGTATTATACTAAAAAAACAGCATGGAAAAATTTCTCAAATACCGCTTAGCTTAGACTTCACAAAAACAGGGGAAGAGTGGGCTTTTTGTGCGGGCTATCAGTATTTCCTGGTTTACTTGTCATTCTTATCTGCTTATTTCTCTTTGACACAGATGACGAATGGCAATCCTATCAGAGCGTTATCCCTGAAACAAAAAGCGCCCTGATATTCAATTGGAAAGCAATACATCCCTTTCTATCTGAATATGACAGAACAATTCAAGTCGTATCAGATGGGCGCAAGTCAAAGGAATACTGGCTTTCAACAAACACCGGCGGAAGACATCATCTGAATCTCTATCTACTGACAATCGAAAACGAAAACTGGCTAAGGATATTAGATAAATTCTCTAAATGTGTAATCAATCTTAACACACATGAGGGATTAAGTATTGGCAGAAAATCTGGAAAAACATTTGTTGCGCCTCCGAATAAAATGGAGTATTGGGGATATACAGGGAATCACAATAATCCTGAAAACCTACAGGCATTCTTAGGGGAGATAAAGGGGACATACGACCCAAGATTTGATAAACCCGGAAAATATATAGGGGCATTGGATGCAAGAACTGAAAAACTACGTTTCATTCCTGCCGCTTAGCAACCAGAGGAACATATAAAGACACATGAAGAACAGGCTGTGGAAATAGATAGAAAATTCTCTTTAGATAATGCAGAAGCTGGTGGCAAACACTAAAAGTCAACTATTTGAGCCATTAAAGGGCTGAAAAGAAGGCATGTTGTATTTTACAAATAACTACTATATATTATTATTAATTTAATATCTAACAAAAAAAACATCAGGCTAACTATGACCACATACAAAGAAATAATCTGTCCAAAATGTAACCACAAGACTCAAATTTATAATAATCCCTCCCCCACTGTTGATGTAATTATTGAATATCAGAATAAAATAGTTCTTATTGAGAGATTAAACGAGCCTTATGGCTATGCAATGCCAGGAGGTTTTGTTGATTATAATGAAACCCTTGAAAATGCCGCAATCAGGGAGGCTAAGGAAGAAACAGGTCTTGATGTAAAACTTAATTATATCTTAGGTGTATATTCAAACCCGAAACGTGACCCAAGGCAACATACAATAAGCGCTGTATATGTTTCTGAGGGATTTGGTGAAATTAAGGCAGGTGATGATGCAAAAAATGCTATTCTTTTTGATTATTTAAAAATAAACGATACTGATTTAAGTATTGTTTTTGACCACAAAGACATAATAAAAGATTACATAAAGCTAATAAAAGGCTTAAGAACTGCTATTAAGCTTTAAAATCCTTTTCTCCAAAGATATCAGCGCAAAAGATTAATATTTTGCAACTTTTGTCCTTCCATGAGCCTGGACTCATTCCAGCCTTTATGCAGGTCTGATCAAGAAACTGATATCTGTCCCATCCGTATTCTGTGGCAACCTGTGGAAGCAATACCCCTCTGTTACAATCTTTTATCAGATAAATCCCGTGTTTTCCCACACAAATCTCTTCAACATCATTTACCTGAGTTAAAGGTGTAAGAGCGGATATTTCAATATCAATTCTGTCAAGCTCTCCTTTTGTCAATGGATTGAACCTGGGGTCTGCAAAAGCTGCGTTTACAGCCATTTCAGAAACAAGTTTATATAAAGGCTCATCTGACACAAAATTTCCTATGCAACCCCTTAAATATCCTTCTATATGAAGCGTGACAAAAGCGCCTCTTTTTTCCTTAAGGGATTCTTCCATCACTTCAGGAAACTCCAATTTCGGAATTAAACGAAGTTTATATGATATTGTGTCCCTTGCAATCTTAAGAAGGGTCTTTTTGGCGTCAATACTTAACTCACTCATATCAAAGCCTCCAGTATCTTATTGATTCGGAAAGGAAATCCTCTTTGCTGAAAATACTCTTAACATCTATTATCACACCTTTGCCATCTCTTAAAAGATTTTTTATAAAAACAGCGCCTTTTTGAATGTATTCTGCGTGAGAAACAGCAATTATGATTGCATCATACCGTTCTTTTTCAGAAAAATTTTTAAGAAATATTATATCATCATAAATATTATACACATCATCAGGATTTGCAAGGGGATCGTGCACACATGGATTAATGCCGTAATCCCGTAATTCAAGAATAATATCAAAAATCCTTGAATTTCTTATATCAGTTGAATTTTCTTTAAATGTTAAGCCCATAATAAGAACTTTTGACTTTTCAATATCAATTTTTGCCTTAACCATCTCTTTAATGGCATTTTGAGCCACATAAAAACCCATTGAATCATTAATCCTGCGTCCAGCAAGGATTACCTCAGGATGATAACCCGCAAGCTGGGCGCAATATGTCAGATAATATGGGTCAATGCCAATGCAATGCCCCCCCACAAGTCCGGGCTTAAAGGGGATAAAATTCCATTTTGTGGCCGCTGTATTAATAACCGACTGTGTGTCAAGTCCAATTTTATTAAATATGATTGAAAGCTCGTTCATAAGGGCAATATTAAGGTCTCTCTGGGTGTTTTCTATAACCTTTGCCGCCTCGGCAATCTTTATGCTTTGAGCCCTGTAAATACCTGCGTCTATAACTGCGCCATAATACCTAGCGACAATATCAAGGGTTTCCTCATCCTGACCAGCCACAACCTTTACTATTTTTTTTAATGAATGTTCCTTATCTCCAGGATTTATTCTTTCAGGAGAATAACCAACCTTAAAATCAGCGCCGCATTTTAACGCTGAAAATCTTTCAATAATACTAACGCAAAAACCCTCTGTAACTCCCGGATACACAGTGGATTCAAAGACAACCACAGAGCCTTTTTTGAGATTTTGTCCAATAATCTCAGATGACTTTCTTAGAAAATTAAGGTCAGGGATATTTCCGGGCTTCAGCGGTGTTGGGACAGTGACTATAATAAAATCAGCATGTTGCAAAAGAAATGGATTACAGGTAAAAATAAGCTTTGTGGCTTTTTCAAAATCATCATGGGAATATTCCCCTGTTAAGTCGATATTTTTATTGTAATTCTCTATTTTTTCCTTGGATATGTCAAAACCAATTGTATTAAACTTCTCTCCAAAAGCAAGGGAAAGGGGCAACCCAACATATCCGAGACCAATTATTGCCACTGTATTTTGGGTTATATCGGAGTGTGATTTTAAAAACATTTTAATTATCTTTCGAATTTATAAATAAATTATATTGTATTAATTAACCACGATATCTTCAAAAATGCATTAAAAAAATAATTAATTTTATTTAATTTTTTTATAATAAAATTTATAATCATAGATATCATGAAAATATCAAAAGATAATAACAGGGGATGTGATATGTTCCATTTTGCTGGTTGCGGCGCCTTGAATTTAGACCATATTTTTGTTGTTGATTCTTTAAATGAGCCTGAATTATCCCAATTTAATCTTAAACCCGGAGGAGAAATATGGGGAAACAGGAATGATGCCAATAAACTCCTTGAAATACTTAAATCAAAGGGAAAATTATGCTACCATTCAGGCGGGGGTTCTTCTGCAAATACAATTACCATTCTTGCTTCACTTGGATGGAATTCTGCCTTTATCGGAATTACAGGTGATGACAACGAAGGATTGTCTGTGCTGGAATCAATGAAAGACGTAAACTGCGAAGGGGTAAAAAAACAGGGAAACACTGCAATTTGCATAATACTTCTCGACAACTCCAGAGACAGGGCTATATTTGTTTCACCCCACAACCTTGAAGAAGCTTTTATTACTGAAACTTCAGAAAAAATTATTGAAAACAGCAAATGCATACATTTATCATCATTAGTTTTTGACAGGGGATTAAAAAATCAGATAGAATTAATTAATTATTTAAAAAACGACCAGCTTCTATCCTTTGACCCTGGAGAAATTTATGCAAAAAAAGGATTATCGGAGCTTTTACCCGTTTTATCAAGGACAAATATTCTTTTTATAACTGAGACTGAAATTAATTTACTTTTGTCTGATAATATTTTAAAAAATAATTTACTTGACAAATTGAAATATTTGTATAAATTTATCAATAATAATAATTTTTATTATAATATAAATAATGATTTTAAGGAATTAAATTCACCTGTAATAATCTGTAAAAAAGGCGCAAAAGGCTCTCTTCTTTATAATAATATTAAAACAATAGAATTTCCAGCCTATAAAGCCTCTGATATAGTTGATAATACAGGCGCAGGAGATGCCTTTAACGCAGGTTTTCTTGATGGATTAATAAAAGGCAAAAATCTTGAAGATTGTCTTGAAAACGCAACAAAACTTGCTTTTAAATCACTTATGGATTATGGTAGAAATTGGATTAAGACAAAAATTGCTTAAAAACTAAAAAACGGAGGAAAAATGCAAAAAAAAATCTTATCAGTCCTGATTGCCCTTGGTCTTAACTGCTGTCTTGTCTCAGGGGTCATGGCTGCTGAAACAAAAACAGACAAAACTTCGGCAATAAAATCACCTTTAATGGATGAAGCAAAAAAAAATTTTAAGCCAATCCCTGCAAAGGCGCCTGATTTTAAAAATAATCCCACATCAAAAGATAAAGTTGAGCTGGGAAAATTATTATTTTTTGAACCAAGACTTTCCTCAAGCCAGCTAATAAGCTGCCATACCTGCCATAACATCGGTCTTGGAGGCTCAGACACCCAGGAAACATCCACCGGTCACAAATGGCAGAGTGGTCCGAGAAACTCCCCTACAGTATATAATTCTGTATTTAATATCGCACAGTTCTGGGACGGAAGGGCGCCTGACCTTAAAGAACAGGCAAAAGGCCCTGTTCAGGCATCCGTTGAAATGAACAACACGCCTGAAATGGCTGTTGCAACCCTTAAAAGCATGCCTGAGTATGTTGAGATGTTTAAAAAAGTTTTCCCAAAAGACGCTGACCCTGTTACCTTTGATAACATGGCAATGGCTATTGAAACCTTTGAAGCCACACTTATTACCCCTGACTCAAAATTTGACAAATTCCTTAACGGCAATGACAAATCTCTAAATGATCAGGAAAAAGCAGGGCTTAAAACCTTTATGGATAAAGGATGTGTTACCTGCCACGGCGGAGTGAACATGGGAGGAGACGCATATCATCCTTTCGGTGTTGTCGCAAAACCAAATGCTGAAATCATGGCAGGCGATATAGGAAGATTTAAGGTTACCCAGGCAAAAGGCGATGAATTTTCGTTTAAAGCGCCAACTCTTAGAAACATAACCCTCACCGCCCCTTACTTCCATTCTGGAAAGGTCTGGTCTCTTAAAGAATCAGTCGAAATAATGAGTGACGCACAGCTTGGCGCAACCTTAAATGAAAAGGAAGTTTCCGATATTGTGGCATTCCTTAATGCTGCAACAGGAAAAATGCCAAAAATAGAACATCCTATTTTTCCTGCAAGCACAGATAAAACACCAAAACCAAAGCTTGACTAATCGAACAAATAATATATAAATAGGATATATGCTATATAACCCCTCCCTATTAACGGAGGGGTTTTTTTATAACATTTTTATTAATGCAGACAAAATATATTGTAGGAATCGATCTCGGAACAACAAATTCTGCTGTTGCCTATGCAAATCTTTATGATATTGCAACCCAGGGAATAGAGATAAAGAGCTTTGAGATTCCGCAGGTAGTCACATCCGGAAGGGTTGCAAACAGACCCACACTACCTTCTTTTTTATACTTACCAGACGAAAAAGAGTTTATAGCCGGGGAAATAGCGCTCCCATGGGATAATGACCCTAAATATTGTGTTGGAGCTTTCGCAAGGGATTTTGGCACATTAAACCCTTTAAGGCTGGTTTCATCCGCAAAAAGCTGGCTATGTCACAGCGGAATTGACAGAGAATCAACGATATTGCCTTTTGGGATTGAAAATCAAGACATTAAAAAAATATCTCCGGTTGAGGCATCCAAAAATTATCTTCTTCACATTAAAAATGCCTGGAATCATGTCATGGGAAGGGATAATGCCCTTGAAAAACAATATGTTGTGCTCACAGTTCCGGCATCTTTCGATGAAGTTGCAAGGGAGCTTACACTAAAGGCGGCAAATGAAGCTGGATTAAAAAACCTCACCCTTATTGAAGAACCTCTTGCCGCATTTTATTCATGGCTTTCAAACAACGAGTCAAACTGGAATAATTTTATTTGCGAAGGAGACACTGTTCTTGTGTGCGATGTGGGAGGAGGAACCACAGACTTTACCCTTATTTCCTGCCATAAAAAAGATGATAAACCCCTTCTTGAAAGAATTGCTGTGGGCGATCATCTGCTTTTGGGCGGAGATAATATTGATATAACCATCACACATCTTGCTGAAAAAGAACTGAATCAGGAGCTTGGTTTTGTGGCATGGCAAAATCTCCTTCACCAGAGCAGACAGGCAAAAGAAAAAATTTTCTCTGAAGAAAAAGATGATATAGAATTAAAAGAGGTCTCATTAAGGATACAAAGACCCGGTAAATCCCTTGTGGGCGGCACAACCGTCATTAATCTTAAAAAAGATGAGATTGTCCCTAAGATAACCGAGGGTTTTTTTCCGGTAATATCATTTGAAGAATGTCTTAAAAAAACGACTGGCACAACAGGCATTAGAGAGATGGGACTTCCCTTTGAGGACGACCCCTGCATAACAAGACATATTGGAAGCTTTATTGCCAGACACTCGGAAAAACTCCCCGATATTATTCTTTTTAACGGAGGCACACTAAAACCTGAAATATTCAGAAAAAGAATTATTGAAAACCTTTCATTATGGAAAAATGGCGAAATCAGCGAGCTTCCATCCAAATCCCTTGACCTTGCAATTTCATTAGGCGCCGCTTACTACGGTCTTACCAAGCACGGCATTGGTTTAAGGGTAGGAGGCGGTATTGCAAGGAGTTACTATCTTGGTCTTGACACAGGAGAAGAAACACAAAAATCCATCTGCCTTATACCCCAGGGAACCCTTGAAGGCGAGGAACAGTCCATTAACAGGGATTTTAAGATAAGGACAAACAGCCCTGTTAAATTTTCCCTTTACACCTCAACAGTGAGACATAATGACAAGACAGGGGATATTATTGCTGTAAATGAAGATATTTTTAAGCTACCGCCACTACAAACCTTCTTAAAATACGGTAAATCAACATCGCATAACCTTATAGACGTTAATATAACCGCAAGGCTTACTGAAACCGGCATTATTGAAATATTTTGCAACTCCCTTACATTAACCCATAAATGGAAACTCCAGTTCCAGCTAAAACAACAAGAATTAAAACAGTCATCAGGGCCCGAAGGCGTAAGGGTAATTCCACATAAAAATGATGACAATGAAAAATTACTAACTGATTCGGATAAAGAAGCCCTTGAAGAGATAAAAAAACATATTGAATTCTGTTTTTCTCCCCAAAAAGAAGCCCGTATTTCACCAAAAGACCTGCCAAATAAATTAAATGAAATAACCAGCATGCCCAGGGAAAACTGGGGGCTTGGCCTTATAAGGGGCATATCAGACCAGCTTTTGATATATAAAGACGGCATGAAACTCTCAAATGAGCATGAAAACAGATGGCTTAATCTCTGCGGGTTTTGTTTAAGACCGGGAATTGGCGAGCGCCTTGACCCCTGGCGCATAAAAAAGGCATGGACTATCTTTCTTGAAGGACTTAAATATCCAAAAGACAATGAATCAAGAAAACAGTGGTGGATATACTGGAGAAGAATCAGCGCCGGCCTCACATCAGGTCAGCAATCACAAATATTTAACGCTATAAAACCCTTTATTATTTCGGAAAAAACACAAAACAATAAACAAAAGACTAAAAAAACAGTATCTCAGACACAGGTAAAGGCAACTTTTGAAGAAAAAAGAGAGATGTGGCTTCTTGCAAGTTTCCTCCAGAAATTAGACCCCTCAATTAAGACTGATATTGGAGACGAACTTCTTGATATGATAATAAAAGGCAGACATTTTGCCGGCATTTACTGGGCATTTTCAAGAATTGGCGAGAGGGTTCCTGTTTATTGCCCTATCGACAAGGTTATTCCATATAAAATTATAAATTTATGGTTAAATGAACTGAAAAAGGCAGAACACATCCCCAAAAATCAGCTCTTAAATCTTGCAATTTCCTTTGCAAGGCTGACAGGTGACAGATTCAGGGATTTGCCGCTTTCATCAAGGGAAGACCTGAAGACATGGCTTATAAGCGCAGGTATTTCAGAAAATGAACTTACCCCTATTTTTGAAATTATTGACCTTAAAAAAACTGAAATAGAATCTGCCTTTGGAGAAGGACTACCTGAGGGTCTGGTTTTAGAAAGCCCAGAAGAGTAGGAATCCGTTATTTGCAGTAAGGAATTCCCATGGGAATTCCTTACAATAATGAACCTATTATAACGGGTGTTTTATTATTTTGCAGTATCAACATCAGGGACAGGTCGCGATCTGTCCTTGCAATTTGGATTACCATCACAAAATTTTTTCTATCAACTTTTTTCTTTACCTTTTTTTATTTTTTCTTAAAATAAGCTCTAAGTGTGAAAAAAATACAAACATTTTGAGGTGTGTTTATGCAAAAATTTCAGTATAAGACGTGGCGGAACGAAAATAATTTAATCTACTTAATCCTTAAAAAAATAAAACTTAGCCCTTTAATGCTGATGTTTTTTCCCTATTCATGCGGTATTGCCATTGGCAGATATTTTAATTTTCCCCAATTATATATTCTTATTCCCTTTGCTACATGTATTTGCATGATTGCCTTCAATTTTCTATCAAAGCACAGATATGCCAAATATTCTTTATATACAGGAATAACTATTTTTTTAATTATTTTCGGATATTCCAATATGCATTTTTATTATCAGCAGCTCTATAAAAAAAACGAAAAACTATATGCCCTTGCCTCAACTCCGGAATTTAAGACATATCAATTAAAGGGGCAGGTTTTAAAAGCTCCCATACCCGGTGGAAATGGCTGTAAAACCTATATTGCAGTCATGTCAAGGCTTGACGGAAACAATACAGAAGAAGAGCTTGGTGGTAAAATCAGCGTTTTTATCCAGGGAGTTGACTATAAAGACTTAAAACCAGGCGATATTATAAAATTTACCTCTGGTTTAAAGCCGGTAAGAAGCTACAAAACCCCCGCATCCTTTGATTTTGAGATTTGGCGAGCATCTGTTGGCATAATGGTTTCAGGATTTGTAAAGGAACAGGACAAGCCGGAAATCCTTGAAAATGTCAAGCACAGCAAATACCTTCCCCTGCCCCTTTATCTAAATGAAATAACCCGATGGAATATCTTAAAGTCCATTGACAGCAAGTTTAGCGAAGAAACAAAGGGAGTCGCAATGGGGTTTCTTATTGGTGAAAAGGGATGGATGTCACGGGAACAGCTTGACGCCTTTCAGGTCACAGGCACAATGCATTTGCTTGCCATATCAGGGCTTAATATGGGTCTTATGGTGATATTTCTTGGCGGCGCAGTTTATTTTATGCTTGTTAGATGGCAGTGGCTTGCCGAAAGGTTTATGGTAAGAAAAATTGCTGTGATTATCGCTCTTTTTGGCGGCGTTGTTTATACAAGCCTTGCGGGTTTTACCCCTTCTGCTGTAAGGGCGATGATAATGATGATTGCCCTTTCCATACCCTTTGTGTTAAATTTATCCCAGACAACCATAAATTCCCTTGCAATAGCAGGATGGATAATGCTTGTGTTATATCCCGTTGACCTTTTCAGTGTTTCCTTTCAATTATCCTTTCTTGCGGTGTTATTTCTTATAATATTTCTTGGAAGCGGCGTTGAAAGCATGGAACATAAAAATGACGACGATAAATCCATTAAAGAGGCAATAAAGCAAAATATTATTGATTTGACAAAATCATCCCTTGTATGTTCCTTTGCGCTTTCTCCCATACTTGCATGGTACTTTCAGAAAATAACACCGTTATCACTCCCCATAAATTTAGTTTCTGTGCCTCTTAGCAACTTTCTTGTTGTCCCTGAGTTGTTGCTTGGGGCTGTGTTTTTGCCTTTTTCAGAAAAAATCGCAGGCATTATATGGAAATTTCCTGAATTTTTCACAAAAATACTACTTGATATAATAATGTATGCCGCAAAATTTCCTTTTGCCTATTTTATGACGGTAAGACCATGTATATATCAGGTGTTTTTTGCATATCTTATAATAATTCTAATGGTTTATGTCTATATGGCAAAAAAAAAATTCTGGCTTTCAGTAATAATCGGCTCTCTTCTTGTAAGCCCTATTAATCAGACCTATTATAATCCCTTTGAAAAACCCGGATTAAAAATATACACCCTTGATGTGGGACAGGGAAACTGCCATGTTTTAAGGCTTCCAGGAAATAAATTAATGGTCATTAATGCAGGTGGCGCACATTCAGAGTCATTTGACATAGGGGAAAGGGTTATAGCCCCGTTTATCCGCTCAATCGGTCATAAAAAAATAGATATACTTGCATTCTCAAACCCTGACAAGGACAATACCGGCGGTATGTCTGCGCTTGTCACAATGTTTGAGGTAGGAGAAATTTGGAGCAATGGCGAGACATCAAGCAAGGATTATTTCACTGAATTTATGGAAATCGCCAGGAAAAAAAATATTCCCCACAAAATAATTAAAAAAGACGATGTAATTTTTATGGATGAAGGGCTGATACTGAAAGTTTTGACTTCCGAATCCTGTAAGGAATGTTATAATGAAGCCAGCAGATCCCTTGTTTTTTTTATAAACCACAGGGAAAAAAAGATGTTGTTTTCCGGTGATATTGACAGAAAAAGGGAACAATACATAACAAAAGAAAATCTTGGAAAAATTCATGTCATCACAGTCCCAAATTTCGGGGCAACGATTTCGAGCTCTGATGAATTTGTTTCATCTGTCACACCAGATATTGGAGTAATATCTGTGGGATGGAGAAATTTTTATGGCTTTCCCAAGGAAGAAACCTTAAAAAAATATGAAAACGCAAAAACCAGGATATTCCGAACTGACTATAACGGAACAATGACAATAAGAATCAATGCGGGTGATTTGTTTTATAAACCTTATCAAGGAAAGGAAGAAAAATTATAATAGTTGGAAAAAAAACTTTTTTCAAAAATGGCTCTATATAAAATATAGTGAATAAATTATGAAAAATGTCTTCAAGCTGTCATATTCTATTCTCAGTCCCTTTAATCCCCGCCCATCAAGGGAGGGAAGACTTAATTGCTTTCTCTTCCCTGGTGGGAGCATTACCAATGAGTCCCCTCTCCCATCTAAGGAAAGTTTTTCCAAACAGTCCCCTCTCCCCTTGTTGGAAAGGGTTAGGGTGAGGGGTATCAACAATATTACCCGCTAAAAAATATATAGAACCAAAAATTTTAAAAAAATTATATCGCCAAATTATAAATATTAAATGCTAATTCGCTGTAAAAATCATCATGAAACCTTTAAGTTGGCCCAAAAAAAAGCTGGTTTATCGGTTTTTATCAGGATATTTCTTGCGCTTTTAAAGGGTATCGCAGGAATCCTGACTAATTCTGCTGGTCTTATAAGTGATGCCTTAAATTCCTGCATGGATATACTTTCAACCATCACAGTATATCTTGGCATCTGGATATCCCAGAAAGAGCACCCTGATTTTCCGTATGGGTTATATAAAGCTGAGACCCTTGCGACCCTTGTGGTTTCCCTTATAATAATTTCCGCTGCCTTTGGTATAATTTTCACTGCATTTACCGGAAAAATCGGCGGCGACATAGACACATCACTTGCGATAAAAGCCTCTGCCTTATCGCTTATCATAACAATATCCTTTGGCATTTATCAGTTAAAAAATGCAAAAAAGGTAAATTCTCCCGCAATTCATGCAGATGCAAAGGACTATCTTGCGGATGGTTTTGCATCAGGCATAGTTCTTGTGGGGTTAGTAGGCACATCAATTGGGTTTAATATTGATAAATGGGCAGCGGTTCTTGTCGGCGTTTATATTTTATGGTCAGGCTTGACAATACTTATTAAATCCATAAAAGACCTTCTTGATGCCTCCATAGACAAGGAAATGGAAAATGAAATAACAAAACTTGTCAACAACCATCCAAACATTAAAAGCATAATGAGATGTATGACAAGGACAAGCGGGGCAAGATACATAGTTGATATTGACGTTGAGCTCTCCATTGATTCCCATCAGGAGGCTGACATGATAGCAGATGAGATTGAGGAGGAAATAATGAAAAAATTTCCTTTTGTGGCAATTGCAAGGATTAGGACGCATTGTGGAGAAAATAATATATAAATTTAATTTTTTATTCTTTTTGGCGGGGTTATTATGAAAAAAAAACTATTGCTGTTATTTGTTTTTATTATCTTTCCAATTAATTTATTTGCTGTTAATGATGACAGGACACAACACGTGGATGTTGCTGTTGAGCCTTTATTAAGCAGAGATTGGGTTTCATATATATCGGACAGCGCTCTTTTTGTAAAACAATATAATTCAAAGCCCATTGAAATTGCGGGAAATAAACCCGGAAGCATTATTATTGCCCCGGATATTTATGCTGCCATTGATGATTCTCTTATTGTATCCTATATTGAAAAAACAACTTCAAAAAATAATCTTATCCTTGCAAAGATTGCTTCAAAAAATAAAAAAACCCCTGAATATTTCCAGCTTTCATCAAATTCAACCCTAATAAATGCGAGGATATATCAGGATAAGGCTCAGGACAAAAATAATCTTGCTGTGCTTGAATCATCAACAAATTCAAGCCAGATAAAACTTCATTATTTTGACGTAACTACCAATAAAATTGAAACCAAAGATATTAAAGGATTAACAGGGGAGAATATTTTTAACTTAACGCCGGTCTTTACAGATAAATCAGTTTATTTTTGTTATTATAAAATAAATAATCAGGGCAAAGATAAATCAGTAGCTATATCTGAATTTGACAAAAACAATTTTAACCTCATAAATGCCATTACCTTTGATAATATCGAAGGAACATCTTTTATATATGGATTTACAGTAAAAAACACACCTTTTTTCATATTTAAAAGCTTTGAAAAGGATCAATTCCGATTAAATATTGCAAGATTAAAGGATAACAAGTGGCAATATAATAATTTGCAGGAATTTGACGGGCTTGATGTTGCGAGGCTGGATTATCATGTCCAGGATAACGGAAATATTATTATTGTCTTAAGCGCAGAGGATGCAAATAAATTTAAACAGAGAATATTTGCGGTTACCAGTGAAAATTCTGGAGAAACCTTTCAGACACAAAGGATAGACAGACGTGAATTTGACAATACCCGCTCATGGCTTCCAGGACTTATTGTGACCGGAAATCATGTCATAACTGTATGGGAAGACATGAGAGACATAAGAGGTGGAATATATTATAATATTTCAAAAGATATGGGAAAAATCTGGCAAAAAAACGCCTTTTCCTTATCAGAATCAAAATATTATGCAATGAGACCAGCAATAAGCCAAAAGAATGATGAAATATTTGTCGCATGGCAGCAATACAAAGATGACACCAAACAAAAAGCAGAGCTGATATTAGCCCGGACAAACCTGAAAGAACTGGAAAATAATCCCAAAAAAGAACTTATTATTATATCTGATATTCGCAAGAAAAAAAATCTTGTAAATTCTATAAATGAATACTGGAATGCAATGATTAATAAAGACTATAATAAGGTTTATCTCATGCATGACCCTTTTTTCAGGGCAAAGATAAGCTCTGAAATATTCACTTCAAAGACAGGTTCCATGGTTTATAATAAATTTAAGCTTGAAGAGGTAATTATCCTGGGAAATGAGGCATCTCTTAAGGCAACAATAAATTATGAAGCGCCGGATTTGGATATTTCCGGAAAAGAGACGTCAATTTCCAAAAAAGATGCTGAAATAGTAGATGTCTGGCTGTATCTTGACGGATTCTGGTATAGAAAATATGTAGATCCTCTGACAGGAGCAAGCGCTGTCAGTTATTAGAATCACCAAGCAGTCCTGAGGCAAACACAAGATTTGTAATCCTGTCTATATCAGGCAGTTCATGCAGTAATACCTCAATAGTTTCAGGATAGGGATGACCAATGGCAACTGCCTTTCCTTTTTTTTGAGCAATTTTTACTGCAAGATACAGATTTTTTCTTATTTCTTCTTTGTTTATTGAAGAATCAAGAAAAATATCCCTTTTTAGGGCAGGTATTCCCAAATAAATGGCTGTTTCATATGCAACAGAGTCAGGATGGGTAAAGCTGTCAACAAAAAACAATCCTTTTTCCCTTACAAATTCTAAAAAAACCTCCATCTGAGCCTTATTTTTAGTAAAAGCTGAACCCATATGATTATTAACGCCTTTTGCATATATAATCTCTTTTAAGTTATTGTTAAACACATATTCTATTTCCACAGGGGTCATTGAAAGATAAAGCGCTCCATGACCGGGATTGTAATTTTTATCAATTGGCTGCATGGGCTGATGAAGCATTATTTCTTTTTTGTTATTTTTTGCATCAAGCATCTCTTCCCGTGTAAATGTGCCATATGGGAGAAAAGCCAGTGTTATTGGAAAAGCCGTATTTATAATCATTTTTTCAGTATGTCTGTTAAAACCAATGTCATCAATTATAATAGCAAGAAAACCTTTTTTATCTGATTTTTTTTCATTCTCAGCGAGAATTAAATTATTTTGATTCACAGGAGGATTATTTGTGTTGTCTTTGGGAGTTGAGACAGGTTCTTTTTGATGAGAACTTGCGCTTGCATGATGTTCTTCGAGTTTATGATGTTCTTTCTGATTCTGAAGCGGTTTATCTTTCTTTTGAGGCGTAACCGATTCAGGAGAAATATATTTTTCTTCGTATATTACAGGCGGTTTTTTTTTATTTTCTGTATGTTCTTTTTGAGGTGATTTATAAAAAAAACTCAACAATAAAAAGACAAAAGCAATTAAAAATAAAAAGAAAAACGATAAATAGGTAAAAGGGGTTACGCCGGATTTTTTTTTTCTCTTCCGGGGTATTTTTTTTCTTACCCTTTTACCCATTTGGTATTATTTAGTTGATTAAGTCTTAATTATTTGACTTAAGGTTACTAAATACCTTCCATGCCTTGAATATTCTTAAAGATTCTTCTATCTGATTGTCTTTTAAGAGATTATCTTTGGTAAAAGTTGAAGTGGCATTATCATCGCTTTCAAGCTTATCCTTGTCTTTTTTGGCGCTGCTATTATCTGCAGGTTGTTCTTTTTCAGTTTTATTCTGTTTAGTTTCTTCTTCTGAAGGAATATGACCTTCAAGGTCTTTTTCAAATATAAAAAATCCGTTCTTTTCTTCGATCTTTTTCTCAGGATTCTCTTTTTCTTTTGCCTTAAAAGGTATAACAATATCAGGGGTTATCCCCTTTGCCTGAATTGATTTTCCGCTTGGGGTGAAATACCTTGCGGTGGTAAGACGAACAGCAGAGCCGTCTTCAAGGGGAATAATTGTCTGAACAGAACCCTTTCCAAAGGTCTGTGATCCTACAATAACAGCCCTTTTTTGGTCCTGAAGCGCGCCTGCGACGATCTCAGAGGCGCTGGCGCTTCCTTCGTTAACAATTACAACAATGGGATAGTCATGTTTTGTTTCGTTTGGTTTTGCATTGAATTTCATCTTCTGATTTTCAAGTCTTCCGTCAGTATAGACAACAAGGCCGTTTTCCAGAAATTCATCAGCAACCGAAACAGACTGGTCTAAAAGTCCCCCTGGATTATTTCTTAAATCAAGGATTAACCCTTTAAGCCCGTTGTTTTTTGATTCAAGGGTTATCAAAGCCTTTTGAAAATCACTGGTTGTCTGATCCTGAAAGTTTGTGATTTTAACATAACCGTATCCGTCTTCAAGCATTATGGATTTTACGCTTTTTATAGGAATTGTATCCCTTACAAAGGAGACATCCTTAACCTTTGTCCAGCCCTCTCTGAAAATTGTTATAGTGACCTTTGTTCCCTTTTTGCCTCTAAGAATCTTTACAGCCTGAATTAAGGTCATATCCTTTGTGGACTTGCCTTCAATTTTAATTATCTTGTCATTTGGCTTTAAACCTGCCCTAAATGCAGGTGTGCCTTCAATTGGCGATACAACGGTAAGAACACCGTCTTTTGTGGCAATTTCAATTCCAATTCCGCTAAATGTGCCTTTGGTCTCCACCTGTAGCTCTTTGTAGTCTTCAGGTTTTAAGAAAGAAGAATGGGGGTCAAGGGAAGTAAGCATCCCTTGTATGGCTCCGTAAAGAACTTTTTTTGTATCAACTTCTTCGTAATAATGTCTTTGTATCAGATCCAAAACAATTGAAAAAGTTTTTAACTGTTCAAAGGTCGGATTTTCCTTTGCATCTGCCATTTTCTGAAAAAAAGTATAGGCAGCAAAAAGAATTGTCAAAATCAAGACCAGAACAAGATATTTATCATTTTTTCTGGGTTTAGCATTGTTATTTTTCATTTCTTGTCTCCTGTGTTGTTCGTGTCATTTAATAAATTAATTATTTTTTTTTGAGAATCAAATATACAATTTTAATAATTAAATTTATTTTTGTAAAGTAGGGACAAGTCGCTACTGTCCCTACATTTATTTCATATTAATTTATTTTACCTTAAAACCTCTTAAATCAAACCATGCTTTTGCATCCAATGGTTTATTATCTTTTTGAATTTCCACATATACTCCTTCTTTTGCCCATGCCCCGCCCGCAGAAAAACCTATAAGTTCACCTTCAGTTAAAGCCTGTCCCAACTGAACAAAAAATTTAGAGGACTGGGCTACTAATATCCTGTAACCGCCGCCGTGATCAATTATTATCAGATTCCCATAACCCGGATGATTGCCAAGATAATAAACCTTTCCATCTGTGGAAGACCTGATTTCGGTCCCTGTTATTGCTTCAATAATAATTCCTCTGGAACCTTTCACTGGATTTTTTATCATGATTGCTCCTGCGACAGGCAGGGATAATTTACCTTTTTTTGCCTCAAAATCAGCGCTGCTTCCTTCAAAAAACACATCGCTTTCCTTAATGGACAATTCAGGCATGCTTATTTCAGGCGGTTTAATATCTTTGACTTTATATTTTTTAATTATATCTTCCAACTGGAAGGCAGATTCCTTTAATTCAACAATCATCCTTGAATATTCCTCACCGGCCTCATCAAGATTTTCCCAGTATTTCTCTTTATCCTCCCTGGATTGTTCAAATGTTTTATATAATTCATTAAGCTCTTTTTGCCTTGATTCCATGATATTTTTTTTGTTTTCAAGGTCAATTTTCTTTTTTGCAAGAGCCTGCGCCATTTTTTTAAATTCATTTTTTAGCTGGTTATCATGATCCAGAAGATATTTTAAGTAAATATTTCTTGTAAAAAGCTCGGTAAATGTCCTTGACGAAAAAAATAAATTAAAAAGACCAATTGTTTTTAATCCCTGGAACGCCCTTAGTCTTCCCTCAATATTTATCTTTATATTGTCAAGTTTATCAAGATTTTTATTAAGATCCTGTTGTGTCTGTAAGAAATCAACCTCAACACGGGTAAGCTCAGGTTTTAATAAATTTATCTCTTCCTGAATGTCATATATTTTTTTCTCAATATCCTCTATCTCAAGGAGAATTTTGTTTTTTTCAGAGCGCACATCTTTTTCTTTTGCGATCTGCTCTGTAATGGATTTTTTTAATTTTTTTAACTTATATTCTGATTGTCTCACATCAACTTTTTCCGGATTAAAATCTTCTGAAAGCAGATAATTGTTATGGAAAAAAATAAAAAGAACGATTAAAAGAAAATTTTTTTTCATAATTCAAGCGATTTTCTTAAAGCAAGGTAAGTGCCTGAGACGCAAAAAATAACACTTATAAAAAGAATGGAAAATATCTCGTTAATATTTAAAAAGGCAAGTTTTATATCCATCAAAAGGGGTGATGTATATAAAAACTCTTTAAGTTTGTTAAAGGCAAAAAAAGCAGTTATGACACCTGTTAATGAGCCTACAAAACCCTGTAAAAAAGCGACAAAGATAAAAGGACTTATAATAAAAAAATTTGTGGCGCCTATTAATCTCATGATTTCCACTTCTTCCCTCCTGTGATACACAAGGGAGTTAATTGCGTTGGTCACAACAAATGCCGCGGTAAAAAGCAATATCAGAGCGACAAGATAGACAAAAATCCTTGCATTTTTTGCAAAGATACTAAGTCCCTGTATCCATTCCTGTCCGTAAAGAACCTTGCTCACACCCTTCCATCCCTCGATTTCCTTTGCAATATCCTGAATACGCTCAAGGTTTTGAATAGCCTGACTAATCTCAATTTCAAAAGAATGAGGTAAAAAATTATGATTCAAACCTTCAAGCACACCTTTTTCTTCTTTTAAATTTTCTTCAAGTCTCTTATACGCCTCTTCAGGAGAAATATAGGTTACCTTTTTTATATCCTTTATCTTTGACATTTTTTCATAATATTTCGGAACTTCAGTGGGAGATATATCTTTTTCAAGAAAAATCACTATCGCAAGCTCCCTTCCGAATCTGTCAACAAATCTGGTTAAATTAAGCGAAAGCACATCGTAAAAAACAAGAATAAAAATAAACAGTGAAACAATTGCTGTGGTAATGATTTGAGGAGCAAAATTCCTGTTAATATCTTTAAATGCCTTTTTTATAATAATATTAAACGTCATGGTAGTATTTTCCCGTTTTCAAGCGTTATTACCCTTCTGTGGGTGTTTTCAAATAATCTTTCATTATGTGTGGCAAATATTATTGTGGCGCCCCATGCATTAAGTTCGTCCATAATTGCAATAATTTCCCTTGTTCTGCCCCAGTCAAGATTGCCTGTTGGTTCATCAGCAAGGATTATCTGGGGACGAATAACCACTGCCCGCGCTATTGCGACTCTTTGCTGCTCTCCGCCTGACAACTGTTCGGGATATTTATCCAGTTTTGCGCCAAGACCCACGGCGGAAAGTATCTTTTTTACCCTTTCGCCAGCTTTGTCACCTTCAATGCCTATTACTTCGAGGCTTATAAGGACATTTTCAAATATTGTTTTTTTGCTTAACAATTTGAAATCCTGAAAAACTATCCCGATTTTTCTTCTTAAAAGGGGTATTTCACCTGATTTCATCTTGGTTATATCAGTTTCTTCAACGAAAATATTTCCTTTTGTGGGTTTTTCAGCAAGATAGAGAAGCTTTAAAAGGGTGGTTTTACCTGAGCCGCTCTTCCCCACAAGAAAAATAAACTCACCCTTTTTTATATCAAGACTCAAGTCTTCAAGGGCAATATTGTCTTTATCAAATTGTTTTGTTACATTCTTAAAACTTATTATTAAAATATCTTGCGACATTAAAAAAATCCTTATAAAATCATAATATAAAAAAAACATTTACAAGTAAGCCAAAAAAAAATGTTAAGTAAAAAAAATTTAGTTTTAAGTTTAAGGTATCAATAAATATTAAAATTTTATTTTTCTTTACACTTTAAACTTCTTTAACTTTAAACTTCTTTTTTTAATACTTGTATTATATTTTACGACAAATTATTATAAAATAATAATAAAAAAAAACGAGGTAGTGTATGGCAAAAATTGATGCCTTTTTTAAACTGATGCATGAACAGGGAGCTTCCGACCTGCACCTTGTGGCAGGTTCTCCTCCTATATTACGCATAAGAGGTGACCTCCACAGGGTAAAATTTGATATTCTGACTCACGAAGACCTGAAGGCCATGCTGTATGAAATCACCCCGGAATATAAAATAAAAATCTTTGAAGAAACAAGTGATGTGGATTTTGGTTACGAAATACCTGGTCTTGCCCGCTACAGATCAAATTTTTTTATGCAGAAAAACGGTGTCGGAGCAGTTTTCAGGGAAATTCCAAGCAAGATTATGACTGCAGAGCAGCTTGGCTTACCTGAAATAATGACAAAACTTTCCATGCTCCCAAGGGGACTTGTCCTTGTGACAGGACCTACAGGTTCTGGTAAATCCACTACCCTTGCGGCTATTATCGACTATGCAAATGCCAACAGAAGAGACCATATAATTACAGTTGAAGATCCTATAGAATTTGTTCATCAGCATAAAGGCTGTCTTGTAAACCACAGGGAAGTTGGTCTTCATACAAAATCATTTACAGCGGCGCTCAGAGGCGCGCTTCGTGAAGACCCGGATATTATTCTTGTTGGCGAAATGAGAGACCTTGAAACAATCTCTCTTGCCATAGAAGCTGCTATGACAGGTCACTTTGTCCTTGGCACACTTCATACCATAAGCGCCTCAAAAACCGTTGACAGAATTATAGAAATATTTCCGGTAAGCCAGCAGGCACAGGTCAGGTCAACCCTTGCCGACGCGCTAAGGGCTGTTATTTCCCAGACAATGTTTAAAAGAATTGATATAAAAGGTAGATGCGTTGCCTTTGAAATACTCGTCGCAACCCCTGCGGTAAGAAACCTGGTCCGCGAAGGAAAAACATATCAGATACCCTCATCTATCCAGACAGGTAAAAAATACGGCATGCAGCCACTTGATGACGCCATAATGGAACTGCTCCAAAAGGGATGGATTGATGCCAACGAAGCATACAACAAATGCGTTGAAAAGGCTAGATTTAAGGGATATTTAACAGAGGCTCCAGCAGACTTTACGGAGGTTTAACATGAGAAAGGCTGATCTTGATAATCTTCTTGAGGAAATACTGCAATCTCAGGCAAGGATTTCAGACATTGTCTTTACAGTCAAAAAACCCATTCAGGTTATATCAGACGGCAGAATGAAGGATGTTCCCATTAAACTCCAGACAAACTACCTTGTTCCCTACCAGACCGAGGCAATTGCATTTACACTTGTCGGTCAGACCCAAAGGCTTTATACGGACCTTATATCGCATGGTTCGTGCGACCTTGCATACAGTGTTCTAAGCGGTCAGAGATTTCGTGTCAACATATTTTCTCAGAGAGGTTCTTATGCAATTGTTATGCGTCTCCTTTCAAATAAGCTCCCGACAATCAAAAACCTGAACCTCCCAGAAAGTTTTTTCAAAATGTCAAGGGAAAAAAACGGCATTATCCTCTTTACAGGGGCAACCGGAACAGGTAAAACAACATCTCTTGCCGCAATACTTGATGATATTAATGAGCATCTTCATCTTCATTGCATAACACTTGAAGATCCTATAGAATATGTGCATCCCCATAAAAACTGCACATTTAACCAGAGGGAACAGGGAAGAGATTTTGACACCTTTGCAAACGGCTTAAGGGCGGCGCTTCGTCAGGCTCCGCATGTAATTCTTGTGGGTGAAATAAGAGACAGGGAAACCCTCGAAATCGCCTTAAGCGCCTCTGAAACAGGTCATCTTGTATTTAGCACCCTTCATACCATGAGCGCCGCGCACACTGTAAACCGTATAATCGGTATGTTCGATAAAGATGAAGAACAGCAGATAAGGTTCAGGCTCGCGGATGCAATGAGATGGATTGTTGGACAAAGACTGCTCCCCAAAACAGGGGGAGGGCGAGTTGCGATTTTTGATATTATGTTTAACAATATTGTTATAAAAGACCTTCTTGTTAACGGAGAGGACGAAAATAAAACATTTTATGATATGATTGAGTCAGGTTCTGCCTACGATATGCAAACATTTGACCAGCATATTATAAGGCTTTTTGAACAGGACATAATAAACGAAGAAACATCAATTCTTTACAGCAGCAACAGAGCAAGAGTCAGACAGGGCATTGATTACATAAAGAGCAAAAAAGGTGAGATTACATCTGATATAAACAAAGACGAACTTGCTGTTGATTTTAACTGGAGAAAATTCTAATTTTATGAGGTGTATGAAATGAAAGTTACCTGCGGAAACTGCGGACAAAGTTATAATATAGACACAACCAAACTGCCGGCCGGGGATAAAATAACAACGCCTTGTCCAAAATGTAAGGCCTCAATTGTTTTCAGCTCTGATAAAAACATAAAAAAAACATTTATGACCGAGGTTGCAGGGGATGAAGCAGTAAAAGAAGGTCTGTCACATAAAAAGCTTGATTCTGAGTATTATGAATTTTTTGAATCAGGCAAATTAACCTCCATAATTTACGCAAAAGACCCCTATAATTACGAGGTGCTTAAAAGAAGCCTTCATTTTATGAAATATGAAATTAGAACCGTGCAGAATAATTATGAATTAATGGAAAGATTAAATTATCATGACTATGACCTGCTTGTGTTAAACCAGAGTTCCATGGAAGCTGACGAAGAGATTGCAACCATGATATCCACAGTTCACCATCTTTCAAGGGATAAAAGAAGAAAACTATTTGTTTTATATGTGCTTCCCCAGGGAAATACCTCAAATACATATCTCGCATTTTCCCTTGGTGTAAATATGACAATGTCACCTGAAGAACTGGAAGATTTTGTTGATATCATAACTGCTGCGCTGCAACTGCAGGATATCACCTACAGACCTTTTACAACTGCCCTTGGCAGATCTTCGGACAATATGCTATATTAAAAAAAATTGACTAATATCGCAAACAAAGAGCTTATAACAAACATATCAGGTAAAATTGAGCGAATAACCTACAGTTCAAACGAATCCGGTTATGTTGTTTTAAGAATAAGACCCATTAAGGGCGGAGGGCAATTCACTGCGGTTGGCCACATTCCTGAGCTTATAAACAATGCCCTTCTTGAAGGCGTTGAAATCGAGTTTGAAGGACAGTGGAACCTCACCAAATACGGCAGGCAGTTTAATTTCACCCAATATAAATTTCTTGACGGCGATGTGTATTTCTTTCTTTCACGGGTTGTAAAAGGAGTGGGAAAAGAACTCGCAAAAACCCTCATAAGCAAATACGGCGAAAAAGAAATCATTAACATCCTCGACAAAGAACCCCAAAAGCTCCTGTCTGTCAAGGGAATAAAGACCAAAAGACTCCAGGTTATCACAAATTCATGGCAAAAACATAAAAGCCTCAAGGAACTTTCCAATTACCTCAACATAAAAACCGGTCAGATCACCTCGAACATGCTTATAAAAATCTACAATCATTTTGGAGAAAAAGCCATTAATCTTATAAGGGAAAATCCTTATAACCTTTGCGACATAAGGGGGGTTGGCTTTAAAACAGCAGATAAGATCGCGCTTTCCACAGGTCTTAGAGCAGACTCTCCCCAGAGAATCACAGCGGCAATAAACCATCTTCTCCTTGAAGAGGCTGAAAACGAAGGGCACTGCTACCAGAATAATGAAGAATTCCTGAAAAAAATAACAGAACTTATGACACATGAGGAAATAAGCCCCAAAAAAGAAGATATTGAAAAAGCCATTGGACAGATGTCTGCCCTTGGAAATATTATTTTAGGACAGGATGAAAAACTTGGGCTTTCCAGCTTCTATTACATGGAATCATGGATAAGAAATTTTTTTGAGGAACGTTCTTTAATAACAGACAGAAAGACAATAGCAGTTTCGGATGTTGAAAATTTTATATCCCAGTACGAGGAAAGGACAAAATTCGAGCTTTCCCATGAACAAAAAGAGATAATAATAAAAATCGCAACCGAGGGCAGGATGCTTTTTAGTCTCGCAGGCTATGCAGGAACAGGAAAAACCACTGTATGCCGTGTCATATTAAACCTTTTGAGCAGATATTACTGTAAAGACAATGATATTGTGTGCTGCGCCTTCACAGGTATGGCATCTTCCAGAATCAGAAAGGCAACAGGCTTTGACGCATTTACCATCCACAGCCTCTTAAAATATCAGGGAGAGAATAAATTTGAGCATGGCCCGGAAAACCCACTGCCCTACAAGATTGTCGTGCTTGACGAGGCCTCAATGGTAAATTTACAGATATTTTACAGGCTTGCGCGCTCCTTGCGACCTGACACACTCTTTATTCTTGTGGGAGATCCTGCCCAGCTTCCCCCCATTGGAGCTGGAAATGTATTTGCTGATGCCCTTGAAAAATCATTGATACCATCAATAAAACTCACAAAAATATACCGGCAGAGCGAAGACAGCGTGCTTACTCTTTTTGCAAATACCATAAGGGAGGGAATCGTCCCGGAAGGCGTTAATGAATCAAACTGGAAGGATTTCAGGTTTGAAAATGTGGAGCCCCATAACCTTATTATCGCAAAAAATAAATGTTCAGAAAAGGAATTAAAACTCCTCAGGGAAGAAAACAATATGGCAATCCTTAACAGAATCCGGGGGCTTGCCCAATATTACAAAGATAAACTGGAACACCCAATCTGGGATTTTCAGGTTCTTACACCAATGAGAATGGGTCAGCTCGGAACTGAAAACCTGAATCTTGTCCTGCAAAACATATTAAATCCCCTGCCAAAAACAAGCCTGAAAAAACACGGTTTGGAGATACGGGAAGGTGACAAGGTTGTGCATCTTCAAAATAAAGATATGCCCTGCATGGACTGGGAGGAATACCTGCAAAGTGGCAAAAATTTTTCAGGCAAGGAATTTAAGCGAATATTTAACGGAAGCGTGGGTTTAATAACAAAAATTGACACAGAAGAAGACATGTTTTATGTTGTATATCCAGAAAGGATTGTTATTGCCTATCATGCCGATTATATAGGAGATATAATAGAACATGCCTTTTCCTTGACTGTCCATAAGGCGCAGGGCAGCCAGTACAGGGTTGTGGTTATTCCCCTTACAAATTCACATTTTATAATGCTCAATAACAAATGGTTCTATACAGCGATCACAAGGGCTGAACAAAAGGTATATCTTATTGGTCAGAAATACGCCTTAAAAAGGGCATGCACCAACATTGAAAGCGCTGAAAGAAAGACGTGGCTTAAGGGTTTTTAAAAATTTAGTTAGTGCGGTAATAATAAAAAGGCATCCGTTACTGTATGATTAAGCGTCACTGTGAGATTGCTTCCATCCCAATTTGCTTGTGGAGTAAGGGACACCGGAGCTGTCTCCGTTGAATATTGCCAGGCGCTCACTTCGCCAACAGCGGAAATATCACAGGGATTTAATTGCAAGGTAAGCGTTTCAATAAAAAAAGGTGAAAAAGACGTTTTTTCGTCAGGCGGCAGAAATGCAACAAGTATCCTGATAAGTTTTCCATCTGCCCCGCGACAAAACATTATGCTGGCATCCACCCCGGAAAAAGCATTAACAAGAATATGTGACAAATACTGGTTTGAGAGCAGTTCCCCAAGGAGATTAACCGCTTCATCTCCCTTTCCACCAGGTTCATTCTGATCTGTGCTCCACCAAATCTAGCGTGTTTGCCATGCCGTCAAATTGTGACTGGCAGCCCACTGGATAAATCGAAAGGAGCGGTTAAGCACACTGACTGGTCCTGTGCCTTTATTTCCGTGCTCTTCGGTAATCCAGATGGATTCAACTTTGCCTGACGCAAGATACTCATTATAGATTTCTTCTAAAACTGCAATATCTCCCACTGGATAATGAATGGTAAGGATATCCACCAGCTCCCACACGGTCTTTCCGGCAAGACTTCCCGCGTATGAGCCTGTCAGGGTATAATTCATTGTGTCGCGCATGTTCTGACGCTGGGTGGGATTGGCAATGCTCGGAAAACTGCCTGAAAGAAAGTAAAAATGATAGTTTGCCTTGCACATTATCCTTGCCTCCTTGTAATAAGATACTTAAAACAAAATTTTAATTATTAGCTGTTTATATTAAATATTATTTTTATTTTTCATTTTTTCAAATAAAAAACTGCAAAAAATCACAAACAAAAGAAAATACACGCACGCAATGGAAAAAAAAATTGAATTAATTTTAAAAAAAGATATAATAATTTTTAAAAA
>DYOW01000188.1 GCA_020720325.1 Desulfobulbus propionicus
TATGACATTAGCACAGATTATAAATAAAGAATTATCAAAGGCAAGGCTGGACAAAGAAAAAAAAGAAAAAATTGATGCCTTAAATTTGGAACAGAGAAAACAGAGATTGCAAAAGTGGCTTAATGAGACTGATAATCTTTTTGAAAAAATAAAAAAAATGCTCACAGACAATGGTTTATCCCCTGATGCTATTAGATTTAATGATATTGAGATTGAAGAAGAAATTTATGGCAAATATAAAATTCCTGCATTAGAGGCTGAGATTGGAAATAATATCCTGTTTTTTCAACCTATAGGAACTTCAATTATATCAGCATTGGGAAGAATAGATATTACAAGCAATATAAGGGGCGCGCAAACAATAAAATTAATTGCCGATATTGAACAAAAAACAACTAAAAGATCTGAAAAAAATATTTTAAGCATGGATTGGAAGTGGTATGTATATCCAGGAAGAGGGACCGAAGGGGGCTATCCCTTTGATGAAGAGGGGTTTAGCAAAATTTTGACAATATTTTTCGGGGAAAAATGAATTCTATTGTCAACTGGCAGGTTCCCTCACAAATTCAGGAGCATTATTTTTTTGCTGTTTCATCTGTAAAAATCATTAAAAACATAAACTATGAAAATGTGATGACCGCAGTATCTGATGATAACGACTTGTTATTTCTTTATGATAAGGCGCGTTTTATGACCTTTGCAGAAATGGATGACTTTATTAGAAAATTTGAATCTGATGAAGAAAGAGGCTGCATAATGAGACTTTTTGCAGCCTTTGAAGGCTTAATAAATTATGATGGTCTATGGCGTGGTAGGGACAATTCTGCAAAATTTCATAGTCAATTTAAGAAAACTGCTCAAACTGCTCACAAGGGCTTTATAAAGATAAAGGACTGGCTTAATTGTTGGGACAAAGCAGCCAACTCATTAAATCATAATAATAAACTGAAAAATACTATATCAGACCTTAAAGAAATTTACTTTACAGAAAGAAACTCATTAATGCACAACGATAGGACTATTTGTCCTCCATTAGAACGGATTAAAGATAAATTTACCGATGCTGTGGATAAAATAATAAGCATTGCTCCTGATTTTAAGATATTATAAAAAAAATTGGGTAAATTAGAAAAAAAATAGAGATAAATCGGATTTTAATCTAAAATAGCATGGAAAGTCAGGTTTAATTTTGATTAAAAAATACAGACAAAAGCAAAATGCTATAAAATTGATAATGCTTTCAATACTGTATTAATTCCACCTTTTGTTCATAAAAATACCCTGAGATTTTTAAATCTGTTTTATTTGGGTGTGGTTTCATGGAA
>DYOW01000189.1 GCA_020720325.1 Desulfobulbus propionicus
ATAACTATTATGACATTTATCAATAGTAAAACCATTAATTTTGTCTGAATCACGGATTACACGGATTACAGGATTACACGGAAAATATAGAAAACACCCCATCCCTGCTTCTATTGAAAGAGGGAAATTCCCCTTCTTAGAAGGGGTGGCAGGCGAAGCCTGACGGGGTAGTCATATTTAATCAGAGATACTTAACTAAATAAGCAAATTGGTTCTTTTTCAGTGTAATCCGTGTAATCTTCTTTTTCCGTGATTCAGACAAAAAGAAAAGGAGGAAGACATGCCATATATTACAACACCCGAAAGAGTTGGATATAAGAGGGGAATGACAGCTGGAATTGAAAAAGGCATTATTACAGGAATGCTTGAACTAAAATTTGGGGTTAATGCCTTTTCTGTTATTGATAAAGCGCTTGATTATGCCAATAAAAATGGATTTGACAGTTTAAAGGAAGCCATTAAAAATTCAGCTACATTAGATGATCTTAAGGCTGTTTTAGGGTAATTTTCAAGGTCTTAAAATATAATGGAAAAACTCCTGAAAATAACAACAAAACCGTCTGATGACCCATGGAAAGAATCCATAGAGAAATTTTTCAAGGAATTTATGGAACTGCTCTTTCCTGATATTTGCCATCATATTGACTGGACTAAAAAACCCAAATTTCTTGATAAAGAGCTTGCAAAGCTCATAAAGGAAAACACAGCGCAAAAAAGATATGCCGACAAACTCATTGAGGCAAGTCTTAAAAACGGAAAGCAAACAATTTTTCTTATCCACATTGAGGTTCAGGGTTATAAAGACAATTTTTTCACCAAAAGGATGTTTCAGTATTTTTACAGAATTTATGATAAATATGAAAAAGACATCTTAAGTCTTGTGGTGTTTATTGACCAGGACAGGGATTATTGTCCTAATGTTCATAATATGGAATTTATGGGTTGCAAACTTTATTTTGAGTTTTTAACAACAAAATTAATAAATCTTGACTGGAAAACCCTGGAAATCATGGATAATCCCTTTGCGCTTATTGTTATGGCGCAGATAAAATCTGTCACTGAAAAAGACCCTGTAAAGAGAAAGGACTGGAAGATTTCCGCTATAAGGTCATTAAGGCAAAAAAATTATAGCAAAGACATGATAAAGGAATTATTATATTTTATAGACTGGCTTGTGACGCTGCCGCCTGAAATAGAGGAAATTTATATAAAAGAATCTGAAAACATCAAGGAGGAAGAGACAATGGCTTATATCACCACATTTGAAAGACATGCCATGAAAAAAGGCTATAAAATAGGATTTGATGA
>DYOW01000100.1 GCA_020720325.1 Desulfobulbus propionicus
CCTCAACTTTTTTGTAAGAATATCCCTGGGCAGACACACTTAACATAAAAATGATTAAAGAGAAAAAAATTATTATTTGAATTTTATTATTCATGTTTATCCCTGAAGTTTTTGTAAGCTTTGTTATTAATTTTTATATTTTCAATATATTACAGATTGATTAAATCTTAATTTTTTATAAATATAACTTATTTGATTTTATTAAAGCCGGCAGTGGGAATTGAACCCATGACCTGCTGGTTACGAATCAGCTGCTCTACCCCTGAGCTATGCCGGCGGTATAATACTAAAAGCTTAAAATTATTAAAAACATTATCATATTTTTGATACTTGTCAAACCATATTAAATTGTTTAAATTAAAAGAACGTTTTGTAAATCCTTCTGATTCTGTGATTTTTTTCAATTTTTTTTATGGAGATAGCATTGTCCAAAAATAAGAATAAAATTAAGCGATGCAAGCCGAATCTAACCCATTTTTTAAACTTTAAATTCTTAAAATCATATAAAAATTATTTTGTTAAAAACTTAGCAAATAAGATTAAGTTTTTTAATTATTTATCTTTGTTTGCATTGTTTTTATTTTGCCCTTGTGTCTTTTCCCAGATAATTGCCGATGGCACAACAGGGCAACAGGCTACATTAAAAGGCCCTGATTATCTTATCAGTTCAGATTTAGGAAAGATTTCAGGCAAAAATCTTTTTCACAGTTTTTCACAATTTGATATAAATACAAATGAGTCAGCAACCTTTACAGGCCCTTCCAATATTTCAAATATAATCTCAAGGGTGACAGGAAATCAATCTTCTTTTATTGACGGTCTGTTACGCTCAGAAATAAATGGCGCTGATTTTTATTTTATAAATCCAAACGGCATCATGTTCGGCCCAAACGCAAGCCTTGATATTGGCGGTTCTTTTTATGTAAGCACAGCGGATTATATAAAAATGCAGGATAAAACTCTTTTTCATGCAAAAAATCCTGAAAGCAGTTTTTTTACTTCAGCCCCGCCGGAGGCTTTTGGATTTCTTGGCACAAATATTGGTGAAGTATCACTGAAAGGCAATCATATTGCTGTTAATGATGGTAAAGAAATAAATATTTTTTCAGGCAATTTGAAGATGGAGGATGCTTCTTTATATGCGCCTTCCGGAAAGATTAATTTGATAAGTGTTGGTTCAGAAGGAGAGATTATCAAAGATAACAAGGCAAATGTATGGAAAGCAGACGGTTTTAGTAAGCTTGGTGATATTGATTTGAAGAAAAATGAAGATTATTCTGATATTCAAAAAAAGAAAGGCATACTTGATATTGATGTTAGTTCATCAAAGCAAAACAATAAATTAGCAGGCAAGATTTTTATTGCTGGCAATGATATTAAGCTGAGTAATTTTTTTATTTACATGTCATTAGCCGACGAAATTAATAATAATTTAGAAAAATCTGGATATATTAACATTATTTCAAATAATTTAAGCTTATTGGAAGGTTCAGGGATTTATTCAGATAATTATTCTGCAGTTGATGCAGGGAATATTGATATACAAACAACTGAAACTCTTACATTAAATGGTGAAAAAAATAATTATCCTTCTGTAATTTCTTCATTAGCCTATTCTTTTGGAAATAGCGCTAATGTTAATATTAATGCTGGAAAAATTCTGATTTCTAATGGGGCAAGGATTGAAACTGTGAGTTATGATTATGGTGAATCAGGGAATATAAATATCAATAGTGCAGATTCAATACTAATTTATGATAAAAGTAGTTCAGGACAAAAAAGTGGAATATTTTCAACAGTTTTTGCATCAGGCACTGCCGGAGATATTAATATCTCCACAAAAGATTTATATCTGAAGCCTGGAATCATACAATCACTTACGCTTGGTTCTGAAAGTTTTGGTAATGCTGGTAATATTCAACTTAATGTTAATAATATAAAATTAGAGAATGGATCTCAAATTTTTAATAGCACTTATGGCAAAGGAGATGCCGGAGAGATTAAAATTAATGCCAAACAAGGAATAATTGCTTCGGGTATTGACCAAAAAGGTTATTCAAGTGGTATCTTGGCTACTACATATTCTGAAGGAAATGGAGGGAAAATTGATATTAATACCCTTCAAATTTTTTTATTAGATGGGGCAAGAATATCTGTAACTGCTTCGGATTTAGGTGCGTCAGGTAATATTAATATAATTTCTGATAAGATATTTATTTCTGGCATTGCTTCAAATAAAAAGCATAGCGCCATATCAGCTACAACTGTTTCAGATGGGAATGGTGGTTCAATTGATATACAATCAAAAGATATTGAAATAATTCAAGGGTTTATACATTCACAAACAGAGGGTGGCAATGGTAATGGTGGTGATATAAATATTGTATCAGATTCTTTAAATATAATAAAAGGCGGTGAAATTGCTGTTAGCACAACCGGACAAGGAAAGGCTGGCAATATAACTATTGATGTCAAGAATGATATCATAATAAAAGAAAGAGGAGACAATGGAGAATACGGTGGAATATTTGCAAATACATTGACATTAGGTGATGCTGGTTCATTAGATATAAAATCAAAAAAGTTGGAAATTGATGATGGCATTATTCAGGCTGTTTCTGCAAAAGGAAGTTTTGGAGACGCTGGCAATATAATTATTGCTACAGAAAATTTAATGCTCAAAAATGGTTCATTAATCGGATGTTCTACATCGGGAGAAGGTAATGCAGGTTTCATAAAAATTTATGTGAAAGATATTTTTAATTTGTCTGGTATTAATAAAGATGGTTATCATTCTTCTGTAATGTCTGATACTTATTCAAGCGGTAATGGTGGAAATTTGTTAATTAATTCTGAGAATATTATCATGAATAATGCCTTTATCCAAGTTGCTTCACATGGTAAATATGGAAAATATGCTGGTAATGCTGGAACTATTTATATTATAGCCCAAAATGTTGATATTTTTAATGATTCTCAAATTTCAGCAGCTACAAAAAGTTCTGGAAACAGTGGGACAATTGATATTAAATCAACAAAATTAGAAATTTCTACCGGAGGATTAATTTCTGTTTTTAGTCTTAATCAAGGTAAGGCCGGCAATATTTTTTTAAATATAAAAGATGGGCTATTAATAAAAAATGGAGAGGTGTCTGCCACGGCTAACTATTCATCTGGCGGAGATATATATATTGAAACTGACAAATTACAACTAACAGATAATGCTGATATTTCAAGTACAGTTTTTGGTGGTGAAGGAGGAGGAGGTAATGTAAGCGTCAATTCTGATTCAATAGTTGTGCTTGATGGCAGTAGTTTTACAGCAAGGGCAGATAAGGGAAAAGGTGGTAATATATCGGTTGATTCTCTTGTTTTTTTAAGGGAAGGCGAGTTAAAGGATGTATTAAATGCCTCTTCAAATGTCATAGGAAATGACGGAACTGTTCGGGTCAATTCACCGGAAATGGACATAAGCGGCGCTATTGCAATATTACCAGAGTTTTTTCTTGATGTATCAGGTTTGATGGCTAATCCATGTAGCGCAAAGTCAAAAAAAGATATGAGTAGTTTAGTTGTTGAAAAGTGTGGAAATCTATTATTTACTCCTTTTAATTTATTTTAGGTATATTATACAAAATAATTCTAACTTTATGTAAAATAATAAAAAATTTATGAAACACTTAATATATATATATTTTTTTATCTTTTTTTTATTGACATGTAGTCTAAATGCACAAATCATCTTAGATGGCAGTATGGGGACAAATATTGCTCTTTCAGGTCCAAATTATAAAATTTCATCAGATATTGGAAAGATTTCAGGCAAAAATCTTTTTCACAGTTTTTCACAATTTGATATAAATACAAATGAGTCAGCAACCTTTACAGGCCCTTCCAATATTTCAAATATAATCTCAAGGGTGACAGGAAATCAATCTTCTTTTATTGACGGTCTGTTACGCTCAGAAATAAATGGCGCTGATTTTTATTTTATAAATCCAAACGGCATCATGTTCGGCCCAAACGCAAGCCTTGATATTGGCGGTTCTTTTTATGTAAGCACAGCGGATTATATAAAAATGCAGGATAAAACTCTTTTTCATGCAAAAAATCCTGAAAGCAGTTTTTTTACTTCAGCCCCGCCGGAGGCTTTTGGATTTCTTGGCAATAACTCTGACATAACAATACATGGTTCTGAACTCAGACTACTACCGGAAAAAATACTAAATATCGCCGCAGGCAGTCTTAATATTGATAATGCGTTTATTTATACAAAATCAGGCAATATAACACTTAATACTATTGATAATAATGGTGAGATATTATTGGATAATTCCGCAAAAAATACGAATTATAGCGGCTCAATGAATTTTAATGACAGCATTATTGCTAATGACGGCTATGGAAAGGGAAATATTTCTATAAATACCGGAAAGCTAAGTTTATATAATTCAATAATAAGTTCTTACCACGATGGCGGTTTTGACGGTGGAGATATTGATATAAACGTAAATAAAGATTTTAATATGAATGGCGGATATATTCAATCAATATCAGACTCTGAAAAAAATGCAGGAGACATATCAATTTTTGCAGGCAATTTTTATATGTCAAACAGCGCTGATATAAATTCTGTTGCAAAACAAGAAGGAAATGGTGGCAATATAAACATATTATCAAAGGGTAATCTAAGCTTAACAGGATTATTTGAGGATAGCAGAACAGGAATTTGGAGTGTCACACAGCAAACAGGAAAAAGCGGCGATATAAAGATTCAGGGAGCAAATATCAATATTGACAATTATGCTGTATTATCAAATAGTTCCGATAAAACTGGAAAAAGGGGAAATATTGAGATTATTTCTGATAATTTTAATCTTTCAGGTGATTCAAGGATACAGGGAGGCAATATTTATAGTGAAGCAGGAAATATGTCTATTTCTAAAGGGGCGCATATCTGGAGTTTTAAAAAAGCATACAATGAACCTCATCGTGAAATAAAGCTTAATATTAAGGAATCATTAATTATTACAGGTGAAGATCAGGTTGAGGCTGCATGGAGAAATAAGACTGAACCTCTTTATACAGGAATTCATGCAGACAGTTTTGTTTCTTCATATGGAGATGCAGGAGATATTTATATAAGTTGCCCTTATATTAAAATTACAAATTCCGGTGATATAACAGCTCGTTCCAATTATGGAGATGGAAATTCAGGAAACATTAAAATTGACACACACAGAATGGAGCTATTTTCTGGAGGAGAAGTCGGCGCAGACAGTTTTGGTTCATCAAATTATTACGCAAACGGCGGAAACATTGTTATTAACGCAAAGGATTATATTTTGCTTTCAGGCAGAAACGGTGAGTTATATAGCGGCTTTGGCGCTGGAACAAGAAGCAGCGGAAGCGCCGGAGCTATTATTGTGAATTCTCCTAATTTAAGTATTTCTGATGATGCATCTATTCTTGTTGCAACAGGGGTTTTTGGGGATGGAAAGGCAGGGGAAATATATATTAATGTTGACAATCTTGAAATTTTTAATCATGGAGGCATCACAGCCTCTTCAGCTGGTTATGGCATAGAAGGATTAATTCAAATAAAAGCAAATGATAAAATAGTTATAAGGGATAAAGGTTTTATTGTAAGCTGGGGGGACAAAGAAGGCGACGCTGGATCAATAAATATTGAATCTGGCATTTTTACGATGGAGAACGGGACTATATCTACTATTACATATGGAGTAAAAAACGCTGGTGATATAAATTTAAAGGCTCATAGATTTGACCTGTCAGATAACTCAATAATTACATCTGAAAGTCAATTAGGCTCTTCTTCTTATTATCGTAAAAATGGTGATGCTGGAAATATCAATATAAATATTTCCCATATATTAGATATGGACTCAAGTTATATAAGCACTGCCGCAGCGGACTCAGGTGGTGGAAATATCGAGATTAATGCAGCCACATCAAGACTTAGAAACAATTCGGAGATTACAGCCACTGTTTTTGGCGGTGAAGGCGGCGGCGGAGATGTGACAATAAATTCAGATGCTTTTGTCGCGCTTGAAACAAGCAGTGTAACTGCAAAGGCAGATCAGGGAAAAGGGGGGAATATTTTAATTAACTCTTTTGTATTTTTAAGAGACGGCGAATTAAAAGAAGTGTTAAACGCCTCTTCAAATGTCATTGGCAATGACGGAACAATTGAAATTAATTCACCTGAGCTTGATATAAGCGGGGCTATCGCAGCGCTTCCAGGTTATTATCTTGATGTTTCAGAGCTTTTAAGCGATCCCTGCGGCGCAAAGAGAAAAAATGATATGAGCAGTCTTGTTGATAAAAATTGTGGCAGGATGTTGTTTATGCCTTATATAATGTTTTAATGGATATGCTTACAATTTTACATAATAAGTTGAAATTATATAGCTATTTAAGACTTATCTTTATTTTTTTTATAGCTTTTTATTTACAGGATAGCAAAATTTATTCTGAAATTATCCCTGACGGCACATTAGGTTCGGGCAAATCTATTTCAGGTCCAAATTATAAAATCACCTCTGATTTGGGAAAAATCGCAGGAAATAATCTTTTTCATAGTTTTTCAGAATTTAATATTTATACAAACGAAAGCGCGACTTTTTCAGGGCCATCCAATATTTCAAATATAATTTCACGGGTCACAGGCAATCAATCATCTTATATTGATGGATTATTAAAATCTGAGATACAGGGCGCTGATTTTTATTTTATAAATCCAAACGGAGTGATGTTCGGTAAAAATGCCAGCATTGATGTAAGCGGTTCTTTTTATGTAAGCAGCGCTGATTATATAAAGCTTGGCGATAACGGCAGGTTTGATGCAAAAAGTCCTG
>DYOW01000101.1 GCA_020720325.1 Desulfobulbus propionicus
GTTAGGCTCACACATTCCTTATTTTCCGTGTAATCCGTGTAATCCGTGATTCAGACAATTATAAATGGCATTCTTATGAATATCTTAATAATATCTAAAAATGTAAAAATTTTGCATCATATCTTAATATATTAAAAATTATCAAAACACAAACGAAAGCGATGTCTTAACAGTAAACGGAGAGCCCACGGAATATGTGGTAGCACCTGTCACTGCATCATCACCTGAATTAATTACAGACACATATTTTTTATCAAGAATATTATCAAAATCAAGAGACACGCTAAAATCCTTTAACCTGTGAAATTTTTCCTTATGATAACCCAGTCTCAGGTCAAACACAGGATATGAGGCGATTTCTTCTTTATGCTCGGCATCTCCGTATCTTTTGCCCAATACCCTCATTTTTGGAATAAATTCAAAATTCATGTATTTAAACATTAATCCTGTAGTTAAAAGCCATTCAGGTGTGTCAACAATCTGTTTGTCCTTTGTGGAAAGTTCATTGCCCATATAGCTGATATCTTTATCATAAGTAAGGTGATTGTAAGTTGGATTAACAAAAAATGTTATTTTATCTGTAACATAAAAATTTGTCTCCAGATCAAGACCATATCCCGAAGCCTCAGCGATATTTTGCTGATAATTTAAGCTAACCCTTGGGTCATAAACAGTTGTAAGCAGGTTTTTATGTTTTGAGAAAAATATTGTGGGATTTATATCAAAAAAACTGTGCTTATACCTTAAACCAACATCGACATTATCAGATTGCTCAATATCATAACCCGCAAACATATCATCAAGGGTGACCTTTGCCTTTTGAAACTTTGCCCTGTTGTTATTGTAAATATTTACAAGAGACACGTAAGAGTAAGGTCTGATAAAGTTTCTTCCGTAACTTGCATAAGCCTCGCTGCTTGACGTGATATTATAAGAAACTCCCGCGGAAGGAAGCCAGATATCATATGTTCTTGCCTCTCTGTCAAGGTCAGCAGCCCTTAGAAGGACAGGTTTTCCGCTGACCATTTGAGTGATATATCCCTGTGACTCCGCATCTTCAAAACTGAAATATTTTATCCCTGCCTGAAGGTTAAAAGGCTTAAATTTGCCTGAAACCTTTAAATATGGGCTGTTCAGATAGGTTGCGCCAGAAGTGCCCACAACGCCAAGTCCCTGATCTGTCAGGGTTTGTTTATTGGTTATCCCATAGTTGTGCATTAAAATTTCCATATCAGACGCTTCATAATGATAACCAGCAGATGCCTGAAATTGGTCTTTTTTAAGACTTATATCAGTAATAAGCCCTTTTCTGTCAATGTCCCGCGTTCTCTCCTGTATTCTTGCCCCTGTGCTTCCGCCAGTGACGCCGTCTTTTATGGTCGCATCTTCATCAGATAAGTATGATTTTAAGGATAATTTGATATTATCTGTTATATTAACGCCAAGAGATGCGAAAATATCCTGATTTTTGTTATAGGATGTATTATATTTATAAAAATATAAATCCTGTGTCGGCACGCCTTTCAGACCTGAGTTATAATCAAGCTCATAGTTTTTGTCAAGATTTTGGGTCTGGCTATAGGTAAGGGGTCGTAATTTATCATATTCCTGCTCATTGTAATTTCCCCATACCTTAAAATCAAAGCGTTTTCCAATTGGCTGGACATAATTGAAATTAAAATTGTTTCTTGGACCTGTTTCCCCTGGTCCTTTCCATTTGTCTGCCTCAGTATATGAATATGACAAGGCAAATTTTCCATCAAATGGGGTTTTCCCTGTGTCAAGCCTTAAATATGACCTCATATAATCATAAGAGCCAAGGGACTGGCTAAATTTTACTTCTGGCTTGTCCTTTGCCCAAAGAGGTTTTAATTCAATAGCGCCTCCCCTGTTGCCAACTCCAGCGCCAAGGTCAGCGGGAACAGCGCCTTTATACAGTGAAATACTGTTAAAATTCTCTATATCATAAAGATAGCCCCTTGGTCCAATTGGATTTCCGCCATAATTTGGGATGCCTTCCACTGTCATTGCCCCAAGATAGCCCCTAACTCCCCTTATTCTTAAATTTCCCTGTTCCCCTGCAAGATTATAGGGGTCAGCGCTTTCATAATTAACCCCTGGAATTAAATTTAATGCCTCATATACACTGGATTTTGCCTTTTCACCGCTTATTTCCATCCCTTTTTGGGTTAATTCCACACCAGTATAGACAGTTTCTGTGGTCTGCTTTGTTGGCTGGATAATCTTGTCTTCTACAACTGTAATCTCGCCAAGGCTTGTTTCTTCAGCAAAACAGTTGTTTGCAATTAAAAGAATAAAAAGTAAGGATAAAAGATACATAACTTACTCCAACTATTATATTTTTTATTATCTTATTAATTTTTTTTATTAAAAAAATAGTAATACTAAAAAAAAATATGTTATATAGTGCTATGTTTATAAAATAAGTAACACTATTTGTCAAGAAAAAAATAAATGGAGTTTTTAAAAAAATGATGTTTAGTGGCTTTTCTTTTGGATGTATGAGATGTATGAGATGTATGAGTAATTATACTTTTTTTTATAATTATTCACTTATGAATCATTATGGACAGACAGCCACCACTCTATATAGTGACGGTTTGAGCAGAAGCCAAGATTTTTGCCATCATGGAACATTATAATTCCCTTTAAGACGCTGCGTCCGCAGATTATACATTCAGCCTTAATGGATACAATTGGCTCAATATTGCCATGCCACGGGATGCGCTCATAACTGCCTTCATATAAACCGTTTGCAAAAATCCATTTTGTAATTTCTTCTTTATCTTCAGAATTAGGTTGACCGTAGCGAAAATTATCGCAGTAAGTCCAGAACGGATTTGGAATTTTTATATTGCGAAGGGCGCAATACGGCGGCGCCCAGAATTTTTCTGTCTGTTTTTGGGGCAGTTTTGCCTTTTCCTGAACAGCCTTGTTAAATCCGCAGTTAGCGCAGCAATCAGAGCCACCGTTAGGCATGATGGAGTTCCTTCATATTAAAATTTATCCTATCTCCTCAAATAATTCCTTAACATTATTTTTCGGAAGCTGGCAACTGAAATTTTGACAAAGATAGATTTTTGTGGCATTCTCAACAGGTATATTCTCTGTAAAAGGTATAATATCCATTATTTCAGGGTTTTCATCTGTTTTTAAGATAATTATCTTATTGGGAATATAATGGCTGTTTATTTCCCTAATAATTTCTGAAATTTCCATTTTATTCTTCCCTGCAATAATTATTTCATGAAATTTATCGTTAAAAATCTTAAATGCAGTTAAAAACATGGTAAATGACTGGGGTTGGGAATTAACATCCTCAGAAAAGATCTGAATTATTTCAGAAGCCTTTTCCTGAAATTTCGTATTTCCTGTGAGATAGTATAAAAAAGAAAGATTTAAAAGCGCTACGGAATTCCCGGAAGGAATCGCTCTATCAAACAACTCTTTTTGCCTTACTATAAGCTCTTCACCTGATTTTGGATTAAAAAAGAATCCCTGATTTTCATCATCCCAGAACTCATCAAGCATGATATTTTGAAGTTTTATGGCGTTTTCAAGATATTTAATATCAAAGGTTGTCTGATAAAGTTCTGTTAAAGCCCATATAAAAAAGGCATAGTCATTAATATTTCCCTTTATCGCCACCTCATTGTCTTTGTATCTGTGATGGAGGAAACCGTCTTTTATTAAGGCATTTAAGATAAAATTTGCCGCTTTTATCGCCATATTGCCATATTCATCATTATTAAATGCCCTTGCAGCCTTACAAAAGGCAACAATGGCAAGGCTGTTCCAGTCAACAAGAATCTTTGTATCTTTTAAAGGATGAACTCTCTTTTCCCTTTCAACAAAGAGTTTTTTAAGTGATTCGGAGATTATTTCCTTGAATAAATCAAAGGAAATATTTTTTTCTTTTGCAAATTCAGCATAGTCCTTTGTGATATGGGGGATGTTGCTTATATTTTTTTCGCCTGTCGCCTCATCAAAAAAATTGCCTTCTTGTTTTATATTAAAAAAATCAACAAACAACTGTGCGTTTTCGCCAAGAATTTTTTGTATTTCCTCATAATTCCATATATAAAACTTTCCTTCTTCATCCTCGCTTTCAGCATCCTCCGCAGAGTAAAATCCGCCGTCTTTATCTGTCATATCCCTTCTTATGTAATTAAAAATTTCAGCGGCGGTTGTTTTATAAAAATCATCCTTTGTAACCTCATAAGCCTCAGTATAAGCCATTGCAAGCATTGCCTGGTCATAGAGCATTTTTTCAAAATGAGGCAAAAACCACCTGCTATCAGTGGAATATCTGTGAAAACCACCCCCAACATGGTCAAATACCCCGCCAAATCTCATATTTTTAAGGGTTTTTTCCACCATAAACAGGGCATTTTCATTTACGGTATCTTTGTAATGCCTTAAAAGAAAAATCAGATTATGCGGAGATGGAAATTTAGGTCTTTCTCCGAACCCGCCATTATCCTTATCAAAAAAATCATATAGTTTTGAAAGGCAACAATCTGTGATATTGTCCATTAATGACGCTTTTGTCTCTTTTTGAGAGGCAAATTTTTTAAGAAATTCTATAGCCTTATCTGCATCAGCAATGATTTCATTTGCCCTGCTCTTCCAGTGAAGCGCGATTGCCTGCAGGAGTTCAATTAACCCGGGTCGGTTATATAAAGATTTTTTGGGCAGATATGTAGCGGCAAAAAAAGGTTTTTTATCAGGTGTTGTTATAATTGAAAGGGGCCATCCACCGCTCTCATTAACCATTAAACAGAAATTCATATAAATATTGTCAATATCAGGGCGTTCTTCCCTGTCAACCTTAATGGATATGAAATTTTCGTTTAATACTTTTGCTACTTCATCATCAACAAAGGATTCCCTTTCCATAACATGACACCAGTGGCATGTGGAATATCCTATTGAAAGGAAAATTGGTTTATTTTCCTGTGTAGCCTTTTGAAAGGCAGTTTCCCCCCAGGGATACCAGTTTACTGGATTGTGGGCATGCAGGAGAAGATAAGGACTTTTTTCATTTATTAGCTGGTTTACATGATATTTATCCATAGAAGCCTCCTTTTGGGGGATGTTTTAAACAACATTAAGCGCCATACAGTAAAAAGCATTAGTTTTTTTGTTGATTTTTGTTATAATTTTATTATATTGTATATACATTATAATAAAAATTTTTTGGAATTAAAATGCCTGATCAAATGATAATTAGAATTAATCCTGAGCTGAAAAATAAAGTGCGTCACCTTGCAAAAACAGAAGGAAAAAGTGTGAGTGTTGTGGTGAGAGAACTACTTGAGTCCTATGTTAAAGAAAGAGATATTACCCAATATCTTGATAATCTCTGGGAAAGGGCAGGAGAAAAAGTTAAGAAAAAAGGAGTAAATGAACAAGATATTTCTTTAATAATAAATAAGGTCAGAAAAGAGAAGAAATGAAGGTTGTTATAGATACTAATGTCTTTATTTCTTCCTTTTTTGGAGGAAAACCAAAAGAAATTATTGCTCTTTGGCATCATGGTAAAATTATTATATGTGTTTCTCAACCAATTATTGATGAATATATTGAAGTTCTTAAAAGATTAGGGCTTCAGAACGAAAAAGAACTTGAAGAATTGCTGAATTTATTTGCATCTTCTTTTAATTTAATCTTTACTGCAAAACCACCTGAATTATCTATTATTAAAACAGACCCGGATGACAATAAATTTATTGAATGCGCTGTGGGGACAGGGAGCAAATTTATAATTTCCGGGGATAAACATTTATTGGAGATTGAAAGATATATTGATATTGCCATTATGAATCCAAATAGTTTTTTGGAGTTTTTTTATAAAAATAAATGATAATAAGCAAATTTAAGTGATTTTAAATGTTTAATTTTATTAAATCATAATTTTTTACTTATCGTAGCAGGAATTTTTCTTTATCACGGACTGAAATGACAGAGGTTAAAAATGAAAAGTAATCTACTGATTTTGCTGATTTTATTTTTTTGTATTAATTTTTTAAATATCTCACATGCCGAGGACATTAAAGGCTCACGACCTCCTTATCAAAACTGGGATTGCGCATGGAAACAACATGAATTTAAAGATCCTGGAGTCAGATTATTATTTCAGAAATGCTCATCTCCAAAGATGTATTATGAGCTAAGCGTAAAAGATGGGTGGATAGAACAACATCGTCCTTCTGATGATGTTATTTTTGGAAGTCACCGAATTTTGCGGATGTTTTCAAAACCTGCCGGGCAAAGCATTGAAGATGCAATCAAGATAAATTTTATTGATAAAATTAAATTACAGAACAAATCAGAAGAGTTACAGGCAAGAAAAAGTTGTAAAGTTGTCAAAACCACTGGTTTTTCTTTACAAGGCGGGAAAATAACGCTTACTATTAAACCAACCGGAAACTATGAAAAAGCTATCATGAAAAAATTAGCAAAATCTCCGGGTGACTTTGGGTGTGGGGAGTATGGCCAGAGACAGGGCTTAACATATTTTGAATACCACCCGCTTGAATCCAAAACAAAATATGCTTTTGTTATTTATGGATTTGACGAACCTTTATTTGATGAAAACTCCATTGAATTTATAGAGTAAGAAAGCGGCTCCCTCATTATAAGCTCACCAAGCCATGGTTTTAATGGGTCTGCCTGCTCCTCTAAATAGTATTTGCATTAATGATCAGTATAGAATCTGTTTCGAATGGACTGATTATTATCCAATTATTAATACACACAAAAGTAAAGCCACAACCTATTATTTTCAAAGATAATTCCCTTTGCCTTTTCTTTTTTCTGTCTGAATCAGGATACACAGGATTT
>DYOW01000190.1 GCA_020720325.1 Desulfobulbus propionicus
ATATATATACGATATAGCTTCCTGAACTTACTTCCTAACCTTCCCTTCTAGCAAGTTTAGGCCCTGATTCAAATCAGGGTTTTTTTTTGCTTATTTTTTCAAGCTATAAAAAATTTTGTCTGAATCCGGCTGAATTTTTTGCAAAAACGAACTCATATCAACAGATTTTTTTGATGTGCCGTCTAAAAACTTCTTTTGGGCTTCTGTAACATCTTTTTTCAGGACTTTATTCAAGATAAAGGGCAAGCCAAAACCAAGTACTGTCGTTGTAAGGGCAAAATTACCCCAATACATCCCAAGAGCTGCCTTTTTAGTAAGTTTTGATGCGCTGGACATATTAATATCTTTCAAGCTCTTAACAGGCATTAATAAATTTTTGAGAAATCCCGCATTTTCAAAGCCTTTTCTATTCATCAGTGCTGTGCCGAATTTCCAGTCGGAAAATCTGCCCGCAAGATTGTTCAGGACAGGTTCGCACGCAAAGAGCGTTGCCAGTACAAAACCAAATCCTGAAAATCTAAGCTTTAGCTCATGTTTATCCCTGCAAGCAAGCATATATGAAGGAAAATCCCCAAACGCCATAATCCCAAAATAAGCTGCTTTGCTGGCATAAATAGCACCGGTATAATCAAAAAGATGAGCCTTGTTTTTGAAGAATTTCCCCATGCTTCCCAATTTTTCAGCAGGCTTTAACATAGATTTTGCAAGCATCCTTGGGATAAGTAATGCCTGTACAAGCGGCAATGCTATAGAAATAGCCATTTTAACATTTTTAATCTTCTGATGTTTTTCCGAAGTTTTATCGGTATAGTCTTTGCCTGCCATTTTGAATTCGCCCACATATCCGACTCTTTTAGTTCTTTTTTCTGTAACATAATTCATAACCCAGGGATTTATCACTGCAAGAACACTTGCAACCGCAAAATCAAGAGAAAAAATTTGCTGGTGAGCTTTTATTAACTTTTCTCTCAATTGTTCTTCTTTTCCTTTATACCTTTCTAGAACATTATCAAAATGTTCAGATACACCCTCAAACTTTTTGTTTTTTTCAAGCTCCCCTTTAGTCTTATTGAACCCTTCAATCATATAATCTGCACCCTTTGTCAGATATTTTTTTGAAACTCTTAATATAGCCTTTTCTTCAGGTTTTATATCTTTAATTACCCTTTTCAAAACTTGTTTGTTAATAAAAGGCATAGTTATTACAGGCGCAACAAACGACGCTAGCATAAACCATGTCATTCTCATAAACCGTTCAGTTTTTTCATCATCATTGTTTGCCATCAATGCAAACGG
>DYOW01000191.1 GCA_020720325.1 Desulfobulbus propionicus
GAGGGTTAGGGTGAGGGGTATTGGGGGTATATTACCTGCTAAAACTCACATAGAACCAAATTTTTAATTAACATAACACTTAAAACTCTTTTAACTGAAAACTTTTTTTATGATACAACTAAATATAGATTGCGAAGGACCTCTTACATTAAACGACAATGCATTTGAGCTTTGCAGGGAATTTATTCCTGAAGGCGACAAATTTTTTGCAAGAGTGAGCAAATATGACGACTATCTTGCTGATATAGAGAATAAAACAGGATATAAGGCTGGAGACACCCTTAAATTAATTTTGCCATTTCTTATTGCCCATGATGTCAAACAGGAGACAATCAGGGATTTTTCTTTAAAAAATCTTTTTTTACTTAGCGGCACAAAGGAAATGCTTCCAAAACTCAGCAAAGAGATTCCTGTTTATATCATAAGCACAAGCTATCAGCCGTATCTCTCTGCTCTAGCTCTTGCCACTGGTTTTTCTGAAGATAATATCTTTTGCACTGACATTGAGCTGGATAATTATAAGCTCTCTGATGAAGAAAAAAACCAGATTAAAGCAATAACAAGACAAATAATTGAGCTTCCGTTAATAAATCTTGAAGATATTTATTTCATAAGTGATATAAAGGGTGAAAACAAGAAAATTATTGAAAAAATGAATGATATTTTCTGGAATGTCATACCCCAAATGCCCATTGGCAAGGCTATATATAATGATGTAAATCCTGTTGGCGGCATTGAAAAGGCAGAGGCAGTATTAATAAGCTCACAAAAAACAGGAAACGAGCTTAAAAATTGTATATATATCGGAGACAGCATAACAGATGTGCAGGCGCTATCCTTAATTAAGAATAATCATGGTCTTTCAATTTCATTTAACGGGAATGATTACGCGCTAAAGGCTGCGGATTATGCAATTTCAGGAGATAGTTTTGAGCTTATCTATAATATTGTGATGCTTGCCAATGAAAAAGGCATTTCTTTTATCAGACAAAATGCTGAAAGCGCGCAAAATATGCTTAAAGAAATGGCGACTGATGAGAAAAAGCAAAGGGATTATCTGCTTTTTTCAAAGATAACTCAAGGCAATTTTGAAGATATTAAAGCAAAAAGTCAATATTTCAGGAAGGTGGTGAGGGGTGTGGCTATTTCGGATTTGGGGTAGCTAAACCTGCAAAAAAAGGATTATATCAGTATGATTTCAGATATTCCACTTGAGGTTAAAGAATATTTTAATAATGGAAGCAAAAAAATAATAAAAGTTGAGACAAAGGATGGCTACAACTTAATCAT
>DYOW01000102.1 GCA_020720325.1 Desulfobulbus propionicus
AAATGAAATGCCCTGGTCAGGACACTCGTTTTTGGGACAAAAATGCAATATACGATGTGACTTGCATAGAGTGCGGCGCTAAAATTGAATTCTTTAAGGATGATGTCTGGCGAAAATGCAGGGAATGCGGAAAAAAAATGCCAAATCCCAGATTAAATCTTGGTTGCGCGGCTCATTGTCCCCATGGTGAAAAGTGTATTGAAAGCATTTCGCAAGATATTTAAATTTTAAGTTTGACAATACGATAGGTTAATTTGTATAATATAAAAATTTTCTAATAGGAATCTCCATAGTGAAAGAGGCATTATTTTATAATAAAAAAGAGGAAAAACGAACAGCATGCTATTTGTGTAACCATGGCTGCGTTATTTCTCCGGGAAAAAGAGGGCTTTGCGGTGTAAGGGAAAATATTGACGGAACGCTCTTCAGTCTTGTTTACGGTAAGATTGTCGCTGAAAATCTCGATCCCATCGAGAAAAAACCCCTTTTTCATTTTCTTCCAAGCACTTCATCTTACTCTATTTCCACTGTGGGTTGTAATTTTTTCTGCTTACATTGCCAGAACTGGCAGATTTCCCAGTATCCTCATCTTACGCACGGAGAAATAACAGGGGATCCCAGGACTCCTGAAGATATTGTTGAGGCAGCGCTTAAACGTGGCGCCAGAAGCATAAGCTACACATATGTTGAGCCAACTATTTTTTATGAATTTGCCAGAGATTGCGCCATTCTTGCAAAGGAAAAAAATCTTAAAAATGTCTTTGTCAGCAACGGATATATGACCAAACAGGTGATAGACGATATGGCAGGTCTAATTGACGCAATAAATATAGATATCAAATCATTTTCAAACAAATTTTATATTGATGTGTGCAAGGCAAAAGTCAAACCTGTTCTTGATAATGTTAAATACTGTTGGGAAAAAGGCATCTGGACTGAGGTGACAACCCTTTTAATCCCTGAACTTAATGATTCAGAGGAAGAACTCCTTAATATAGCAAAATTTATCTATGATATAAGCCCTGACATGCCCTGGCATGTATCGGCTTTCAGCCCAAATTACCAGATGAGGGAAAAGGACAGAACCCCTAATTCCACAATAAAAATTGCAAGGGATATTGGTTTAAGAGTAGGCTTAAATTATGTTTATGAAGGAAATATCCCTGGTCTTGGCAAGGAAAATACCTATTGCCCCGAATGTAGCAGGATAAATGTTGAACGATATGGCTTTACAATAACAAAAAATATTATAAAAGACGGAAAATGCGGTTATTGTGGAACCGAGATAAAAGGTGTTTGGGAATAAATAAAATAAATAGCAAGGTGTTTTAAACCGCGCCCTTCTATTTGCTGTATCTTTTTTTAGGTCTCTTTCCTATTTTTTGCCATATAAATGATTTAATAAATTCAAGATAGGTATCTTCAAAAAGACGCAAAAAGTGTTTTCTGTCAGGGGCTGGCATAATCTGAAACTGTGTGCCTTTTGAGCGGCTTTCAAGAACTAGCCATTCAATTTCTGTAAGTGTCTGTAGCTCATCCCTTGAACTATGCAAAAAAAGAACAGGCTTTGTGTAGCATTTCATTTTTTCTTTGTTGTTTGTCACGTCTTTTCCTTCAGGAAAATCTATGCCCTGGCGGTTCAGGAATACATCAAGTTTATCAAAGGCGCTTTCCATAATTAAACCGGTTAATTCCTTGCAGTGACATGCTCCGAGATTTAACGAAAAAACTGAACCTAATGACCTGCCCATTATGAAGATTTGTTTGAATTGTTTGTCTTCATCTTTGCCTTTTTTTTCCATAAAATCAGTGTAAATGTCCTCAATAAGATTAAATAAACCGGATATCTTGTCAGGTTTATCCTGATTCTGTTGGTAGGCAAAGGTTACAACATGAAAACCATTTTTTTTCATGCCTGACCCAAAATCAAATATATCTTTAAGCGTATCATATTCCGCCGGACAGAAAAAAATCAAAGGCTCGTCCTTTTCCCCAGAAAAAAGATAATATTCAATGTCTTTGTCATCTTTATTGATTTTAAACATGGCATCAGGCTTTTCTGTTGTCTCTTCAATATTCAGGGAGGCATTAAAAAGGGCGTTTATTATATCAGGGTGATCCAGGAGTTCAAGTTCGCTTAGCAATATCTTCTCCTTTTTTCAAATTCTTCTATCTGCCTTTTAAGAAAGCCTGAAGGGAATCTTTTATGTCCCATATATCTTAAAGAATGTTCCTTAAGCTGCCTTAAAAGCTCGTTAAATTCATTTTCTTTATTTTGATGGTCAATAAAAATCCTTTCTTTTCTGAATTCAAAAAAGACTGTTTCTCCGTTTTTATTGGTAAATGGGTCTTTTAATCCCTGCCATTCATCTTTCAGGAAAAAAACCTCGTCACTTACAGGGATTTCTATCTTGCATAATAATCCCAGAAGCCACCTGTTTCCTGTAATAAGTCTTGAATAGTCGTAAAGTTCGGCTGTTAAACCGTTTTGTAAAGGTATGGTTTCAATTAATTTCAAATTTTTATCCTAAGGGAAATATTTGTATATATCTTTTCTATGTAATATCCTTGTAAAAATAAGTTCATCTTTTGTTTTTTCGTCTTCAATTGCAAGATTCATTTTTTTATTGAAAATTTTTAATGCTTAAAAGCCCTCTGTCCGGTAAAGACCATTGTAACAGGAGGATTCTGTTCATTACAAGCCTCTATCGCATCCCAGTCCCTTAATGAGCCGCCTGGATGCACAACACCAGTCACACCTTCTTTTAATCCCACATCAACGCCGTCTCTAAATGGAAAAAATGCATCGGATATCATAATAGAGCCAGAAAGATTTCCTTTGTCTTTTTTTACCTGCGCATCAATTTCAGCCTTTAAGTCCGGGCTTTTTTCACCCTTGCTTATCGCAAGCTCCAAATCTTTATAAGGAATTCCGTGTTTATCAAAACAAACAATATCCGCATATTTTGTGTATGCCTTAAAGACCGCAATCTCAGCGACCCCAACCCTGTCCTGCTCTCCTGTGCCTATGCCAACAGTGGCGCCGTCTTTTACATAAATAACAGAGTTTGATGTTATTCCCTGCTCCACTGACCAGCCAAATATCATATCCTCATATTCCTTTTGAGTAGGCTGTCTTTTAATTTCATAAACCTTGCCCTGATATTCGCATGTGGCCGCCTTAAAGTCATCTTTTGTCTTTATCTTGTTTATTGGAGATTGTTGTATAATAAGTCCGCCGTCAATAAGACTTTTAATATCAAGAAATCTCTTGTCCCAGTGCGATTCAAGGTTTTGTATGGCAGAAATCTTTATTACTCTCAGATTCTTTCTCTTTGCAAGGATTTCCAGTGTTCCCTCTTCAAAATCAGGGGCGCACACCACTTCAAGATACTGCTTTGAAATTGCCTCTGCAGTCGCCTTATCCATAGCTCTGTTAACGCTTATAGCTCCGCCGAATGCCGCAATCCTGTCTGCTCTTAATGCCCTTGTGAAAGCATGTTCTGTTGTATCGCCATATGCAACGCCGCATGGATTATTATGCTTAACAATGACACAGGCTGGGTTTTTCATCAAAAACTTTAATATATTTAATGAATTATCAATATCTGTGAGATTAATCTTTCCGGGATGTTTTCCAGACTGGAGCATGGAAGCCTCGTCAATGGAACTTACAAGTCCGTTTCCAGGCTCTATATACTGGCAACCCCCAAGCACAAGATTTCCATTTATTAACTCATAAAGAGCTGCTTCCTGATCGGGATTTTCACCGTATCTGACGCCTCTTTCCTCTATCTGCCCCTTGCTGTCAGGGAATTTCCATGTTTTTTTTCTAAATATAAGGGTGTTATCACCAATTGTAAACTTTAAGTCCATTGGAAACTGATCACCAAGTATGGTTGTATACATTTTTTTGAGGTCTTGCATAAAAAAACTCCTGAAATTTATAAGATATAAGATTTAAGTTTTATTTTCTATAGGATTAACTTAATAAATTTATAACTTAACCATGCTATTTTCAAGTATAAAATTTCAAAATAAAAATATTTAAAAAATATTTCATAAAATCAAAAATAATCTTTGTTATGTCTTTTATTCTGCGCCTGAACCTATAAAAATCGAGGAAACATAATCATTTTTTATATAAAAAAATACGCCTCCGTAAATTGTTCCCGCAATAATTATATCACCATCGGGATTAATCCCCGAATTAGTTTCCGAGAAATTAATTTCCTTTTTATATACCCTGAGAACCTCTTCCTTTGTGCTGTCAACACCGATATTTCGTTTAGTTCGAAAGGCACAAGGGCTTTTAATCCTTATCATGTCTATTTTTTGCTTGTTTTTAGCTCCAATCATGTCCAGTTGAATGCCTTTGGTCTTATAATACCAGTTTTGATGTTTTTCGCCGTCATAACCCATAACCTGCAATTTTGATTTTTTTTCAGGCTCGCCAAGCATCTCAAAAACTTTTATGTCTGCGACTCCGTGCTTAAGAAAACCAAGGGATTCATTTTCAATTAAATTAAAACCAATTTCAGAATAATAATCCTCATTGTTGTTTGCTGCATTAACGTTATCTTTTTCTTGTTTGAGCGTATGTTGTGGACTACTTTTTTCAGTATCAGGATTAATTTTGTCAGCAAATAAATAATGTGCCTGCAAAAAAATCAGGGCTAATATAAAAAAAAGTATGGAAGTGTGTGTTTTTTTCATTTTAAATACCTGAGATATGATTTGATTTAAGTAATGTTGTTGTAATCCGTGCTTCACTCAACCATCCTCAAAAAAACCTCCCTGTATCCCTTTACCATCCTCTCCATTGTATAACTATTACCTTTTTTTTCTGCATTTTCAGACATATTAGCCAATATTAATTTATTATCTGAAAGAAGCCTTATTTTTTCAGACATGGCAGGCACATCGCCCATTGGCACAAGAAACCCGTTTATTCCCTCATCAACAATATCCGAAGGCCCAAAAGGACAGTCAGTTGATATTACAGGAAGGCCGCAGGCCATTGCCTCGATTAATACATTTCCAAACCCCTCAAACATGCAGGCATGACAAAACACATGACAAAGCCTGAAAATCTGCATGGGATTTTTGACAAAGCCCGTAAAAAGCGCCCTATTTTCAATGTTTAATTCTTTTATAAGATTATCATATTGCAGCCTGTCAGGTCCATCCCCCACTATAACAAGCTTTACATTAAAATTGCCCTTAATAAGCCTCTCTATTGCCCTTATTATAAGGGAAAAATCCTTTTCAGGGGTTAATCTGCCGGATGAGGCGATTATAAATCCATCCTGAAAAAAAGCATGATTTTTCCACTCATTTTCCCCTGAACTTTCCATTAATAATTCCTCATCAATGGAATTAGGCGTTACAAAAACCTTTTTATCCCTTGCGCCAAACTTTAAACACTCATTTTTCATACCATTTGACGCCACAATCAAGGCATCTGAAAATCTGCAAAAGCACCTGTAACTTATTGGAATAAGGCTATTGCTTATTGTCTTTTCTTTGTGGCACATTTCAAAATAGGGCATCATCGGCCCCCTTGGACTTGAAATAACCTTAATATTAGCTAATAATCCCAGAAGTTTGCCAAGGGATAAGATGCTTGACGCATAATACATTAATCCAAGCGCCATATACGGCTTTTTATCCTTTATGATTTTACATACCCTAACAGTATCTTTTAACCAGTCCTTCCAAAAAGATTCCGTATACCAGATATTAATGCCAAGCCCGTCAATACCCACAATCTCTTTAATGCCTTTTGCGCCGCTTAGATTTTCAGCTATTTTTTGCGAGGTCATATATGTAATCTCAAATTCATCAGGGGAAAGTCCTTTAACGAGATTGCACATTGTTCTTTCCACTCCCCCAAAGGTATATGTGGGGTGTAATACCATAAGATGAGTCTTAGAGGACATCCTGAAAGCCCCGCTTTAATTTTTTATAGACAAAAAGCCCTGAAGTAATACTAAGCAGGGTAAAAGCAATCAGGGGCACAAGCATATCAGCAGGAGGGATTTTATTGTATAGAAGTGTTATGTGATATGATTCTATAAAAAGCGTCAATGGATTTAACTTTATTATTGGCTGAAACTCCTTTGGAACCATCTGCATGGGATAGAGAATGGTTGTAAGATACAGCATAAACTGAAGCACAAACCCTATAGCCTGCGTGATATCCCTTATATACACCGTTAAAGATGATAAAATAAGATTTATACCGCATGTAAAAACTATCTGCAAAAATAAAATTATTATAAAAATTAACACTGGAATAAATTCTATTGATGAGCGCCAGATAATAAGACCCAAAATAAAACATATTATCCCGAATCCGTATATAATTAACGATGAAAAAACCGGAAGCGCTGAAAAAATAAAGATTGGAACCTGAATTTTTTTTATTAAAGACCCTTTTTCAACAATAGAGCCAGCGCCCCTTGCCACACCCTCCTGAAACATAAGCCACGGAAGCATTCCTGATAAAAGAAATGGAAGAAAAGGTATTTCCATCTGATCAACAGGGATTTTTATCTTAAAAAATTTGGAAAAAACCAACCAAAAAACAAGTATCTGAAGTATTGGCGTAAGCGCTCCCCAGAATAACCCCAGATTTGACCCTGCGTATTTTTCTCTTAAATCCCTCTTTAAAAGGGCATAAAAAAGGGGTATAAGTCCGTTTAATTTTATCTTTAAAATATTCAAACCTTTTTACCGTATTAAA
>DYOW01000192.1 GCA_020720325.1 Desulfobulbus propionicus
AAATATTATTTTATAATTTTCTTAGCCCATTCAGGAAGTGTTTTTTTTCCCATATCATACGACTTTGGCAAGCTCCAGAAAACAAGATAAATAATTATTCCTAACCAGTATAAATCACGGTTTTGACGCATTGATAAAAAAAAATCAGCTTTATTGAAAAAATAATCAAATCCCGCATATAACAAAAGCATGAACAGCCCTGGAATCTGGCTGTAGAGATATTCTCTCAAAACAAAGTTTAAGATTTTTTTTTCCATCATTTGGTTTAACCCATAACGCCTGAAAGCCTTAAAAAAATAAGCCTTTCATCCTGCAAACGAATTTTTTCATGTTTATTATCAAAATCATTGACCAATAAGAATAATTTGACAAGATTCATCATTTTTACCGCCTCTCTGGGCAAATATTGATAAGGGTCTAAAGTAAGGTTTTCCAGAAGACCTGCCATATCAACAGAAGAAGGTCCTATACAGGGCATTTCCCAGTCAATTATTTTCCATGTATTGTCAGGCATTAAAAAAATATTTTCATTATGCAAATCACAGTTAATAAGTCCGCAGGGACTTTCAAAAACAACCTGCCAATCAATTTTTGTCACTGAATCTTTTAAAATATTAATATAATCTGGATTAATTTGCTTAAATAAACCTTTTATACTAACTTTATCTATGTATTCAAAGTTTTGTTGAAGGTATTCCCGCCATCTTTCATAAGTATCAAAACGCTCTGCAAAAGGCGGATTTTTAATTGTCGCAATCTTTGAAATAATATCTCTGGCATATTCCATGAGATTATCTGGCTGTGATTTTAAAGAATTTAATCTCCTGCCTTCAATATATCTTAAAAGCAATGCAGTTTTTCTTTCTTCATTTAGAATTACACGACATTTTGCAAGCAAATCAGACTTTGCCTGCTTGTAAAATAAAGGCTCAATGGAAATTCTTTTATAAAATTTATAAACCCACTTTCCTGTATTTTGGGTTGTAAGGAGCAGAACCACAGAATCAAAATTTTTCTGCAACAGTTCCGCCCCTGTGATTTTATCTCCAAATATATCGGAAAGCTCATTGGGAGTATGTATTTCTTCTAAAATATCCTGTTCGTTATTGGTCATATCATTAAATTAAACAAAATCTGGTTAAAATTTAAGGCTCTATATGAAATAGAGTAGATGAATTATGAAAAATGTAAACTATCATATGTTATTCACCCTCCTATTAATTCCCTACCTTAGGGTTTCCTTAATGCTCCCTCTCCCCTTGAGGGAGAGGGTTGGGGT
>DYOW01000103.1 GCA_020720325.1 Desulfobulbus propionicus
TTCTTCTTCTCTTATGTTTTTATATTTCATTCGTCTTTGTATGTCTGTTGCAGTGACTATTACAATTGGCGCTAACGTTTGCCGCTATGCGACGTTTTTTTTGCTCTTTCATATTTTACCCCGCGATTCTTATTTCTTTCGCCGTAGCCACGGATGGCGAAGGCGAGTATCAGAATGAAATAATATCATTTAAAAATTCTTTTCCTTTTTTTGTGTCAATGTTTGTTTCAGGTCTCAATATTAAGTTGTGAATTACATTGCCTTCGAGTTGTGTCACACCTCGAGAATTCCTACCAGCCCAATGCTTTAGTAAAATTGTCGCCGAAACAATTTTTTCTTGGAACATAGAGACCAATATTTGATTTACAATTTTGCCTGGGTCAATTCCAATAAAATAAAACATAAATACGGTCTTATCTTGTGACAAAAACTCAAGCATTTTGTCAATATTGTAAGCTTTGGGGTTTGAATTCAAAACCATTATTTTTGTTTTGACATCTGTTTCAGTAAAGAAATTATCAAATACTCTTGAATAGTCGCCGAGGGAATTTACAGTTGCGAATCGAGGTATTTGAATAGAACGGTTTTGTAAAGCTTTCGCAATTTCTTTTCTTAGACTTTCATCTTCACCAGCAATAAGATATTCAATAATTCGACCGCGTATATTTACATTGTCTATTAAAGAAGCGATGACAATTTCATTCGTGAATTTTTTGACCTTGCTATCCAGTTCTGCCTTCAAGGTTAAATAATCTTTAGAAGAAATAAATCTGTTAGCTCTTTCAACTGACTCAAGAATTATTTGCTTGTTTGCGTTTGTTACTGAAAACTTTGTTCCTGATGGAACAATGTCGTTTGTAGCTTCGACAAGTCGTGCAAGATTTCCAGCAAAACCAATTTCAGTATGAATAGCGAATAGCTTTGAAAAATTCTCTGGCTTATTTTCTATATCTATCACAGTTTTCATAATATCAGAACCGTTGAAACTTCCCCTGATGTTATTTTCTCGTAATTGCTGAGAGCTATGACTAATTTTTGCCAAAAATGTAGTGTTAGCGAGGAAGCATACATTTTCCGTTGGCTTTACCAAGCATACAATAAACGGTAATTCGTCATATTTCTGTAAATTTGATAAGGATAATACTGTATTTGAAAAGCCAGATGTAGCCGATTGACTAAACCGAATAGCAAAAAAAGGAGAATAGTAAATCGAACGATCTTTCGTTAGCGAAAATTTTGAAACAACCTTTTTAATCAGTTTAGATTTGTCTCCAATGCCATTGTTCTCATTGATATAAGCTAATAATTCTTTAACGCTTGAGTTCATTTTCCGGCCTCAAATAGCGATAGTTCAAGTGAACTGGTTTTAGGTGTTTTTTTGCCATTTTCCTTTTGAAGATTGAGTGTATTTCTTTCCCAGAATAAACCATCAGAATATCCTTGTATGCTATTATCTTCTGATGCTTGCTCCAATCTCTTCTCTGTCCAACAGCAATACTCATTGTTTAATTCAATGCCGCAATAGTTCCGATTTAGTTTTTTAGCTACAACTGATGTCGTCCCGGAACCAAGGAATGGGTCAAACACCAAACCTCCAACAGGGCAACTTGCAAGAATAAGTTTGGCAATTAGTTTTTCAGGCTTCTGAGTAGGATGGTCTGTATTTTCTGGCATTGACCAGTAAGGTATAGTTATATCATCCCAAAAGTTTGATGGGTGGGTCAACCGAAAGTTTCCGTCTTCTGTTTCTTCCCAATCCTTTGGTTTTCCATTTTCTTTATATGGAGCGATTACTTTTCTTTTCATTTTGACGGAATCAACATCAAAGTAGTAGTCATCTGACACTGTTGCAAACCAAATATCTTCAGTGCAATTTTTCCAATTGCTTTTGGCCCCTCTTCCTTTCTCCCGTTGCCAAGTTATTCTGTTTCTGACAGTGAGGTATTTTGAAACTACTCGATAAAGTGCTGAAGTACACTTCCAATCACCACATATATATAAGCTGCCGTTTTGCTTCAGCAACCTAATTACTTTAGGAAACCAACTTTCGAGATAATTAATGTATGCGTCATCATCAGATTTATTAAATTTATAGCCGTTGAAATCTTTGTCGAGATTGTATGGCGGGTCAATAACTAAAAGGTCGACGGATTTTTCTGGGAAAAAATCTATAGCCGCAAATAAATCGTTATTAAATGTTTTATTGATGATATCAGAAACAGACATTGCTTTCGTTGCTGCAATGAATCGGTTTTGTAAATTATCTTTTTCCCTATCATCAATAGTAAGGGTTTGATTTCTTGGTGCTCTTTGTTTTTCCATTAAACTAACTTCTCCATTCTAATTGATATTGCCCGCCACGGACGGCGGGCGATTTTATTTTTTTCTTCGCGGGGGTAAAAATATATTTCTTTTATATTCATCTTCTCTTTTCCTTGTCTTAGCCGCCCAAGCATTTCACACAACTCATTTATACACGCTACAAAATATCGCTTATCCTCATCATATAAATTGTATATGCGCTATTTTACGGCGTATTATTTTTTTATATTCAAAAATATTTTTATATGATTTTTCAAAAATTAGCAATTATAAATCATCAAAAGGTGATTTAATTTTTTGTAAATTTTTCTGACTAACATGTGTATAAATTTCTGTCGTCTTGCTGCTTTTATGACCTAACAACTCTTGAATGTACCTCAAATCTGTTCCTGCTTCGAGTAAATGGGTTGCATAGCTATGTCTAAGCCAGTGTAATGTTACAGGCTTGTTTATTTTTGCTAAAACTAAAGATTTTTTTAGCGCTTGTTCCAGGCTTCTCGGGCTATATTGTTCTTCCCTGATTTGTCCCTCAAACAACCAAATTTTAGGTTTATAAATTTTATAATATTCTCTTAACATGGCAATAATTTTGTCTGATATAGGCGCCACCCTGTCTTTTTTTCCTTTGGCACATTTTATAATCAACAAATTACACATAGAGCTTATATCTTGTAATTTTAAATTCAGAAGTTCACTTCGTCTCAAGCCACAACCATAAATCAGGCTCAGCATAGCACGATGCTTTATATTGGTCAGAGATTCCAATATTGCCTTAATTTCTTCTTTACTTAATACATTTGGTAAGTTATGTTCGCGGCGAGGTCTTTCAAATTTTTCAATATTAATTGAACTTTTCAAAACTTCTTTAAAAAAAAGCATAATGGCATTAATAACCTGATTTTGATAGGAAGCGCTAAGTTTTTTAGGAAAAATGTAGTTGTTGACAAATTTCACCATGTCATCAGGTGTGATTTCATCAGCTTTTTTAGGGTGATTAAAAGATAAAAAGGCTTTTAATGCGTCACAATAGCTTTTAATTGTTTGACTGCTGTATCTCTTATGCATCATCCAGAGTTTAAGTGAATTTATATTTTCTTTTTGTTCATCAGTAATTTTGATACTTGTGGATTCAATGTCTGGTTTGGTTTCATTTTCAAAATTTTTTTTTAACTGACTTAAATCAATCCATGCAATTCCTTTCAGACTTTGAAATAAATTGTTTAAATTAAAGTGAATTTCAGGGATATACCAAAGTTTTTTGATTTCACACCAGCGGACAACTTGTAAAGATTTCAATGCAGAGATAATACTGAAATCTTTTTCAAATTCAATAAAAACAACTTTTTGTTGTCTATGATATCCTCTGCTTAGAAAAATGGTTTTCATTCAAAACAAATCCTTATTGTACAAATAATAAATTTAACTCGTTTTTTTTAAATAGATTAATTAATATTCATAAATTTATAAGTAATTTTGCATTTTATATTTAAATTCATTAAATTTCAGAGGATGTCAGCCAAACAGACGGATTATTATTTTTTTTCACCTATAACTTCACACTATCAGCATCGCATCACCATACGAATAAAACCTGTATCCCTTCTCAATCGCCTCTTTGTAAATTTTCAGAATATTTTCTCTTCCGGCAAAGGCGCTTGCCAGTATAAGAAGCGAAGACATGGGAAGATGAAAATTGGTGATTAATGAGTCAACAACCCTAAACTTGTATCCGGGATAGATATAAAGGTCGCAAAGCCCGGAATAGGGCTTCACATTTCCTTCGCTATCCCCGATAAATTCCAGAGTCCTTGTGGATGTTGTGCCTGTTGCAAATACCTTTTTGTTATTCTTTTTTGTTTCATTTATGATTTTACAGGTATTTTCCGTTGCCTCCACCCATTCAGGATGGATTTTATGTTCCCTTATGTCCTGCGTTCTTACAGGCAAAAAAGTGCCAATTCCAACATGAAGGGTTATTTCAGCAATATTCACACAGCGTTCCTTAAGTTTGTCCAAAAGATTTTCAGTAAAGTGAAGCCCTGCGGTTGGGGCTGCAACAGAGCCAGTTGTCTTTGCAAATTTGGTCTGATAGCGGTGAATGTCTGTGTCATTGGCATCACGCACGATATAGGGGGGCAGAGGCATTTTTCCGTATCTGGCAAGGGTTTCGTCTAATGGGAGTTGGTGATGGATAATAACTGTGAAATAACCTTTTTCATCTTTTTCAATTATTTCAAAATACAGTTCATCAGATAATGGCAGTTTTAAGCCGTTTTTAATCTTTTTAGAAGCCCTGACAAGCGCTAGAGCCTTTGAAGAGTTATCTGTCAAATTTTCAGGATAATTTAATAGAAATACCTCAACTCTGCCGCCGCTCTCTTTTTTTGTCAGAAATCTTGCGGGGAATACCTTTGTATTATTAATCACAAGGCAGTCACCTGGTTCAAAAAAAATTATAATATCTCTAAAGACACAATGCGTTATTTTATCTGTTTCCCGTTTGTAAACCAAAAGCCTTGACTCATCCCGGGTTTCCCTGGGATGCTGGGCTATTAGTTCCTGGGGCAGATTAAAATCAAAAAGTGAAAGATCAAAAGCGCCATGCATCAGCAAAACCGGTTTTTTGAACAAGATAGCATATAAAAAGACCTATAATCATGGAAATAAGACCAATCACACGGAGATATTTGGGGGGTAGCTCCTGTATCTGGGCAAGCATTTCCTTCATCCGTTCAGGAAAGGCAAAATACGGCATTCCTTCAAAGATAAAAAACAGACCAAGTCCTATGAGAAAAAGTTTCATGTTTGGTGTCTATGCCCTTGCCTTATTATAAGCCCTTTTAAAGCCTTCTCTTGAGCGTTCAATAATGGTTGCATCCACACAGAAACAAACCCTGAAATGCCCCTTTAATCCGAATCCTGAGCCGGGCACAGTTAAAATAAGCTCATCTTTAAGGAAATTTACAAATTTTGTATCATCTTCTATGGGAGTTTTTGGAAAGAAATAAAATGAGCCTTCAGGGTTTTGGAATTCAAATCCTGCTTCTTTTAATATGTCAGACAATAAATCCCTTCTTTTTTGATATATTGACATATCAACCGTGCTGTCAATTATATCTCCCACAACATGCTGCATGAGGGATGGGGCATTAACATAGCCAAGTATCCTGTTTGCAAGGGTCATTGCGCCAACAAGCGCAGCTTTATCAGTTATATCAGGGTGCGCCGCCACAAATCCTATTCTTTCGCCGGGGATGGAGAGGTCTTTGGAAAATGAGGTGGTGACAATGGAATTATTGTAATGTTTCATTAAGGGCGGGCAAAGTTTTCCGTCAAACATAAGCCTTCTGTACGGCTCATCAGACACCAGAATTATATCGCGGTTATAGTTTTTTGATTGTTCGGCAAGAAGGCTTGAAAGCGCCGCAAGCTCATTTTCAGAATAGACTTTTCCGGAGGGATTATTTGGGGAATTTATAAGAACAATCCTTGTTTTTGATGTTATGGCATTTTTTATAGCGTCAAAATCAAGTGAAAAATCATCTTTAGAGGGCACAGGCACAAGTTTTCCATTGTGATTGTCAACATAGAAGCCATATTCAACAAAATATGGCGCTGGGACAATAACTTCATCATCAGGATTAAGAAGAGCCTTAAATATGATATTAAGCCCTCCGGCAGCGCCAACTGTCATTATTATTTCATCTGCCTTTACATTGACTTCATGTTCCTTTTGAACAAAACCCGCTATTTTTTCCCTGACATTAAGGTGACCTGCGTTTGGCATATAGGCATGAAGACCTTTTGTTCTTTTTGAGGATATTTCAGCTAATTTTTCATAAAAAATATCAGGGGGATTAATATCAGGGTTTCCCAGGCTGAAATCACAGACTTTATCAGCGCCAAATTGTTTTTTAAGGGCTAAACCTTCTTCAAACATCTTTCTAATCCATGATGACCTCTGGATAAAGCCTTGCATTTTTTCTGAAATAATCATAATTAAAACTCCCAAAAAATAATTTAATGTTTGATTATAACAAAAATAATATTAAAATACATATTTTAAATAGTTTTTACAGGGGAATTTTTTTCTTGTGAATTTATGAAGATTAAAAATAGCCAGAAATATAATATAAATCTATTTTACAGTAATAGCTATAAGGGCTATATTGCTGATATTCCTGATTTGGAATATTGTTCAGCCTTTGGAAGCACTCCCAAAGAGGCATTAAATGAGGTCTTAAAGGCAAAAATAGTATGGATTAAAGCTGCAAGAGCTTATGAAGATTATTGTCTTAAAAAGGCTATGGATATTGGAAAAAAATCAGAGCTTTTAGGTCGGGATGATGCTTTGAAATTTCT
>DYOW01000018.1 GCA_020720325.1 Desulfobulbus propionicus
ATTAAAACCGGCTACAAACATTTTAATAATGATGGGAAGCCTGATAACCCACTTAAGTATAATATGGGGTCTATTATAAAAGGAATAAAAATTGATCTTGAAAAATTACGAACGCAATTTAAGCAAAAAAGCCAAAACATAGATAAACGAATATCTGGATTTATTGATTTTTGCCTGAAAGAATCATTAAGAGACAATTTTAAGATATGCAATTTGGAACTTGCCGAATGAAGCATATAAAAATAAGGACCTCTCTCAGGATTTGTTTCATAGCTTAAAATAAATCACTAATAATAAACACTTATAATAAACTTATTTAATAAAAAACAAAAAAAGGGGAAAATAACATGAAAAAAACATTATTAATCATCACAATGCTTATTACTTTAACCACATTTATTTCCACATCCGCCTTTGCAGGTGGAGCATTCAGAGAAGGCAAAACATGGGAAAATCCCGAAGGAGGAACAAGCGGAGCCGCCGCAAGCGGAGCTTATGGACCTAACGGCGGAACAGGCTCTGTTCGTGGATATACAAGCGATGGAGCTGGAAATGTCCAGACCGGAAGCGGCAGGGCGTTTAAGACTCCTGCAGGAACAACTGGCGGCAGGGCATCCACCACCACAAAAAACGCTGATGGCACAGGAACAAGACAAAGCGGCATGGCTGTTGACAGCGCATACGGCACAGCCAAAAGCTCAGGAACAGCATCAAAAACATCTACAGGCGTTGAAGGCACAAAGTCAACCACTGCTACCTCAAAAACAACTGGTCAGACATATTCAGGTTCAACAAGCTATGATTATGACAAAACAACCGGCGATGGAAGCGTTTCACACACATGTTATGATACATATGGTAATCCAATCACCTGCCCCAAACAATAATAACAATAAAGTATAAAAATCTGATATGTTAAGAGCGCCTCCGGATAACTTCCGGGGGCTTTTTTTATTCTATCCCCAGTTTCTTCATCTTGTTAAAAAGTCTTTTGCAGCTAATTCCAAGTTTTTTGGGCTACCTCAGTCTTATCATATTTACACTCCTTTTTACACACCTTCAGGACATTTATCAATACATACAAAAAGTAATTCTGTCTGAAATTAATTGACAAATATCATAAAGTTATTCAATATAAAATAACATAATAAAAAAGGAGAAAATTCCATGAGAAAATCATTTTTAACCATTGCAATGTTGATGTTTATCACTTCATTTATTTCCACATCCGCCTTTGCAGGTGGAGCATTCAGAGAAGGCAAAACATGGGAAAATCCCGAAGGAGGAACAAGCGGAGCCGCCGCAAGCGGAGCTTATGGACCTAACGGCGGAACAGGCTCTGTTCGTGGATATACAAGCGATGGAGCTGGAAATGTCCAGACCGGAAGCGGCAGGGCGTTTAAGACTCCTGCAGGAACAACTGGCGGCAGGGCATCTACCACCACAAAAAACGCTGATGGCACAGGAACAAGAAAAAGCGGTTTTGCTGCTGATAACGCCAAAGGCACAATTAAAAGCCAGGGCTCCGCATCAAAAACAGCCACAGGAGTAGAAGGCAACAGATCTTCATCCGCAACATCTAAAACAACCGGAAACTCATATTCCGGCTCTACAAACTATGAATATGACAAAACAACCGACGATGGAAGCGTTTCACACACAGGCAAGTGTTATGATTCTTACGGCAATGAAATAGCCTGCCCTAAATCAAAATAATAAAATCAATTAAACAAAAACTGATATTTTTATAAAGCCCCCGATTTCAGGGGGTTTTTTTTATTCAATCCCAAGCTTTTTCATCTTATTAAAAAGGGTTTTATAGCTAATTCCAAGTTTTTTTGCCACCTCAGTCTTATTATATTTACATTCCTGCAGGGCATTTATTATAAACTCTTTTTCCTTGATATTTATGGCATCCTTGCAGACTGAGCGTAAATCCTTTTCTAAATCCCACTCAAATTCTTCTGTTTTTTTTTCTTTTACAGGCATATTCATTTGTTGTTTTTTAAATTCCAGTATTTTTAATATATTATTTCTGTCAATGACATTTTTTTCACAAAATATTGATGCCCTATCAAGAATATTAAAAAGCTCCCTGACATTTCCGGGAAATGAATAATCCTCGAGAAGTTTCACCGCATCATCTGATATTAAAAGATTTTTCTCAATTGTTTGCGAAAGGCTTATTAGATGAAATTTAATAAGGGGATATATGTCTTCTTTTCTTTCCCTTAAAGGAGGAATATCTATTGGAAAATTATTCAGTCGAAAAAAGAGGTCTTCCCTGAATTTTTGTTTTTTTACCTCATCATAAAGATTTCTGTTAGTTGCGGCAATAACCCTTGCGCCGCTAAATTTTTCAATAACGCCTCCTATTGGGATAAAAGCGCCTGAATCAAGAAATCTAAGGAGTTTTGGCTGTAAATTCAGGAATAATTCGCCTATTTCATCAAGAAACAATGTGCCCTCAGAGGCGCTTTCCACAAGACCAGACTTGTTTTCAGTAGCGCCGGTAAATGAACCCTTTGTATGGCCAAACAGCAGGGATTCAGCCAGCTCAAATGGAAGGTTTGCGCAATTAAAAGGCACAAATGTTTTTCTGGCGCTGTGTTTATGAATATAATTTGCAATGACATCCTTTCCGACCCCGGACTCACCGGTTATCAAAACAGGAAAATTGGTTTTTGCCACCTGTCTGCAAATTTTTAAAATTTCATGCATCCTGACAGAATATGAAATTGGGAACATCTCATCTTTTGAAAAAACTTTATCTTTTTCAATTGCCAGATTTATTTTTTTCTCAAATTTTTCAATAAGCTCATTTAAGTCAACAGGTTTTTCAAGATAATCCGAGGCGCCAAGTCGCATTGCCTCAACAGCGGAATTTATTGTGCCGTGCGCAGTCGCCACAATTATGACGCAGTCCGGATTTATTTCCTTTGCAATGGGAATAAGGTCTATTCCTGAGCCGTCAGGAAGTTGCAGGTCAAGGAGGATGCCGTCAGGCTTTTTGGAGATAAAGCTTTCCTTTGCCTCTTTAAGATTGTAAACTGATAAAATTCCAAAGCATCCTGACAGGGCTTCCTTGAAAATTTCTGATAATTTTCTCGTATCCTCAACAAGTAATATGGTTGGTTTCACTTTATTTTTATGTTATATGAATTAGAAAATAAGAAATAATAATTATTTATTATTAACATTATAACAGAAATAAAAATTTATGAAAAATAAAATTGCTCTTATTGATTTAGGCTCCCAGACATTTCGCCTTGCGATTGTCAATTTTGATAAAAATAGTTTTAATATTGAGGTTTCTCTGTTAAAAGACATCAAACTTGCCGAGGGATTGCAAAAAACAGGTTTATTATCCCAAAATGCAATGAAAAGAGGATTATCAGCGATTTTAGAGTTTGGGGAATACTTAAAAAAATATCATGCGCAACATATCATTGTTGTTGGGACGCATCCTTTCAGAAAGGCTGAAAATGCAGGTTATTTTTTAGAAAAATCCAGGGAAGCAGGGATTAAAATAAATGTATTATCAGAAAAGGAAGAGGCATTGATTGCCGCGCAGGGCGCGCTTTTTTCCCTCGATGTTAAAGATGCTGTTATAATTGATATTGGAGGAGGCTCAACAGAGATAAGCTTTTTTAAAGAATGTTTGCCGGAAAAAATTTTTTCATTTCCTATTGGCGCAGTGGGATTAAAGGAAAAATTTGAGGAAATTTCTGATATATCTCACATATCAGATAAGAATAAGGCTGAAGCCATATATGACAGGATATTTGACAAATCATTTGGAATATCTGAGAAATTTTTTGCCGGTTATAATTTAAATAATGCAATTTGTGTGGGAGGAGCTGCCACTACAATTGCTTATATTAAATCAGGATTAAATCAATACGACCCAAAGGTTATTCGGGGCTTAAAACTAAAATCAGATGAAATCAGCCGGTTATGGAATGAATTTTTCTTTATCTCAAGGGATGAAATTTCTAAAAAATTTGGTATAAATTCCAGAAGAAGTGATATAATCCATTCAGGATTATTTATAATAAAAAAAATATTAAAATGTCTCGCCTTAGACCATGTTACTATAAGTGATGCAGGTCTTTTGACGGGACTTATGATTAAATATATTAAAAAGGAGCATCCAGATGTTAAATTACCCGATCCCTGTAGCATATACCTTTGACGATCTTCTGTTATTACCGTCATTTTCAGAGGTTATACCCTCGGAGGTAGATATTGCAACCCGCTTGACCCCTGAAATAAATCTTAATATGCCAATAGTAAGCGCTGCAATGGATACTGTCACTGAGGCTGATACTGCAAAAAGCATTGCAAGGGAAGGAGGCATCGGCTTTATCCATCGTAATATGCCCATTGAAAGGCAGGCAAAAGAGGTGGAAAAAGTAAAAAAATCCGAAAGCGGAATGATTTATGATCCAATAACAGTAAACCCTGACCAGAAAATAAGCGAGGTCATGGCAATAATGAGGGAATACAGGATTTCAGGGGTTCCGGTTGTTGTGGGTAAAAGACTTGTTGGAATTATCACAAACAGGGATCTGCGTTTTGAAACAAACTTTGACCAGTATGTCAAAGATGTGATGACAAAGGAAAATCTTATAACAGCCGCGGTGGGAACAACCCTTGAAGAGTCCAAAAAGCTTCTTCATAAGCATAAAATTGAAAAATTACTAATAGTAGATGACAATTATGAGCTTAAGGGACTTATCACTATAAAAGATATAGAGAAAATAAAAAAATATCCGCATTCATGCAAGGACTCCAGGGGAAGATTAAGGGTAGGCGTCGCAATTGGAGTTGGAGCAAACAGACTTGAGGCTGTGGAAAGGTTAATGAAAGCCGGCGCTGATGTATTTGTAATAGATTCTGCGCACGGTCATTCCAAAGGGGTTATAAGCGCTGTTGAGGATATAAAAAAAACATTTCCTGCTGTGCAATTGATTGCAGGAAATGTTGCAACCGCTGAGGGAGCTGAGGCTTTATTAAAGGCAGGGGCTGACGCAATAAAGGTTGGAGTTGGTCCCGGATCAATATGCACAACGCGAATTGTTGCCGGAGTTGGCGTGCCCCAATTAACTGCTGTTCACAATTGTGCGCTAATGGCTGAAAAATATGGAAGAACAATCATTGCAGACGGTGGCATTAAATTTTCTGGTGATATTGTAAAGGCGCTTGCTGCTGGAGCTTATTGCGTCATGGTAGGAAATCTCCTTGCAGGAACAGACGAAAGCCCAGGGGATATAGAGCTTTTTGAAGGAAGGTCATATAAAGTTTACAGGGGCATGGGTTCTCTTGCAGCCATGAAAGAAGGAAGCAGCGAGAGATATTTTCAGGATAATGTGAGAACCGCACAAAAACTGGTTCCGGAAGGAATTGAGGGAAGAGTTCCTTACAGAGGCACTCTTTCCGCTATGATTCACCAGCTTGTGGGCGGGTTAAGGTCAGGCATGGGTTACGTTGGGGCAAAAACAATAGAAGATTTGAGAAAAAACACAAAATTTGTGCAGATAACCGCTGCGGGACTAAAAGAAAGCCATGTCCACGGTGTTATAATAACAAAAGAATCACCAAATTACTGGCTTGGAAAGTAAAAAAAGTTAAAAAAGTTTTAAGCTTGAGGAAGTTAAAATAAATTATGCATTGTTCTTAACACTTATTACTTTTTTAACTTAAATCTTCTTTCTCGTCACTTTTATACAATATTTTCACATAAAAATAACCAAATATAAAACCTCCGATATGCGCCCACCATGCAATTGCGCCTGTAGCGTTTGGAAGCGCCAGGGAAAGCGCTCCGCTAAAAATCTGTTGAATAAACCAGAAAGCAAGGAAAATAACAGCCGGAGCCTCAAAAAAAATAGGAAAAAACAGAATTGGAACCATTATAAGTATCTTTGCCCGGGGAAAAAAATAAAAATAAGCCCCCATTACCCCTGCAATTGCCCCGGAAGCCCCAATTATGGGTATTTCTGAAGACAGGTTTGTTATAACATGCATTAAACTGGCAAAAATGCCCGATAATAAATAAAATACTACAAAATTTAGCTTGCCTATCTTATCTTCAACATTATCTCCGAATATCCATAAAGTCCATAAATTGCCTATAATATGCACCCACCCTCCATGCAGGAACATACAAGTAAAAAAATTGAGAAAATCTTTTATTTTAAGATTATAATCCCCTGATATTGCTTGGCTAAATTTAAGCGGTATCACAGCATTTTCATAAATAAATAATTCCAAAGACCTCTCTGGCATCAATATTTCTCTCAAAAAGAATATTGTATTGATAAAAATCAATGTCCAGATGATAATTGGAATGCTTTTGCCTTTAATACTATCTTTAATTGGAAACATTTTTCTATTTTACAAAGTTTTTACAAAAATATAAATTTTTTTGACAAAATCTATTGAAAATTTTTAATTTTAATGTTTTAATTTTGTGCATGAAAAGAAATAAAAGGAGGTGGTTGTCAAAAATTAATAATAAATATTAATTTTTGAGTTTTTTTTACTAAAAACAGCGTATTAATAACAATCATTTAAATAAGGAGGATGAAGTAATGCAATCAAAAACTTTATTCCTGTTATCAACATTATTCCTTTTTAGCAGTTTTCTAACAGTTGATATCAGCGCCCAGAACACAACAACCACAACACCGGCTTCTCAGCAAGAAATAAAGGCTCCGGCTCCACAGCCAATGCCAGCGGCTCAGGGTGAAAAACCAAAGGTAGAAGCGGCAAAACCAACTATTCAGATTGACAAAACATCCATAAATAACGGCGGAACAATAACAGTAACAGGCACAGCTCCCGCTGGCTCAAAAGTATATATTGAATTATGGAACGAAGAAAAAAAAGTCAGGGCAAATGTTTTCGATAACAAAAAAAATAAAGAAGGTGTGATTCCTTATATTTTATATCTTTCCCAGGATATGCCCTCATATTATAAAATTATAGTTCCAAAAGAATATAAAGATAATCTTGCTAAGGCAAAAGCAAATAAAAAATGGAAATATTCCGAAGTATTAAAAGAAATTGGCGCTGACGCTGCTTATTCAGTTCCTTCAAAGATTAAAATTGACGCCTATAAGGCAAGCATTATGGCAGCTGTCATTGGCTCAAGAGGAGAACTGCTTCCTGCTCTGGATGATAAGGAAAATAAAAAAAGGTCAATGCAGCTTGTTAAAGCCCGTTTCAGAAGCGTTGGAAATCTGCTTGGAGCAGATGTTGTTTCAAATCCAGACGGCACTTTTAAGGCAGAATTAAAGATAAGAGACAGCATTGCCCCTGGAAAATATAATGTAACCGCAGTAGCTGTCACAGAGCGCAAAAAAGAAGGCGACAAGGAAATTGTAAAAAAGGTTAAAAGCGACACAGCCTCCTTTACCAACGAGATTGGTTTCCCAAATCTTTATATGGCTAACGCAGGAACAAGCCTCAATATTATTATACCGTTTTTTCTTGCCCTTGGGGTTGTTATTTTTGGTGTTTTAATGGGCGCTGGCGGCGGATTTATCCTAAACCCTCTTCTTGTTACTTTTTTCCCCTTGCCACACACAATTGTCGCAGGAACAGTTATGCCCACAGTTCTTTTTGCCCAGGCAACAGGAATTATGAATTATTCAAAGATAAAATTTATTAACTGGAAACTTGGCATTGGCATTGGTATTGCCATGCTAGTAGGTGGTTTTATTGGACCTAAATTAACTGAGCTTATAACCCTTGATGAATTTAAGTTCCTCTTTGGATGGGTTCTTTTTATTCTTGCTGGTCTTATGTTCTGGCAGACAACCCCAAGCTATCTTGATAAAAACAAGAAGGAACAGGCAATCTTAAAAGAATTTAAGAAGCGAGCCGAAGAAACTGCAAAGAAAAAAGGTTAATAAAAGGAAAGGAGAATAAAACTATGAATTTAACTATAGAATTCTGGGGACAGGAATTTAAGGCAAATATGATTGTTGGCTGTATTGGCGGCTTTTTTATTGCTATAATGTCATCAATGTTCGGTTTTGGAGGCGGTCCTTTTATGGTGCCTTTAATGACTGTTGGCATGGGACTTCCCATGTATATTGTTGTGGGAAGCTCACTTCTTGCAATATTTTTTAACACTGCCATAGCATCCATAAGACATTATCAGTTCGGCAACTTTGACCTGCTGCTTTTTCTTATTATGTTTCCAGCAGCGATTTTAGGTGGTTATATTGGTCCTATGATTGCCAAAAAGATAAGCCCTCTTCTTGTTAAACGCATTGCTTCCGCAGGTCTTGTCATTCTTGGCTTAAAGCTTGTTGGATTATATTAACCAACCTATTAAACATAAATACTTTCATTACTTGTTAATTTATTAAACATTAAGGGGCTTATTTATAAGCCCCTGCTTTTTTTAGAGCTTTAGAATCTCACTTTATAACCTCACTCCTTATTAAAAAAAAGCATTTAAAAGCTTCTATCTTTGTTTTAATATATAATTTATTATCATCTTAATTTTCTGTATTTTTTTTTCCAAAACTTAAAAGATTAATTTTTAAAATTATCAAATGACATTAATCCAGAATATTGCGGGCATATTAAAAGAAATAATCTCAGATAAATTCAAAAGATACCTGCTTTTATTTCTAACTATAACGGGCTTATTTTCTTTTTTTTATCCCCAGATACAAGAAATTAGAATTAAACACATTGAACCTTTTGAAATACATTTTTTCTTTCATCCAAATTGCGGGCATTGCAAGGAACAAAAAAAGTTTAATGCTGTTATTGAAGAAAATTTTCTTGTAAAATTTATTAATCATGATGTTTCAATGCCTTCGGAAAATGCCCTTTTTCATGAATTGGTGGACAAATACAAGGTCAATCCCACACATCTCGGAGTGCCGGCTACTTTTTTTGGGAAATATCATTTTGTCGGCTTTTATACCCCTGAAACCACCGGCAGGAAAATCGTGGCTGCCCTTGAAGAATACACAGGCATAAAATCAAAAATCAAATTCAGCGACACACCATCTGATGCAATAAATGAAAAGGTTTATATTCCGTTTTTGGGAGATTTAGATATTTATGCATATTCCCTCCCCGTTCTTACAATTGTTCTTGGTCTTATTGATGGTTTTAATCCCTGCGCTATGTGGGTTCTCGCTTATTTAATTTCGCTTATAATCTGCACAAATGATAAAAAAAGAATATGGCTTCTTGTGGGTTCTTTTGTCCTTTCATCAGGCATTCTTTATTTTCTGTTTATGTCGGCATGGCTTAATGTCTTTCTGTTAATTGGCTATATGCGTAATTTAACAATTTTAATAGCCATTGCAGCCCTCTGGATAGGCATAAATGACCTTAAAACATTTTTTACACAACAGGAATTAACCTGCAAAATAGGCAGTCCTGAATCCAAAAAGAAAACAATTGGAAAAATAGAAAAAATTGTGAACGCCCCATTAAATTTAATGACCATACTTGGGATTATTGCGCTTGCCTTTGTGGTAAATTCCATTGAATTTGCCTGCTCATCCGCTCTTCCTGTTATTTTTACCCAGATTCTTACAGTAAAACAGCTTCCAATAATGGAATACTACCTTTATATTTTATTTTATGTGTTTTTTTTCATGCTCGATGACCTTATAATATTTGGACTCACAGCCTTTGCTGTCTCATATACAATAACAAACAAATATTCCATCTTTTGTAAGTTAATCGGTGGAATTATTCTTGTTATTGTGGGAATCTCCCTTATTTTGACAAATACTATCCTTTAAATTTCCTCTTTAATATTGTAAATAATATTTATGTAATTAAAGTTATTAAGATTAAATTATTTATTTTAGGATTTGTATGTCTTTTAATGATATTTGGGAAAGAAAAAAACTCTGGCGCTCTGAACTGATTATACTAATTATCCTTTGGTGTCTGACCTTTATTTTATTTTTTGCAACTAACCTTGATATAGAAATAATGAGATATTTTTATATTGACGGCAAATGGCCTGTTCAATACCAGCCATTATGGGGCTTTTTCTATCATGCCTCCCCTATATTTGCTGGAATAATTGCCATTGGTTCTATAGCCTTTATAATTTTTGCATCCATAAATGCAAAATACACAAAATACCGGATTCATGCCTTATTTATCCTTCTTAGCCTTGCGCTTGGCGCTGGTTTAACAGTCAATGCCATCCTTAAAGACCACTGGGGCAGGCCAAGACCAAGGCAAATCAGGGAATTTAACGGTAATTATAATTACACAAAACCATTTGTGATAGGAAGTGAGACAGAGGGAAAATCCTTTCCATGCGGACATTCTTCTGTGGGATTTACATATGGAGTTCTATGGTTCATATTCAGGAGAAAAAACAAATATATTGCCATAACCTCCCTTTTTGGAGCAATAATACTCGGAACATTAATAGGCACAGGAAGAATGGCTGCAGGAGGGCATTTTCCCTCTGATGTTGTGTGGTCCGGCATAATTCCCTACACCATAAGCTTTTTTCTCTATTATTTTATCCTTAACATACCCTTAAGGGAGGAAATAGCAGAAAAAACAACATATAAACCGGTTACTTTCGGAATTAAACAGGCGGCTATTTACGGATGCCTTGCAGGAATCGCCATCTTTTCTGTTCTTCTTGCCACACCATACAAAAGAGATATTAATTATAAAATCAAAGAATTTTCCGAAAATGCCACATTGCCCGCCATGTTATCCCTTGAAATTGAAAAAGCGGATATTTTAATTGATTTTGATAAAAAACAATCAGAGCCAATAATAATAAGCGGAGATGCGACTGGATTCGGACTTCCCTGGAGCAAAATTCGTGCAATAGGCAAAATACATGCTGACAATCCATCAACAAATATAGTTTACAAGGTTTATAAAAAAGGCATTTTTACAGACATAGAAAGCAATATCAATATATCGCTAAATCCGGACTACTTTAATAAGATTAATATCAAACAAAAACAGGGAGCGCTTGATATAAAAAATGAAAAATTAGGAACTAAAAAAGACCTTGAGATTAGCATTGAAAAAAAGTAATCATATAACTTGTGCTTGCCGTTTAACATGGTGACTTTTAAGTTTCTTTTTTGTATCATTTTAAAAATTAGCTAAAAGATATCTTTACAAAGCTCTCACTCCTATGTTATTTTTATTTTCCGAAAGATGGAGATATTGGAACATTAAGTAACTTAGGAAGGTGTGCAAATGAGAACTACTGTAGTAGCCCTTGTATCTGCAATTTATGCCACAACTCGTTATAACATATTTAAGGGTGTTCCCTGGGGTGACTGGTCAACATATACATTAAACACAGAACTTTGATCTATCACAATCAAACACTGTGGATCACTTAATCTATCAGCTTACCAGGACAAACACAACGGATGAGCACATTTTGGAATGCTACCGGATTCTTTCGGACGAGCAGGCGCAGGCAGTTGTGAAGTTCCTCAAGTTTATTGCCAGCCAAACCTATGACTCTATCCTTGCGGAGGATGCGAAGAAGGCCTTATCTTCCCATTGGTCTTCGCGTTTTGTAAAGTGAGACATTAAACATCATGTGCCATTAAGACATTTATAGCCTTAACCGTAAGCATTCATATCAAAAATTCTCGTGCTTTATTATATCAAAAAAATAAATTGCAGAAATAAATTTAATAGGCATCATGATTTTGACCACTCTTAAAATTTTCTGATTAGCGTAACTACTTGATATTATTTGGCTGGGGGAAAAGGATTCGAACCTCTATAGGCGGAGTCAGAGTCCGCAGTCCTGCCGTTAGACGATCCCCCAACGTGAAAAAAATATATATACAATTTAAATCTTATTATGTCAATGGATTAATTTAAAAAAATCTAAATGGTATTTAAATAAGCAAGCAGACACATTACTTCATCATCAGACAAATGATCAAAACTTGGCATATTCTTAAAGGGATTTTTCAACTGACTTATAATATTTTCAGGTGTGGGAGTTTTTTTAATTACTTGCAATTGTTGTTTTTTTGTAAGATTAAAAAGATTTGGACAATTGGATGCCTCATTTTTATTAATTGCATGACAGAAAGTGCAACTGCTATTAAAGATATCCTTGCCTTTATTGATGCTTGTTGCATCAGTTCTGAAAGAAACAATTTTTTGCTGTTCTTTTGCGCTATTTTCATAAAGCGCTTTGGTCTGTAAGGAAAAGCCCTTGTTTTTTATCAGCATAAAGCCGCCTGAACTGCCAAATAAAAGAAAACTAAGCATTACAATGCTAAATCCAAATATTTTAGCAGTATTAAAAAGCAATTGGTAATACTTAACAATGAGTATTTTAATAAATAATAAAATAAATATTAGTTCTGCAATAATAAGGTGCAAAGCTCCCCTTGGTGAAAGCTCTGTTCCGGTCTTCATCATATAATAAACACAAAGCAGAGAAATAATGCCAAATAAAGCAATATAAAAAATGCCGTTAATTTTGTGAACAAGCTTTAAAAAATTTATATCAAATCTTTTTTTATCCCTCCCAAAGAGTTCAAGCATTGTAAAAAGCGCTACAATGGATAAAACCGGAATGAATAAAACAAGAAGAGTTTTAAGCTGAATTAAATTCATTTTCATTAAAGGGGGAACTACCCCCCTTTTTTTTCAATCCGTCTATTTTTTTAATGATTTTATATAAGCAACTAAATCCTGCATTTCCTGTGATTTTGGATCAAGCGCCTTGCCTTTTAATGGGTTTTCTATACAAAAATTAATTGCGTCTTCAAGACTTGTATATTTTTTCCCCATAAGGCTTATTTCCTTTTTTTCTCCGGATTTATCAAGTCCTTTTCCTTCATTATGACAGGAATTACATGTTTTTCCAGATGTTCCAAGTTTAGCGTCATTAAATAATGCCTTGCCTTTTTCTGCATTTCCTGCCGCCATAACAGAAAATGCTGTTAAACAAAAGCAAAATAAACTGAAAGTTAGCATAGTTAATTTTTTCATCTTAAATCCTCCATTTTTTTATACATAAACTCTAATAGTTAATAAAAAAAAGTCAATCATTAATTGCAATAAAAAAAAAAGTGTTTAAACTGATTAAAATATTTAACAGGAGATATAAAAATGATTTGTCCGGTATGCAAAGATACAGAATTAAAAATGGCAGATAAGCACGGAATTGAGATTGATTATTGCCCAAAATGCAGGGGAATCTGGCTTGATAGGGGAGAAATGGATAAAATTGTTGAAAGGGCGATGGCTATTGAAGATAATTTAAAGCAGGGGAAGGCAATTCCTCAGAATCAACCTTACCAGCAGCAACCACCCCAGCAGCAGTATCAACAACATCCTAATCAGGGATATCATCAGCCTCACTATGACAAAGATTATTACAAACACAAAAAGAAAGAATCAGTTTGGGGCGAGATATTTGATATTTTTGACTAAAATCTGACCAAAATTCCTATTCAATGAGATAATCAACATTAATGACCACCCTGACATTTTTTATGTGTGGTGTGTTCATATCTCTGTTGGTTATCTCAAAGAATCCCTGTTTAGCGCCCTTTATTGCCCCAATCTTTGAGTTGGAATCCTTGGCAAACTGTTCTGCTGTTTCCCTTGCAACGTGAATTGCCTTAGAAATCATCTCAGGTTTTATCTTATTAAGTCCCATAAAAAGAAATTCCGGCTGCTGTTCGTAATTTTTGTTTAATACTATTCCCTTTTTGAATAATTCATCAATTGTCTCCATAATCCTCATGGCTAGGGCAACCTGATTAGTTCTTATTGTGATAACAGACTGGGACATATATCTGTGGAGTGGTTGTTTGTCCGTTGTCGCCATATAGCTTTGTGCCTGATAATCTGTGATAACAGGCTGTAAATCCGTTATTTCCTCGTTTCTTAAACCGCTTTTTACAAGATGTTCCCTTATCGCAATTTTATCTGCGGCGATCTTTTGCTGAAGCTCATTTAAGTCATTATTTACATTAATAAAGCTCACAGGCCATATCAAAAGGTCAGCGTCAACCTCCTGTTCCGCAAGACCTTTGACAGTAATGACTCTGTCGGCAGCCTTAAATTTTAATATTGCATCAAAAACAAAGTAACCCATGCCTGCCAAACCTGCGGCAATAAATAATCCGAGGATAAAAAAAGCAGGAAACAGAGATATGCTTCTTTCACTATCGTGTGTCTGTGACCTTGATTCATATGGCTTATTGGTCAATTTACCACCTCCTGAACGCTTCTTCAGTTATTTTAATTGTTTTTTCAATATCTTCATATGTATGGGCAAGCGAGATAAATGATGCCTCAAACTGGGATGGGGCAAGATATACCCCGCTAATTAGCATACACCGGAAAAACCTTGAATACATGGCGGTATCTGATTTAAGGGCAGCGGTAAAATCATTTATGATATCATCGCTTTTATGCCCAAAAAATCCGGTAAGCATGGATGCAATCCTTTGAATCCTGCAGTTTATCCCATATTTTGCGGCAAGCTTGTTAAGTTCTTCCTCATAAAAAGCTGCTTTTTCTTCAAGGTGAGCGTAGAAACCAGGACGGTTTAATACCTCAAGGGTGGCGATGCCTGCTGCTGTGGCAAGGGGATTACCCGATAAAGTGCCTGCCTGATAAACAGGGCCGCTTGGCGCGACCATATCCATTATCTCTTTTTTTCCTCCGTAAGCGCCTACCGGAAGTCCTCCGCCTATAATCTTTCCAAGACAAGTAAGATCAGGGATTATTCCAAAATATTCCTGCGCTCCTCCTGGAGAAAGTCTGAAACCTGTTATAACCTCGTCAAAAATAAGGACAATACCCATATCCTGTGTCCATTGCCTTAATGTGGGGAGGAAATCTTCATTTGGCAGAACAACTCCCATATTTGCAGGAACAGGCTCAACAATTACTGCTGCAATGTAATCTTCTTCCTGGTCTAAAGTTTGTTTTAATAATTTAAGGTCATTAAATGGGATTGAAATGGTATTTTGCGTCACCTCTTCAGGAACTCCGGGACTTGCAGGGATACCAAGGGTGGCAAGACCTGAGCCTGCCTTGACAAGAAAAGAATCACCGTGTCCGTGATAACATCCGTCAAATTTTAATATTTTTTTCTTACCTGTATATGCCCTTGCAAGCCTTATCGCGCTCATTGTCGCCTCAGTGCCGGAATTCACAAGCCTGACCTGATGAATGCCTGGAACCATATCAATTATCATCTGCGCAAGTTTAACCTCATTCCAGGTTGGGATGCCAAAACTTGTTCCTAATTGCAGGGCTTCTTTAACAGCGCTTTCAACATGGGGATGGCAGTGACCCAGAATCATAGGACCCCATGAGGATACAAAATCAATATATTGATTGCCGTCAACATCATAAATATAAGCGCCCTTTGCCTTTTCTATAAAAATCGGATCACAATCCACGGATTTACATGCCCTCACCGGACTATTCACTCCACCTGGTATAAGAGCCTCAGCCATTTCAAAATATCTGTTTGAAAGTGTATATGTCTTTCCCATTTTTATCTCCTTAATATCTTTGTTAAATATCCTGAGACCTTACAATCCTTAAATATTTGAGCTTGCCAACCTTTATCACAGCGGAATCCAGATTAAACTCTATTTCATCGGATGTAATTTTTTTTCCTTCAATGCTAATGCCGCCCTGTTTTAAGAGTCTTTTTGCCTCAGAGCCTGATTCAACCAACTGCGAATCTTTTAATAATTTTGAAATATAAATTTTTGTTTCATTCTTTCCAATTAAAATCTGCGGTATATCGTCAGGAACTTCTTTTTTCTTAAATTGAGCGTCAAAACCTTCTCTTGCTTTTATTGCCTCTTCTTCATTATGAAATCTCTTTACCATCTCACATGAAAGATTCATCTTGGCTTCCTTTGGGTGAAGCTTGCCTGTTTTTATATTATCTTTTAATGTATTTATTTCTTCAATGGAAAGATCGCTTAATAATTCATAATATCTAAACATTAACTCATCAGATATTGACATAAGCTTACCGAACATGGAGGATGGGCTTTCTGTTATTCCCACGTAATTTCCAAGGGATTTGCTCATCTTGTTTACGCCGTCAAGTCCCTCAAGAAGAGGCATTGTTATAACAACCTGTGGTTCTTTATTATATTCCCTTTGAAGATGTCTTCCAACAATAAGGTTAAATTTCTGGTCAGCGCCACCTAATTCCACATCAGCATCCATCGCAACTGAATCATAACCCTGAATGAGAGGATACATAAACTCGTGTATTGCTATGGGTTTTTGAGCGTCATATCTTTTTTGAAAATCATCCCTTTCAAGCATCCTTGCAACTGTATGTTTTGCGCAAAGTCTTATCATATCCATTGAGGTCAGATTATTTAGCCAGATGCTGTTAAAACAAATTTCGGTTTTTTCAGGGTCAAGCATCTTAAATATCTGTTCCTTATATGTTCTGGCATTTTCCTGAACCTGTTCCGGGGTGAGCGCTGGACGGGTTTCGGATTTACCAGTTGGATCGCCAATAAGGGCAGTAAAATCGCCTATTAAAAACTTTATATGATGTCCAAGTTCCTGAAAATGCCTGAGCTTATGAATCAAAACAGTATGCCCGAGGTGTAAATCCGGCGCTGTTGGGTCAAATCCCGCCTTTATAATTAAAGGTTTATCCTTTTCAAAGGCCTTTTTTAATTTTTTAGCCAGTTCCTCTTCATCAATAATCTCAACAACTCCCCTTTTAATAAGATCAAGGGATTTTTTTAAGTCCTTCTCCATTTTTATTTCATCACCTTTTAACGGAAATTGTTTTATTTTATGGTGAATAACATAAATGTTTTCATCATAATTTTAAAATTTTTAGGAAAGGGTTCGGGAAAACCTTTTTTATAAAAATGATTTTCCCGATTTATTCAGAGTTTACTTAAATATTATTTAGCAAATTCAACAGAGCGGGTCTCCCTGACAACTGTTACCTTAATCTGTCCGGGGTAAGTCATTTCCTCTTCTATTTTTTTTGCAATTTCAAAACTCATTAAAGCAGCTTCAGCGTCATTCACCTTTTCGCTTTCAACAATTATCCTTAATTCTCTTCCTGCCTGAAGCGCATATGATTTCTGAACACCTGAAATTGATGATGCAATGCCCTCAAGATTTTCAATTCTTTTAATATAGCTTTCCAAAACCTCTTTTCTTGCGCCTGGTCTTGCTCCTGAGATGGCGTCTGCCGCCTGCACAAGCACTGCAAGAATGCCCTCCATCTTTACATCTTCATGATGGGCTGCGATTGCATGCACGATTTCCGGGGCTTCACCAAATTTTTTGGCAAGATCAGCACCAATCATGGCATGAGGTCCTTCTATTTCATGGTCAGCCGCCTTTCCAATATCATGGAGGAGTCCTGCCCTTTTTGCCTTTTTGGGATTAAGTTTTAATTCAGATGCCATAATTCCGCATAAAAAAGCAACATCAAGGGAATGGCTAAGGACGTTCTGGGTATAGCTTGTGCGAAATCTCAGTCTGCCTAATAATTTTATAAGTTCAGGGTTCATACCAAATACACCCACATCAAAGGCAGCCTGTTCTCCAGTTTCACGAATGGTGGTTTCAATCTCTTTTTCAACCTTTTTTACCATTTCCTCAATTCTTGCAGGATGTATCCTTCCGTCAGAAATAAGCCTCTCAAGCGTTAACCTCGCGATCTCCCTTCTTATTGGATTATATCCTGAAAGTATAACTGCCTCAGGTGTGTCATCAATAATAAAATCAATGCCTGTGGCTGCTTCAAGCGCCCTTATGTTCCTTCCCTCACGTCCTATTATTCTTCCCTTCATTTCATCATTTGGAATTGGAACTGAGGAAATAGTCTTTTCAGCGACGTAATCGCCTGCATATCTGTTAATTGCAAGAGAAATAAGTTCTTTAGCCTTTTTATCTGCATTTTCCTTTGCCTCATTTTCAATGCGTTTGGCAAGTTTTCCTGCTTCCTGACGGATTTCACCCTCAATAAGCCTCAGAAAATGTTCTTTTGCCTCCTGCTCGGTCATCGATGTTATTTTTTCAAGCTGGTTTTTCTGCTCCTGAATAATGACATTTAATTCTTCATTTTTTTCCGTTATTGTTTTATTAAACGAATTTAATTCTTTTTCTTTGTCTTTCAGCTCAATCTCTTTTTGATCTAAAAATTCCTGTTTTTTATCTATCTGTTTTTCTTTTTGCAAGATTCTTTTTTCAAGGTTTGAGACCTCATATCTCTGCTCTTTAATATCTCTATCAGCCTCTTTTTTTTGCTTAAGGCTTTCATCCTGGGCCTTTGCCCTGGCTTCGTTAATTATTAAGGAAGCCTCAATCTCTGCTTCCTTCTTTATCTTTTCAATGGTTATATCAGCATCAATTTTATCATTTTTAGCCTTATTTCTGTAATATATGAATGCAGTGATAAGACCAACGGCGATCCCAGATATAATAAATGCAACTGACAGTATTATTTTAAATAATGACTCCATAACGGGTTAAACTCCTAATATATTTAAAGGTTTTCAACCCCTGAAAATGAGTGGAAAAAACGGATTAAAAATCGCAGTTTTTTTGAATTAATCTTAAATAATCAATAAATTTTATATGTTACTGTCTGAAATAATAAAAAAATATATATAATTTATCCGTATATGTAAACCCATTTTAAGGGATTAAACCCCGCGAATGCCGTGTCTAATAGTCTTATGAACCTGATTACTCAGGTGGGTGATTCTCTTTACAGCCTTCGGGACAGAGATTTTCCGTCACACCAACTGTATGGAAGAGACACCCTTTATTTTAAAAATGGTTCAAAGAAATAAATCAATCACGGGCACCGCAGGGAAAATATTATGTATGTGTCTCTTCTATAACTTTATCTATTGTTTCTGCAATTTTTTTTGTTTCTTTTGAGTATACCTCCTCCAGTGTTTGTAATTTTTTTTTTGATATTATACATTCTTTTCCTAACTTTAGGAAGGCAAGGACTATCTGCTTATGAGGGGCAAGATGTCCATACTGAGAATGAATTTCATTTATTGCATGCTGTACAAAGTCAACAACTTCCTTGGTGCGTATATCATCGTTTTTATCTTTCAGATAATAAACATTACCAAAAAAATTAAATTCTACATCATTAGCATTATTTTTCATTGTCATCTGGAAGATCAGATGTAATAACATCTAATTCATCTATTTTTGAAATTAATCCCTCAATTCTGTTTTTAATTTCATCCCTTTCAGACTCCAAATGTGAAATTTTTTCCTGTAATGAACTAATTTCCTTAGTTTTGTCCTCATTTGATCTCAAAAGTATGTTTCTTTCATCCTTAATGGTTTGAAAGGCGTTAATTAAAACCTTTGTTTTATCTTCAAGTAATTTTAATTCATTTTGTTCCATAAATATTTTTGTCCTTTGTAATAGATTACGATTTTATTAATAAATTGTCAACATTTCTGTTAATAATTTTAGAATATGGTTCAAGTTTTATTTTTTTTTCTATATTGGAATCTTCTATATAAGAAAATCCTCCGATATAACAACCTTCATGAATAATAGTATTTCCTTTTATTATACAACTTGGTTCAATTATTACATCTCTTGAAAGCCTTACATCCGAGCCTATATATATAGTTTCTGGCAAAATAAACTGAACTCCTTGCTCCATCCAGCCTTTTTTTATAAAATCCTGCATTATTGACTCTGCGACAGATAATTCCTCTCTAGAATTTATACCAGCGCCCTCACGATAATCAGCAAGGATAAAACCCCTTGTATAGATTTTCTTTTGAAGACCAATTTTAACAATATCAGTAAGATAATATTCTTTTTGTACATTTTCATTGGAAACAAGGGAGATTAAATCAAACAAGATAGAAGAATTAACGCAATAAATACCTGTATTTATCTCTTTTATTTGCTTTTGCTGAGAATTTGCATCTTTTTCTTCTACTATTCCTTTTAAATATGTTGTATTATTGTCATCCCTGATTATCCTTCCATAACCATAGTTATTTTCAGGAAAAGATGTCACAACAGTAATTGCAAAAGGGTCAAGGCTATGAAATTCAATAATATCACAAATTGTTTGAGACTTTAATAAAGGTGTGTCACAATTAATGATAAGGATGTTTTGTCCAGGCTTATCCTTAAAATAATCACAAAGGCAATTTACTGCGTGCGCTGTGCCAAGCTGTTCTTTTTGCTGAACAATATTTACATTAAAATTTTTTAGGTATTTCTCCACATATTCTGCCCCATGTCCAACAACAACAGAAATATTGGATATATTATTTTTTTCAAGACAAGTAATAATATAATACAAAAGAGGCTTGTCACATAATGTATGCAGCGCCTTGGGAAGAAATGATTTCATCCTCTTTCCCTTTCCTGCCGCTAAAATTATCGCTGAATAACTATTATCTTTCATAATCAAAAAAAAAGGCAAGCTTAAAGCTTGCCTTAAAATATATTAAGTTAATAAATAACTTTTATTTTCCTGACACTCTTATTCTTGTAAGCGCCCTTGTAAGAGATGCCTGTGCCCTTGCAGTGTTAATATTTTCCTTAGATGAGATTGCTTCCTGCAATCTTTTTTCAGCTCTTTCCTTTGCCTTTAATGCCCTGTCAATATCTATATCTTCAGAAAATTCAGCTGCTTCAGCAAGCACTGTCATCTTGTTTGATGATATCTCACAAAATCCATTGCTTAAGGCAAGCCTAAAATTTTTACCATCATTTTGATATTTAAGCTCTCCAATTTTTAATGATGTTAAAAAAGGTGTATGGTTTGCCAAAACACCAAACACACCGTCAGAACCTGGCGCTGTAACCATTTCAACAGGTTGATTTAATACCTGTTTTGAAGGTGTAATTATTTCAAGATGGATTTTATTAGCCATTTTTTTTTCCCTTATTTATTTGCGGCAGCAATTTTTTGTGCCTTTTCAACAGCTTCTTCAATTCCGCCAACCATGTAAAATGCCTGTTCAGAAAGATCATCATGCTTTCCGTCAAGAATTTCTGCAAATCCCCTTACTGTGTCGGCAACTTTACAATATTTACCTTTCATGCCTGTAAATGTTTCAGCAACATAAAATGGTTGTGAAAGAAATCTCTGGCATTTTCTTGCTCTTTGAACTGTAAGCTTATCGTCTTCTGAAAGTTCGTCCATACCAAGAATTGCGATGATATCCTGAAGGTCTTTATATTTCTGAAGTGTCTGCTGAAGTGTTCTTGATACTCTATAGTGTTCACCGCCAAGCACATTTGGATCAAGAATACGTGATGTTGAGTCAAGAGGGTCAACAGCAGGATAAATACCAAGCTCTGCGATCTGACGTGAAAGAACAACAGTTCCATCAAGATGGGCAAATGTTGTTGCAGGAGCAGGGTCAGTAAGGTCGTCAGCGGGGACGTAAACGCATTCAACAGCTGTGATTGAACCTTTATTTGTTGATGTGATTCTTTCCTGAAGAGCGCCAAGGTCAGTGGCAAGTGTGGGCTGGTAACCAACAGCGGATGGAATACGACCAAGAAGGGCTGAAACTTCTGAACCAGCCTGTGTGAAACGGAAAATATTATCAATAAAGAAAAGAACATCCTGTCCTTCTTCATCTCTGAAAAATTCTGCGGCAGTTAGTCCTGTAAGACCTATTCTAGCCCTTGCTCCCGGTGGTTCTGTCATCTGACCGTAAATAAGAGCAGCTTTAGGTAAAACACCTGAGTTTTTCATTTCATGGTAAAGGTCATTTCCTTCACGTGTTCTTTCTCCTGCTCCGCAAAAAACAGAAATACCGCCGTGCTGCATAGCAATGTTATGGACCATTTCCATCATGATAACTGTCTTGCCGCAACCAGCGCCGCCAAACAATCCCATTTTACCACCCCTTGGGAATGGAACAAGAAGGTCAATAACTTTGATACCTGTTTCAAGAACCTGAACCTGAGTATTTTGCTCAACAAAAGCAGGCGCTTTTCTATGAATGGGATACATTGTTTTTGATTCAAGCTTTCCAAGACCATCAACAGGTCTTCCTACAACATTCATAATTCTTCCGAGTGTTGTAGGACCAACCGGAATTCTTATTGGAGCGCCAGTATCATGGGCTTCCATACCGCGAACAAGACCATCGGTTGTATCCATGGCGATTGTGCGGACAAGATTATCTCCAAGATGCTGGGCAACTTCAAGAATTAAATTACCTTTTGTATTATCAATAGCCGGGTTTGACACTGCAAGAGCAGTTAATATTGGTGGTAGTTTACCTGGCTCAAATTCTACATCCACAACAGGTCCAACAACCTGCGCAACTTTTCCGAAAAATTGTGTACTCATTAAAATCCTCCTTATTATCCTTTAAGGGCTTCTGCGCCGCCCACAATGTCCATAAGTTCTTTTGTAATAGTTGCCTGTCTTGCCTTATTATAAATAAGGGTAAGACTTCCTAACATATCTTTGCATGCCCGTGTCGCATTATCCATAGAAGTCATTCTGGAAGCCTGCTCACTCGCAACAGTTTCAAGCATTGCGCTCATAATTTGTATGTTGACATAAAGTGGAAGCAAATTATTTAATATAGCATCTGGTTCAGGCTCAAAAGTATATGTTAAATTTGTGCCCTGAGATGTTTCACCCTGACCAACCAGAGTTTCTTTGCTTAATGGAAGTATCTTCTTAAATATTGGTCTTTGCACTGCGACATTAATAAATTTACCGTAAACAAGTTGAACTTCATCAAAATTTTCACTCAAAAACTGAGTTATTGCCTGTTGTCCTATTGTTTTGGCAAATTGTATCTGAACGTCACTCATTATATCTGAAATGTTATATACAACTTCTATATTAGATTTTTTAAAGAATTGCACTGCTTTTCTTCCAACACATATCAACGAAAGCGATTTGCCTTGCGATACAATTTCTTTATTCAATCTATTAACAGCGTTAATAATATTTGCGTTAAAAGCTCCACAAAGACCTTTATCTGATGTCACAACTATAACAAGTATTTTTTTAACCTGTCTTTGCGCCATCAGAGGAAACTGCGAAGGATTTACAGAACCGGATAAGTTAGACATTACAGCAGAAAATTTATCTGCGTAAGGACTGAAACCCTCCATTTTAGTCTGTGCTCCGCGAAGTTTTGAAGCGGCAACCATATTCATGGCTTTGGTTATCTGCTGGGTCTTTTTTATACCCTTAATCTTAAATCTTACGTCTTTTAAGGCTGGCATTTATTTAGCCCCCTTTATTGTATATTTCTTGTGGCTTTGAAATCTTTCTTGCATTCTTCAATAGCGCTTCTCATTTTTTTGTCAAGGTCTTCTGAAATAATCTGCTTTTCTTTTAGTTCATCATAAATTGCCGAATACTTCTTTTCAACAAAACCATATAATTCAGTTTCAAAATCCTGCAAAACATCAACAGGAAGTTCATCAAGCAAGCCTCTTGTTCCTGCAAATAATATAAGAACCTGCTTCTCCATAGAGAGAGGTTTATATTGAGGCTGTTTTAATATCTCAACCAATCTTTGACCACGATTTAATTGCGCAAGAGTTCCTTTATCAAGATCACTTCCAAACTGAGCAAATGCGGCAAGTTCCCTGTACTGCGCAAGATCAAGTCTTAGTGTGCCAGCAACCTGTTTCATTGCTTTGACCTGTGCGGCGCCACCAACGCGGGAAACAGAGAGACCAACGTTAATAGCAGGTCTTACACCAGCAAAAAACAAGCTTGGCTCAAGGTAAACCTGACCGTCAGTAATTGAAATAACGTTTGTTGGAATATATGCGGAAACGTCGCCCTGCTGTGTTTCAATAATTGGAAGAGCTGTGAGACTTCCGGCGCCAAGCTCATCATTTAATTTTGCAGACCTTTCAAGAAGTCTTGAATGGTTATAAAAAATATCTCCGGGATAAGCTTCACGACCTGGAGGACGTCTTAATAAAAGTGAAAGCTCACGATAACCAACAGCCTGTTTTGAAAGATCATCATATATTATTAAAGCATGTCTTTTACTGTCTCTAAAATATTCACCCATAGCAGTTCCGGCAAAAGGAGCAAAATACTGTAGCGAAGCAGGCTCACTGGCGCAAGCTGCGACAACTGTTGTATAATCCATAGCTCCGTTTCTTCTTAATGCCTCAACAACAAGGGCTACTGTTGACTGCTTTTGTCCGATAGCAACATATATACAAAAAACTCCGGTATTTTTCTGAGCAAGAATTGCGTCAACGCCAATTGCGGTTTTTCCTACCTGACGGTCGCCGATTATAAGCTCCCTCTGTCCTTTTCCAACAGGTGTCATAGCATCAACCGCTTTAAGCCCAGTATAGCAAGGTTCATGAACACTTTTTCTCTCAATAACACCAGGCGCCTTCATCTCGATTCTTCTTGTCTGTTTTGCAGTGATTGGACCCTTGCCGTCAATTGGATTTCCAAGAGCGTCAACAACACGACCAAGCATTTCTTCACCAACTGGAACTTCAGCAATCTTTCCTGTTCTCTTAACAAGATCGCCTTCCTTAATACCTTCTATGCTACCCATGATAGCGACACCAACATTGTCCTGCTCAAGGTTCAGTGAAACTCCCATTGTTCCGTTTGAGAACTCAAGAAGCTCCATAGCCATACAATTTCTTACGCCATAGACACGGGCGATATTATCACCAACAGACAAAACAGTGCCTGTTTCAGCAAGGTCAACTGTTTTTTCATATCCCTGTATCTGTTTCTTAATGATGTCACTGATTTCTTCCGCTCTGATGTTTGCCATTTTATCTTATTTCACCTCTCATTAAAGATTGTCTTATATTGTCTAATTGATTCCTGAGACTTCCATCCCAGACTTTATCGCCCATTGAAACAACCATGCCTGCTATTATTGATGGATCTTCCTGTAACTCAACTTCTACTTTTTTCCCTGCAATTTTTGATAACACGTCAGACAAGTTTGCGTCAAGTTCACCGGACAAAGTCACAGCGCTCTTTACCCTTGCCCTTACTATTCCCATTTCATCATCCATAAATTCCTGAAAAGTGTTGAAAATTTGATCCATTAAACCAACTCTTCCCCTCTCAATCAAAAGACCAAGAAATACAGAAAAAGAAGGCTTAAAACCAAATGCATTGTCCATTTGAGAAACAATATTTTTTTTCTCGGCTAAAGGAAAAATAGGACTGGATAATGCAATATTTATCTCTGGGTTTTCAAGTAAAAATTTATTTACTGAACTAAGATCATTAAAAAAATCCTTTAATTCTCCGGTCTCTTTGCCAATAGAAAAGAGCGCCCTTGCATATCTTTTTGCTAAAACTATATTTGTCAATTTTTGGTTACCACCTTTGCAAGATATTCTGTAATCAATCTCTGATGATCATCAGAAGTTAAATTCTTTTTAATTATATCTTCAGACATCTTAACAGCAAGTTCAGAAACTTCTCTTTGGAGTGATAGTCTTGCCTTGGAAACTTCCTGCTGCACATAAAGATCAGCCTGTGATTTTATCCTCTCCGCAGTTTCTTTTGCCTGGAAAATTATCTTTTCTTTTTCTGCCTCACCCTGCTCTATAAAAGACTTAAATATCTTCTGGGCTTCAACATCAAGGTCTTTGAGCTTGTCTTCATATTCCTTAAACTTTCTCTCAGCATCAACCCTCTTTGACTCAAGCTCATCAAAAGTATTTTTGATTGACTGAGTTCTGTTTGAAAGACCTTCTGTAATGGGTTTTTTCAAAAACTTAAATAATACGAAAGCAAGAATTGAAAAGTTAAGACAATGCCAGATAAAATTCATAATCTGACTATGTGTCAGCGCATGATTAACGCCTTCAGCTCCATGCTCCGCATGTCCTGCATCCCCGCCGGATGCCATAACCACAGCAGCCAATGTCATTACAAGCAGAAAGACAAATAATGACAATGTCCATGTTTTTTTAGATAACATTAAATTGCCCTCCCAAGTACTTTTTGAACGATTTCATTGGCAAATGCCTCTGCTTTTGTATTAAGCTCTGACCTTACAGAATCAATTGCCTTTGTTATTTCTGAAATATCTCTTTGTTTTTTCTCTTCAGCTTCTCTGGCGCTTTGGCTTAAAATGCCTTTTTCATTTGCGCGGGCTTCACTAAGAAACTTTTCTTTTTCTTTAACGCCGTTTTGTCTGGCTTCATTAAGCTTTTGATTATAATTTTCAACAATACTAACAGCTTTTTGCTCAAAACCATCCATTTCTTTTTTTAGAGCATCCAATTTTTCCTGTCTTTCCTCAAGAATTGACCTTATTGGCTTAAAAAGAAGATTATTTAATAGAAACATCAAAAATAAAATAGATGCAATTTGAATAAAAACTGTAATGTCTATGTCTATCATTTTAGCGCCTCATTTTTTTATGAAGATAAATTCATTTTTTTGCTTTATAAAACAAAATTTTAACATTGTCAACACTTTTTTGTAATAAAAATTTCTCTCTCTTCTCTCCAGAGCATTTTATGCAGTTGAATCTGAAACCTTACATTCATGTTATTAATTATGAGCATTTCTGCAATTTCTGCTGGTTTAGCCATATTATAGGCAGGCGAGACAAGCGCTGAACACCATTTATCAAGGCAAAATTTTTCAATAATTTTTTTTGACCATAAAAAATCATCCATACCTGTGACTACAAACTTTATCTGATCAATATCATTAATAAATCTTAAATTTTCAATTAAAAAACTATCCTCAGTTTTGCTTCCTGGAGTCTTGATATCAACAATTTTTACCACATTTTTTGGAACATTTTTAATATTTACACTTCCGTTTGTCTCAAGAAGAATTTTTGCATTTTTTTTTAAAAGGGCTTCCATCAACTCATAGACATTTTCCTGCAAAAGAGGTTCACCACCGGTAATTTGAACAAGTTTAATACCACTTTCCTTCCATTTATCTATGATTTGCCCTGCAGAAAAAAATTCACCGTCAAAATAGGCATATTTTGTATCGCAATAACTGCATCTCAGATTGCAACCTGTAAGTCTTATAAAAAAACATAATAATCCCTGATGAGTTCCTTCACCCTGAATACTTGAAAACATTTCATTTACTTTAAGAGAATTTTGCATTATTCGTAGTAGGTTACCCCTGCCCTTGGCGTTTCACATACAGTCACTTTACACATAGTCAGATTATCACTGCTTTTTAATGATTCCTTCATCCTTATAAAAATATAAAAAGCAAGTAATTCAGAAGAAGGATTTTTATCCTTGAAAAATGCGTGGTCATTAATGCAGGTATGGTCAAACTCATTCAAAATAGCGCCTAAAATCTTCTTTAGCTCCCTGAAATCTATTCCAACCCCTATATTATCAAGAATTTCTGTCTTTACAACCGCCTCAACAGTCCAGTTATGTCCATGCAATTTTTCACAATTTCCCTGATATTCCCTTAAATAATGCGCTGATGCGAATTCTGACCTAACAAATATCTCGTACATATTTATTTCTCCTTTATTTTTTCCTTGTTTTTTATTCTTTCGCCAAAAATCTGTGCGCCGGTTCTGACAAATGTCGCCCCTTCCATTACAGCCTCCTCAAAATCATCAGACATACCCATTGAAAGCTCATTCAGTTTTATATTTGTCTCAAGCTCCAGTTTGTCCCTTAATTCCCTTAACCCCTTAAACCATCTTATGGAATCTATCGGGTTATCACTTAAAGGATGTATTGTCATAAGACCTTTTATATCGAGATATGGGAATTTTTTTATCTCACAAAGAAAATCCTTGGCATTTTCAGGTAAAATTCCGTGTTTCTGCCCTTCTTTTCCAATATTAACCTGAATTAAAACAGACAGCGCCTTTCCTTTTTTTTCAAGATGCCTGTTAAGCTCAAGGGCAAGCTCCAATGAATCAAGGGTGTGAAGATAATCAAAATATTTTGCGATATACTTTGCCTTATTAGTCTGCAAATGCCCTATAAAATGCCAGTTTATTTCATATTTTTCAATTAGCAGGGCTTCAATTTTATCCCTTGCTTCCTGATAAAAACTCTCGCCCAAGATCTTTTGCCCTGCAATAACTGCTTCTTTAATCCTTTCAATTCCCACACCCTTGCTTACTGCGACAAGTTTTACGTCATCAGGTGATCTTCCGGCTTTTTCAGCGGCAATTCTTATTTTTTTCAGAATATTATTGATGTTTTCTCTTATATTTTCCATTTGTTGTTATTTAGAGCTAAGTTTTGTTTCTAAAGGGGAGTATGAATAGAATTTTATAGTTTGAAGTCAATTTCAATAATTTACCATCTATATTTCATTAAAAGCCTCAATTTTTCCAAAACATTAACAATTCAAACTTTCCAACTTAAAATTTTTTTTCTTATATAACTTTTATTGCATTGATTTTCAATAATCTTTCAATTGTCTCATAAACAGGAAGACCAACAATATTGGAGTATGAGCCTTCAATCTCCTTTACAAGAAACGCTCCTTTACCCTGAATCGCATAACTTCCCGCCTTGTCAAGAGGCTCTCCTGTGGCGATATATGCTGTTGCAACATCAACAGAAAAATCTCCAATAAACGCCCTGCTTTTGGTGAACCATGATTCAACAATTTTGTTGTTTTCTGAAACAGCGCAGCCTGAAACAACCCAGTGCCATTTTCCAATAAGGGATAAAAGCATATCCAGCGCATTTTTACTGTCTGTTGGTTTTCCAAGTATATTACCATCGATATAAACCAGGGTATCTGCCCCTATCACAATGGCTCCAGGATATCTTTCAGATACAGACAGGGATTTAGCCATAGCATTTTTAACGCTGTAATCTTCAGGTGTTTCGTGTTTTTCAGGTTCTGGCTCATCAAAGCCGCTTTCAAAAACATCAAAGACAATGCCTGTGGCTTTTAATAATTCATAGCGTCTTGGCGATGCTGAAGCGAGAATTATATGCCTCAGAGACTGAAAAATTCCGTTGCATTCCTTGTTGTGCAATGTGCTAACTCCTCAAGAGAAATTCCTTTTATTTTCGCAATTTCTTCCGCAATATATTTAAGATAAGAAGGCTCATTTGTTTTACCGCGGTTTGGAACAGGGGCAAGATAAGGACAGTCGGTTTCAAGCATTATCCTGTCAGAAGGAACAAAGGCTGCCACTTCTTTAAGGGTTATTGCCTTTGGAAAAGTTATAACTCCGGTAAAAGAGATATAAAAACCCAAATCAAGAATTTTTTTTGCAAAAACAACATCCCCAGAAAAACAATGAAAAACACCTTTCATGCCATTTGCATAACCTTTCAATATCTCGTAAACATCTTCATTTGCTTCTCTCGAATGAATTATCAATGGAAGGTTTGTTTCCCTTGCAATATCAATCTGACTCAAAAATATTTCTTTTTGCTTTTCCGCGGGGCAGTAATCCCAGTGATAGTCAAGTCCTACCTCACCAATTGCGACTATTTTTTTTTCATTTGCAAGAGATTTTAATCTCTCAAGGTCATGAAAAGCAATATTTTTGGCATGATTGGGATGAATGCCGCAAGATGCATATACCATATCATATTTTAATGCATATTTAATGGATTCAAAAGAACTATCGATATCAACAGCAATAGTAATAATTTTATGAATACCTGAATCCTTCGCCCTTTTTATAATATCATCTGTATTTTGATTAAGCGGTGGTATATCAAGATGTGCGTGTGTATCAATTAGAGACATAACAATATAGTATTATGGATTAACTAACAGCAATTAATGCCAGACTTACTGTTGTTCCTCCATATTTGTTTCTTAAAATACAAATAGAGCCGTCATGCGCCTCAATTATATTTTTAGCCACAGTTAAACCAAGTCCCATTGACTGTGATTTTGTTGTAAAAAAAGGCTCATCAATTCGCCTTAAATGTCCCCTCGCAACACCAAGACCAGTGTCAATTATCTTTATATCAATTTCATCATTTATTTTTTCTGCATTTATAATAAGCAGTCCTCCCTCAGGCATTGCATCAATTGAGTTTTTAAGTATATTATAAAAAGCGCCTTTGAGTAATTTCCTATCAACCCTTATGTGTATTGGCTCACCTGGAAGTTTAAGCTGGAGCTTAATATGGTTGTTTTCAATATTTCTTTGAAGGGAAAAAAGGGCGCTGTCTATAAGCTCCTGAAAAGCTATATTTTCATAATTAAATGACTGTGGATACGCAAAATTTGCAAGATTTTCAAGGGTATTCTCAAGTCTTTCCATGAGGTCCAACACCCTGTCAGAATAGATTTTTAGTTCTGAATCCTTGGTTTTTTTATAAATTATTCTTACAATTCCACCAAGAACCGAGAGAGGGTTTTTAATCTCATGGAGAATATGATCAAGCATCGTGCCAATCGCGGAAAATCTCTCGGATGAAAGCATGATGTCCCGGTTTCTCTCTGATTCGACATTCATTTTCTGCAATTTTTCAAGCTTTTCCTCATATTCTGCGCATAATTTATATTTATCCAAAGCTATTGTCAATAATCCCACAAATAAAAAAAGGCTTTGCAAATCATCTTCATAAATCTCTTTTTTGGTAAAAACATTATCAACTATAATAAAACCAAATAGCTCCCCGCCAATCCTTATAGGTGAAACAGCGGAAAATCTGCTAAACAGAATCTTTTTTAAATTTACTGAAAGTCTTGATAATGCTATATCTTCATCTTGAATTAAAAAAGGATGATCTGAGGAGGAGAGTTTATAAATTAAAGGCTCGGTTTTGTCTGCAGAAAAACTGATTTTTTTGACTATTTTGTTTAAATAACTTATATCATCCGCAAAAACTTCATTGGAATTTTCAATAATATCAAAAATCCCCTTTTTTTCCCTTTCTATTCCATGCCATATTCTTCCTGCTTCTTCCTGGTCTTTTGGACCAATGGCATATTTTCCCCTGTAGGAATTGTTTTTTTGATCCTTTATAAACAGAAATGCCCTGTTAAAACCCAGACCCTCACCGCTTGTAACACCAATAAGAATTGACTTTAATAAAAAATCAACATCATCCACCTTTAATATGAGGGCGCTTATCTTTACAGCAACATCAAGAATAAATTTTATTCTCAAGTTACACTCATGAAGACTTATATGCTGGACAAAATCCCTGATTTCGTTATTTGAAGTTGCTTTTAAATTCATAAGCTTATTAACATAAAGATAACATATCAAGTTTCAATTTTAGTATGTTTTATTTTTTTTTCAAATATAAAAAGTAATAATCATTGTAAATAAAAAAACTTTTTTTAAAGTTTTAAGAAACAATTTTATTAAAACACATATATAAAAAATATTCTTATATTAATCCTGTTTTCTTATAAAAATTCTTTTTTTTTCTTTAAATTAACACGATTAATCACTTGACATAATAAATTTTGGATTTAAATTAATAAATATTATTTTAAAAATTTAATAAGGAGTAATAAAAAAACAATGAAAAAAACAATTCTTTCAATTTTATGCGCAATGGCTCTTACAGTAAGTTTTGCAGGCGCAGGTTTTGCCGGTGACTGCTGCGAAGGCAAAGTAAAATCAGCTGACGGCGGAAAAGCTATGGTAACATGCAAAGACGGAAAAGAAATGACAGTTGACTGCAAAGATGTTAAAGCTGGCGATGAAGTTACCTGCAAAGACGGAAAAGCAATGAAAAAAGGCGCAAAAAAGAAAGTTGAAGGCTGCTAATTTCAACTTATAATTTAATTTTAAAAAGGGGCTTTAAGCCCTTTTTTTTTGAGATAATCTCACTCTCTTTTAATTTAATTCATAAGCTATTATAAAAAATTAATAAAAAAGGAGCATTTCTCATGAACTCTGTTTCTCAAAGGCTCTATCTTGTTTACTTTTTGGCATTTTTTTTATTTTCCGGCAACATCGCGATCGCAAAAGATGTTTCCTCTCCTACAAAAGAAGAAATTTCACAGCTTTTTAACAGGTGGAACGCCTCCCTTCAAACAGGAAAACCAGACGATGTCGCAAAAAATTACGCTGCGGATGGCATTCTAATTCCAACAGTATCAAATAAGGTAAGACACAACCACGCTGAAATTGCGGACTATTTTGTGCATTTTCTTGAGCTTAAACCAAAAGGAAAGATTGATGAGCAAAATATCCGCATATTCGGAGATATCGCCATTGATTCAGGTCTTTATACCTTTGATGTTATTAAAGAAGGAAAACCCACTGAGGTTAAAGGAAGATATACCTTTGTTTACAAAAAAATAAATGGCAAATGGCTCATTATTGAACACCATTCTTCAATGCTTCCTGAAAAAACGCCTGCCACACACTAATCAAGATTTTTATCATAAGAAAAGGGGGTTAAGCCCTTTTTTTATCCAGAATATTTAAACTTATTTTATCATATCCTGAGCGCTATATAAAAAGCCCATACAGATAAAGACGAACCAATAACTCCCAGCAACATCATTAAATTAAAGAAATTATTTTTTAATTTAACTTCTTGCAGCATCAAACCAATAGCGCCAATTACAAGGGTTATCTGTAGGAATAATGTGGCAAAATCAAATATATCGCCAGCTCCACCTAGCTTTTCAGCCAATATCTGATATTCCCTTGCCCCTGTGATATTGCCAAGTTTGCCCTCTTTATCTTCCTGCGCCCAGCTGGATTCGCCAACAGCTTTTGAGCCAATCAGGATTTCTTTTTTCTCTTTGTCATATTTTGTGACATCATTTTTTAGCGCTGCGATACGTTTTTGAAGCGCCTCTTTTGACGCATCTTTGATGATATCAGCGGCGACAAGGGATTCTAACATAGCCCTCTCGCCATCTTTGAGGCTTTTTTTTACATCCTTTGCCTGATACCATTGATATGCGTTTGATTTTTCATTATGGGCAATTATCTCATCATCACCAAATTTTCCGGCGCCAAGGTCTGTGACTGCCAAGAAAGCCGCAAATATTGCAATTACAACTCCAAAACGCTTTTCCATAGGATTATCTGTTTGATTTTTATCATTCATAATAGTTAATAATTCTTAATATTATGTTTTGTATTATTTACTTTTTTACACTCACTTCATACATATCCGAACAAGAATTAATTAAAATATTTTTTTTAATTTTGTCAAGAATTCTTTTTCAATAATTTTATCAATTTTTTTAAAAAAACCACTGGGATTTCTGATGTCTCTCTAACCTGCCAGTTCCCTTAATTTTTCTATTTTCTCTTTATAATCCCCTTTGCCAAATATCGCTGAGCCTGCCACAAATATATCACAACCAGCCTGTGACACTGCCTGAATTGTATTTACTCCAATGCCTCCGTCCACCTGAATATCAACGTTTAATCCCTTTTCATTAATCATGTTGCGTAATTTTTTAATTTTTTCAATGGAGGAAGCAATAAATTTCTGACCACCAAAGCCTGGATTTACGCTCATTAGCAAGACAAGGTCAACTTCTGGAAGGATTTCCTCTATTGTAAAAAGGTTTGTGGCTGGATTTAAAACAACCCCTGCCTTTATGCCCTTATCCTTAATTAAACTTATCACCCTGTGAAGATGTACGCAGGTCTCCTGATGCACTGTAATCCAGTCTGCCCCTGCCTTTACAAAATCATCAATAAAATTCTGGGGGTTTTCTATCATAAGATGCACATCAAATGGAAGTTTTGTAACAGGTCTTATACCCTCAACCACAAGAGTGCCAATTGTGATATTTGGCACAAAATGTCCATCCATAACATCTATATGGATGACATCTGCCCCTGCCTCCTCCACTGCCTTAATTTCCTCGCCAAGCCTTGAAAAATCAGCCGATAATATTGACGGCGCTATTTTTATTTTTTTGTTCATTTTAACTGTCCTAATAAAAATTTTTATACATATAAAAAAAATTCACTTATGCCCTGATTTTTTTGTCTGAATCACGGAAAAAGAAGATTGCACGGATTACACGGAAAAAATCCCCCTCACCCTAACCCTCTCCCACAAGGGGAGAGGGAAGCCATTTAATTATTGAGTCCAGTATAAAAACGTCTTTTGCAGCGAATTGCATAAATTTATG
>DYOW01000019.1:0-29591 GCA_020720325.1 Desulfobulbus propionicus
AGAGATGAAATAAAAAAGGAACTCACAGAAGCAGCAATAATTTATTCAGAGGAAGTATAGTATTTTTTTTTCTGTTTTAATGTCCGATTTAATTCTATCTTTTACACTCTAATTAAAACTATAAAAGCCCCTTATAATTCTTCAAAAGACCTGTTATATCGCAGTTTTTATCCGCAGAACACCTTAACTGCTCCACAATAAGACCACGAAGCGCCTTATCCTTACGATACTTAGAAAATTTAACCAGTTCATCCAATATATTGCTCTTTTCCTGTTCATTTGTGTATATCGGGATCTTTTCAAGGATAATATCTATAAATTCCTTTGGAAATCTCTGAAACAGCAGGTCAAGGGGGATGCAAATACCATTCTGGCAGTAAAAAACATCCATTTCATGCCATAAATCCTTCAAATCATCATCTTTTAACCACATATCAATGCCTGAATCCTGAAAATCCCTTATTAATTCGCCGTTTTTTAAGATAAAGGCAATTAACATCAATTCAGACTGGTCCTTAAATTTTTTCTTAAAATCAATATCTTTTTTTGCGCTTACAAGGGTATTTTTATCCTTATCCCTATCAACAACCTTTTTCCACAATGTCTTTTCTTTAATACCCATTTTCTGGGAAATACTCGAGACAACAAGTGATTTTCTTACTGAATCAGATATCTGGTCAATCACAGGCATTAAATCTGCAATTGTCTTTGTCTTTCCGTCAGGATCTAATCCGTTTAGCCTGTTGCCACGTTCAATCAAATAATCAATGCCTGTTGGAATGGTTTTAATCTGATTCTCCCATTCTTCCCTGCCGAATTGCTGAATAAATGTGTCAGGGTCATGTTCTTCCGGCAGGCTAAATACCTTAACCCTCATATCAAGGCTATAAAATAAGGGAATTGACCTTACCGCTGCCTTTTCCCCTGCCTCATCACCGTCAAAAACCAATACCCAGTCCTTGCATAATCCTCTTAAATGCTGGACATGATTTAAGGTCATCGCAGTCCCAAGGGTTGCCACAACAGGTTTTATACCATGTTGGTTAAGCGCCAGCAAATCCATATAACCTTCAACAACAAAACCCAGCCCCCGCTTTCTTACGGCTTCTTTATTTTGAAAAAAACCGTATAGCATAGAGCCTTTTTTATAAACAGGCGTCTCAGAGCTGTTAAGATACTTGGGTTTGTCATCGCCAAATGTCCTGCCCCCAAAACCGGATGCATCACCGTTATGGTTAAAAATTGGAAATATCAGGCGGTTTCTGAAGCGGTCATAAAAATGGTCTTTTTCGTTTTTAATGAGGAGTCCGGATTTTTCTGCCTTTTCATAGCTTATGCCCTTTGAATGCAGATAGTTCATGAGATTATTCCATCCGTCAGGGGCAAAACCAATGGAAAATTCATTTAACACAGGGTTTGTAAGACCTCTTTTTTTGACATATTCCTGCGCAATGCTGGAGCGCAAAAAATTTTCCCTGTAAAACTCCATTGAAAGCCTGTTTATGTTTATTAACTCGGTTTTCTCATCGTGAGCGCCGGAGGTTTGCGCATACTGATATGAATCAATGGGAATTCCAAACCTTAAGGCAAGTTTTTTTATTGCCTCCTGAAAGGTTATGCCGTCTATTTCCATGAGAAATTTTATAACATTTCCTGTTTTATTGCATCCAAAGCAGTAAAAAAAACCTTTTTCCTCATTAACAGAAAATGAAGGGTCTTTATCCCCGTGAAACGGACATAACCCCACCCAGTTAGTCCCGCGTTTTGTTAACTGGACATATTCAGCGATAATATCTCTGATATTACAGGTTGATTTTATCTTTTGGATGGTTTCCTGAGATATAAATTTCTTCATAATTACTTATTAATTTATCGTTCAAATTGAGTGACGTGCGATGGCGCTTCCACTGGAATGACTTATTATAGTCCCATTATCCATTTTGTTATCTTTTCTTTGATTCTGTGTAATCTCTGCTGAGAAATTTGTCCCAATTTGCCTAATAAAATTTCCTTTGCCACCACTGCGAGTCTACTCACACGTATAGCGCTTTCGGTCTTCAATCCTGACTCTTTAAAATCCGTGTTTTCTGGAGTAATCATCTCATCAAGTCCTGTTTGCTGTTGATAAAGACGAGTTGAAATCATACAGATGAGCCAATCATCATAATCACCTGGCGCTTTTCTGATAACTAAAGCAGGGCGAATTTTCCCATCCTTTAAATCCGTCTGTGGAAAACAAAATAAAATAATCTGCCCTTCTTCTATCATGAAAATGTTTCCTTTAAATCATTTAGAGTATACAGAGTCTCTTCATCCTCCATACCTCGCATTGCCGATTCAAGAGAAAACTTACTGCAGAATATGCTTTCCTCTTCTTTAATTTTCATTTCTAAAAAATTTACAAAATCAAAAACTTCTGTTTGTTTTTCTTCAGGTAATAATTTAATTTTCTCTATTATTTTATCTGCTAAACCCATAGTGTTTCCCTTTTGTTTTTTTTAATATTTTTATAACAATTGCTTAAGGAAAATTTTTCATAAAAAGTTTCCCTTAACAACCCTTCCAAAATTTTAAAATTTTGGGGGAAAGGTTTGTGGCGATTTTGCAGGATAGCAAAATTGAACTAACTGTAAAGCAGTTAGCCAGAATGGTGGCAGTCTATGGAAGGACTGCCATCAAAACACTTTTTATAAAAAGGGTTTTTCCAAAATTATTCAAAGATTAGCAAATATGCTCTTCATTTCATTAAGCAGTTTTTCAGGAAAACTCGTTGCCTTTCCGCTTATATCAACAGCCACATGAAGGGTTGAGGCATTAATAATTTTTTTATTATCCCCTTCCCTTGCTATAGCGTAATTAAATTTTATGGTCTTTCTTGTAAATTCATGGATGCAGGTATGGATAAAAATAAGGTCATCATACAATGCAGGAGAGATATAGCGTGTATAGACCTCTGCCACCGGAAATCTCAATCCTTCATCTTCAAAAAGCGCGTAAGGCATTTTTATTATATTTCGCATATACTCAGTCCTGCCAAGCTCCAGAAACCGCATGTAATTTCCGTAATATACAACGCCCGCAAGGTCAGTGTCACCGTATATTATCCTGTATTTTTGTATATCAACAGGCTCTGTCAGTTCAGTGTCAATCTTCATCGAAGCCCGGTTCTTCTTCCTCAACATACTTTTCTTCTTCCAAAAAGACCTGTGGAACAGGCTGATCTATAAACTGTGAAAAGAGTGTAAAACCGTCTTCAATTAATACAGGGCTGTTTGCCGCATCTTTTTCATTATAAAACAGACCAAAACCTTCGTGATCAAGATTTGAATAAAAAAGGAACGGGACTGCCCCTCTTTTATGTGTTCTTAAATTTATTGGGGTGTAATGATCCGTAAGGATTAAAACCTTATATGACACATCCATATCTGAAAGCGCATCTGTCACAAGGCGAACAAGTTCATTATCAAAGCGTTCAATCGCATTGACTTTTTCCTTTAAGCTTCCCATGTGTCCTGCCTCATCCGGCGCCTCAAGATGGACAATAACAAGGTCATTTTTTTTAATTGCCTCTACTGCCGCATAAGCCTTTGCCTTATAATCAGTGTCAAGATAACCGGTTGCCCCGGGAACATCCACTACTTCAAGACCAGAAAGCGTGCCAATTCCCTTAATAAGGTCAACTGCGGCAACTATAGCCCCTTTTATACCAAAAAGCTCATTAACAGTAGGAATTTCAGGTTTTTTACCCTGTCCCCACGGCCATATTGCATTAACCGGAAGTTTGCCTTCTGCCTTTCTTTTTTCGTTTAACGGATGATTTTGCAACACATCCATTGCCTTTTTCATAATCTCAAAGAGCAAAGGTTCTTCTTCATACATCTGCCATATTGTTGTTATATCTTTCTGGACAAAATCATGGGGCGGAAAGGTCATCAAACCTTCAGGACCACCCTGCCACAGCAGGATATGACGGTAACTCACGCCTGCATGGATGGAGAATGAGCGGTTATTTATTTCTTTTGCAAGGTCTTTTACAATCTCATTTGCCTCTTCTGTTGTTATATGTCCGGCGCTGTAATCATCCATAAAGATTCTTCTGTCCCTGAAACCAAGGGTGACAAGATTACATCTGAATGCCACATCCTCAGGTCCCATGGATAGACCCATTGAAACAGCCTCTATAGGACCCCTTCCTGTATAATATTTATCCGGTGGGTAACCAAGAATGCTCATTATCGCCACATCGCTTCCGGGAGGCAGACTTTTGGGAATGGGATTATATAAACCCACAAAGCCAAGTCGTGAAAGCCTTTTTATCACAGGAATCCTTACTGATTCAAGAATGGTTTTTCCTTCAAGCTCAGGAAGCGGGTCATCTGCCATTCCGTCACCAATAAGTATTACATATTTCTCTGCCTTTTCCTTTGTCAGATTGGCAATTGTATTAATTTTTTTAGGCGCTATGCCTATTTGATGGATCATTTAATTCTCCCAATTTGTAAGGTCTTCGATTCTTATAACTTTGGTATTGGAAAACACAATGTCAAGGGCATTTATCTCATTTATTGCATCACACATATCCTTTTCTTTTGCCTCATGTGTAAGCATAACAATTGGCACGTTGGATTTTTCGGATCTTTCCTTTTGTATGACGGATGCAATGCTGATATTTCTTTTTCCGAGGATTCCTGAAATTGTCGCAAGCACACCTGGTCTGTCCGAGACATAAAAACAGGCATAGAACCTGCCAGTATGATCTTTTATGTCCTTAAGTTTATATGCATCATTCATTACAGGGTTTAATGAGTTGTTCTTTCCATGAAATCTTGCGATATCAAGAAGATCTGCAACCACTGCGCTGCCGGTTGGATATTTCCCTGCCCCAAGACCCTGAAGCATAATTTTTCCAACCCTGTCACCTTCAATAAAAAATGCATTATAAGCAGCCTTTATCTGGGCAAGAGGGTGTGAGCATGAAATTAAAGTGGGGTGCACCCTTAATTCAATGCCGTTTTCATCAATATTTTGACCGATTGCAAGAAGTTTAATTGTATAACCAAGTTCTTTTGCAAAATGAATATCATTAAGGGTAATGCCTGAAATGCCTTCTTTATAGATATCAGAAAATTTTATATTATATCCAAAGCCAAGTGAGCTTAAAATTGTAAGTTTATGCGCTGTATCAACTCCTTCAACATCAAAGGTCGGATCAGCCTCGGCGTAACCAAGTCTCTGCGCTTCTTTTAAGACTTCGCTAAAATCTTTGGCCTCTTCTTCCATTTTTGTAAGGATATAATTGGTGGTGCCGTTCATTATACCTATTATTTTTTGAATATTATTTGCAACAAGGGATTCCCTTATGGATTTTATAACAGGAGCGCCGCCACCGACACTTGCCTCAAAACCAACCATTACATTTTTTCTTTGAGCTGCCGAAAAAATTTCATCCCAATGCATGGCAAGAAGGGCCTTATTGGCAGTGACCACATGTTTGCCATTTTCTATAGCCCTTAATATAAATGTTTTTGCAGGCTCAATGCCACCTATTAATTCAACAATAACATCAATTTCAGGGTTATTTATCAATGCGTTTACATCATTGGTATAAATTTCAGGAGAAAATCCTTCATCTGTGATCCTTTGAACAGGACTTTTATCGCAAATTTTTTTAAGTTCTATATTAATCCCATATCTTTCAAAAAAAAGTTGCTGTTTTTCCCTCATTATGATGGCAGAGCCGCTTCCCACAGTGCCAAAGCCAATTAAACCCACCCGTAAATTATTGCTCATTTTTACTCCGTAATAATTAATTTGTTTTTGTATATAAAATAGTTTGAAAAAAACCTTTCCCAAAAATTTTAAATTCCTGCAATAAGTCTATTAATAAAACATAACTATTTTAAAAAAAAATTAGGTATTTGCAATGAAAAGATGAAAGAATATGGAAATTTAATTTACAGGTACAGAAAAAATAATTAAGGAAGGTTAAAAAATAGAAAAAATTTTAATAAATCCACTTGCCGTTGGTAAATCTGAATATCTCGGTGACATTATTTTCCTGCACAAGACATGGGGCACAATTCTGGGCATCTGTCATAGTCTTACCTTTTTTCTCATAAACTTTCTGCTTATATTTTAAGTATCCAACATGAGTTGTTAAAGAAGAATCGGTTTTTTTCACCCAGAAGTCATTATCAGGACCATATACAATGTATTTTCCCGCATATCCATCTGGATCAAAATTGAATGCGACTTTCTCCATATTGGTTTTGGAAATTTTATCAAGCTTTAACATCCAATCCGAAATAAAAACATCGTACATTGTTTTAATTTTTTCTTCGCTCAGGTGAGAATTTTTGGGAGCAGAATTGCCGGCGCTGCTTTTTGGGGAATAAGCTTTTGCGGTCTGGGCAGGCTGAGTTTTTTCTGAAGCTTTTGCATAAAAAGGAAAAATAATTACTGCCAGGGCAGCAAGCCCTGACAGTATATTGATTATAATTTTATTCTTTAAGTTAAATGTTGTATGCACAGAATTATTTCTGGATTACTTCAAATTCAACCCTTCTGTTCATTGCGCGGCCTTCTGGGTTATCTTTTCCGTTTGCAAGTTTGTTAGGAGCAATTGGTTTTGTTTCTCCGAAACCAACAGCCTTTAACTGCATTGGAGGAATGCCTTTTGAAATAAGGTATTTTTTAACAGACTCAGCTCTTTTCTCAGAAAGTTTCTGGTTGTAAGCATCTGTTCCCATTGCATCTGTATGTCCTTCAATCATAATCTCAACAATGTCTGGTCTTGATTTAAGAGCATTTGCAGCCTCATCAAGAACAGGCTTAAATTCAGGTTTGATGTTGAATTTGTCAAAATCAAAGTTAATACCCCTTAAAACAATCCTTTCCTTTGGTTTTTCAACTTTAGGCGGTTCTTTTTTAGGTGGTGGGGTTGGTTTTGGCTCTTCTTTTTTAGGTGGTGGAGGAGGTGTTGGCTCTTTACACATTAAAGCGCCAATAATACCGCCAATGATACCGCCTGCAACAGCGCCTATTGCTGCTCCCTCTTCAACATTGTTGTTGTCATTTTCATTGCCAACAATACCGCCGCCAACTCCGCCAACAACGGCTCCGGCAGCAGCGCCTTTAACGAAACACTTTTGCTTGTTTGACATATTGGCGCAGCCAGTTGTCAAAAAAGCAACACAAACCATTAAAATCACAAGTTTTGAAATTGCTTTCATGTTCCCTCCTAAATAAATTATTGTTATTAATTATGACTTTCTATGTTTTAATAAATATTTGATAAATTGTCAAGTGATTTTTAATTAAGATTTTTCCATATCTTTAGTTGACAACTCAAAATTTTTATCTATAATTTTGATTCTGATTTTTGTAATATGTATATTATACTTTTTTTTATTTTTTTGCTTTTTGTTAGTGGAATATTATCGTTTTTTCTCAAAAAAAAACTGAGGCTTTCCTCGCAAATCGGTTCATTTGGTTCAATTATAACTATTTCCTTTCTTTTAATTCTCTCCATATTTAATTTTTCCAGGCATAAAGACTTAACATTATCATTTTCATGGCAGATGCCTTTTGGAAATTTTGCAGTGGGAATTGATCCGCTATCCAATTTTTTTATAATTATTACCCTTTTTATCTCTCTTTTGGCTGCTTTTTACTCTGTATCTTATATGAGTCCTGAATTAATCAAAAAGAAAACCGGCGCTCACTGGTTTCTTTTTAATACCCTTGTCGCCTCAATGATAATGGTTCTTATTGCAAGAAATGGCTTATTATTTTTGATTTCATGGGAAATAATGTCTCTAACTCCGTTTTTTCTGGTATCATTGGATGATAACAAAATCTCTGCAAGAAAGGCTGCATTCATATATCTGATTGCCGCAAATATCGGAAGCGCTTTTTTGCTGCTCCTCTTTATCCTGCTTGGCGGCGCATCTGCCAATCTTGATTTTAGTTCCTTTAAACCAGAAATATCATCAGGAATCCTTTTTATCCTTGCCCTGATTGGTTTTGGGATAAAGGCAGGTTTTCTGCCCTTTCATGTCTGGCTTCCCGAGGCGCATCCCGAGGCGCCAAGCCATATTTCCGCAATAATGTCGGCTGTTATGATAAAAATGGGTATCTATGGGATATTAAGGATTATTACATTCTTAGGACTTCCACAGGCATGGTGGGGCGTAACCCTGATATTAATCGGAATAATCTCTTCTGTTGGCGCAATATTATTTGCAATGGCGCAAAAAGACTTAAAAAGACTACTTGCATATTCAAGCATTGAAAATATAGGTATTATTGCCATTGGTCTTGGAATAGGACTCCTTGGCATGTCTTTTATGTATTATTCTGTAATGATTATTGGGTTCCTTGGCGCCTTTCTGCATATCATAAACCATTCTTTGTCAAAATCACTTTTGTTTCTAAATGCTGGCGCAGTTTATCATGCCACAGGGACAAGAAACATGAATGAATTAGGCGGGATAATAAAAAAAATGCCCATGACTTCGTTTTTATTTCTTATTGGTTCACTTTCAATAATCGCAGTCCCACCCTTTAATGCATTTATCAGTGAATTTATGATTTATTACGCTTCTTTTCAGGGGATTATAAATCTTCCTAAAAATGAAACCATTATAATTATTATAGCTGTTGTATCACTTGCCCTCACCGGCGGACTGTCATTAGCCTGTTTTTCCAAGGCATTTGGCATCACATTTCTTGGGTTTGCCCGTTCAGATAAATCAGAAAAAGCGCATGACCCCCAAAAAACCATGCTTTATCCCATGATTGTCCTTGCCATTTTATGTCTTATTTTTGGTGTCGCCGCTCCTTTTATAATCTCATTTCCTCTTGAAACAATAAGGTCAACCTTTAATCTTATGCCTGAGCTAATAAGTGAGGAAAAAACACAGATACTTAAACCATTATCTCTGGTATCTGTTGTTATTATCTCTTTAATTGCCCTCTCATTTCTTTTATTCTTTATGTTGAAAAAAATACGCGACAAAAGGCAAATCTCTGAAACAGTCACATGGGACTGCGGTTACATTGCCCCTTCAGCAACCATGCAATATACAGAATCATCTTTTATAGAACCTTTGATGCGGCTCTTTAATCCTATTTTAGGGGTTAAAACAAACTTCCATCCCATAACAGATATTTTTCCGGTTAAATCATCTTTTATGTTAAAAACCCATGATGTGTTCAAAAGATATTTCTATGAGCCTTTTTTCAATCTTTTTTCATTAATTTTTAATATTTTCAGGCCTATTCAACATGGCAGGATTCATTTCTATCTATTATATATTGTATCAACGCTTATAATACTTCTTTTCTGGAAGATTCGTTAAAATGTCTGTACAAATCTTCAAATTATTTTCAATATTTTTTCCCCTGATACTATCCCCGCTATTATTTGGAGTCATTAATAAAACCAAGGCATTTTTTGCGGGAAGAAAGGGAATGTCAGTTTTGCAGCCCTACTATGATATTTTTAAGTTAATACAAAAAGAAAATATTTACAGCCAGACTACATCTTCTATCTTTAAGATAAGCCCTGTTATCGGTTTAATCTGCGTTTATATGGCGCTTTTCATAATGCCCTTTGCAGGAATTCCGGCTATTTTTTCTTTTAAGGGAGATTTTATCCTCCTTGCATATCTCTTTGGTCTTTCAAGATTTTTTACTGTAGTCGCTGCGCTGGACACAGGTTCAAGCTTTGAAGGCATGGGGGCAAGCAGGGAGGTTACATTTTCCGCTATCACTGAATCAGTATTCTTTTTAAGCCTTATTGCATTAATCCTTATTACAAAAGAATATTCTCTTTCAGGAATTTCACCTTATTCATCCGAAAAACATTTTTCAATTATACTTCCTGTTATGTTATTGGTAAGTGTGGCAATTTTTCTTATTTCCCTTGCGGAAAATTCAAGAATCCCTGTGGATGACCCAAACACCCACCTTGAGTTAACCATGATTCATGAGGTGATGATCCTTGATTACAGCAGCGCTGATCTTGCTGTTATTCAATATCTGTCTTCTATTAAAATGTGGATTTTTTTCTCAATTATCGCAAATATCCTCCTTCCTCATACTTTTTACGTAAGTTTAACCAATATTTTTTATTTTTTTATTATTATATTCTCCCTTGCAGTTCTTACAGGCATTATAGAATCAAGCATCGCAAGATTAAGAATGCTAAAAGTCCCGCAATTTATTATTGGCGCCGCATGTCTTTCCTTAATAGCCGTTATTCTTGCATTTAAGTAAACAGGGTAAATATGGAAACTTATATAGAAATTATAATGATAATCCTGATAATCTGTAATCTTTGGCTGCTTGCAGCGAGCAGGATAAAACAGTGTATATATCTTGTGGCATTTCAGGGCGCTATGCTTGGACTTCTTCCGTTTTTTCAGACAGGTCATGGCATCTTGCCAAGGACATTTATAATTGTCACAGGCATTACCCTTATTAAAGGATTTGTCTTTCCCATATTGCTAACAAAGGCATTAAAGGATGTAAAGGTAAAGGCAGAGGTTGAACCCCTTGTAAGTCACAGTGTATCCATGATAATCGGTATTTTTGCCTTAATTATATCCTTATGGCTTGATGAGAGATTACAATTACCTCTTACCATAGAATCCGAATTAATTATACCATTATCTTATTTTACTATTTTTGTAGGGCTTTTTCTCACTGTGACAAGGAAAAAGGCCATAACACAGGTTCTTGGCTATATTACCCTTGAAAACGGTATTTTTGCCTTTGGAGTATCCATTTTAAGCGAACACCCCTGGCTTGTTGAAATGGGAATTTTACTTGATGTTTTTGTCGCTGTTTTTATCATGGGAATCATGGTTTTTTATATTGAGAAGGAATTTGACCACATTGACGCAGACAAACTTGCCCATTTAAGGGATTGGAAAATCCATAAAAACAAACTTTTCTCATGGGATATATATCATTCTGAGGCTGAAGAGGAAAGTAAATAACGATGCTATTATCTTTGATACTTATACCATTTATATCTGCAATATTGTCTTTTTTAATAACAAATAATAGTTTAAGAAGATTGTTGCTTGTAATTTCGCCAATTATACATTTTATTCTGGTTTTATTAATATATTTTACCCAAATATCATCCGGAAATATTCCTGAACTGCAGGGCGGCTGGATTTCCCTTGACCCCCTTGGATTTTTCTTTCTTGCTATAACAAGCGCCCTTTTTATGGTGACCTCCTTTTATGCCATAGGCTATCTTAAAAAAGAAAATAAAGGAGCAAAAAAAGACTTTGAATCTAAATATCTCTTCTATAATGCCCCTGAGGCAATATTTACAGGGTGTCTTTTCCTGTTTCTGGGAACAATGACACTTGTGACTGTAAGCCAGCATTTTGGTCTTTTGTGGGTGGCGGTTGAGGCAACTACCCTTGCCACAGCTCCTTTAATCTATTTTCACAGACACCACCGCTCCCTTGAGGCAACATGGAAGTATCTGCTTATTTGTTCTGTTGGAATTGCCCTGGCGCTGCTTGGCAATTTTTTCCTTGCTGTCGCCTCAATAAAGGCGACCCCACACCTTATAGTAAGCGATCTCTTAAATAATGCTGAAAAACTTAATATCTTATGGTTAAAAACTGCATTTATTTTTATTTTTGTGGGTTACGGCACAAAAATGGGACTTGCCCCCTTTCATACATGGCTACCCGATGCCCACAGCGAATCACCATCCCTTGTTTCAGCCCTGCTCTCAGGAACATTATTAAACTGTGCCTTTCTTGCTATACTTAGAATGCATCAGATATTTGTTGCCGCAGGCATTGAAACCTTTAGCCAGGAGCTTTTTATTATTTTCGGACTTCTCTCCATGTTTGTGGCAGCGGTTTTTATCATCGGTCAAACAGATTATAAGAGGATGCTCGCATATTCCAGCATTGAACATATGGGTATTATATCCCTTGGCGTGGGACTTGGTGGAATAGGCATCTTTGGCGCGCTTCTCCATGCGCTCAACCATTCCTTTACAAAATCAATGCTTTTTCTTGTGGCAGGAAATATCCTTTCGCACATAAAAACAAAATCAATAATTGACATTAAAGGCATTGCCAAAACCCTGCCTGTTTCCGGATTTTTGTGGGTTGCAGGCGGACTTGCCATTACCGGATCCCCTCCTTTTGGCATGTTCATAAGTAAGTTTACAATTTTAAAGGCTTCAATAACCAACGGAAACTGGATAATAACAAGTGTTTTTCTCTTTCTTCTTATTGCGATATTTACAGGATTTACTCAAATTATATTTAAGATGTCCCAGGGTCATGGAAAGAATATAGAGGCAAAAGAGGATAAACTTTCCATAATTCCCCCTGTTATTCTTTGCATTGTTATTTTTATTCTTGGTATTATGCTCCCTGATGAGCTGGAAAAAATTATAAAATCCGCCCAAATAATCCTTGAGGGTCAAAAATGAAGGGTGAAAAGCTATTACATAAACTTACAGACAAATTTGATATAAATTTCGGAGATATTCCCAAAAGGGATAATGATGATTTCAGGGAAGCAGTGGTGGCTTCATTAAAAAATAAATCAAGGATCGGGGCTTTTTTCGGTCACCTCTTAGCGAATAATAATGTTGACATCATAGCCATTTTAATCCCTGAAAATAAAAACCACATTGAGATTATCAGGACAGAGATATGTAATTCCTATCATGCCATAACCCACGACATACCAAGTGCGCATCTTTTTGAAAGGGAGATCGCAGAACAATGGGGTATTTTTCCAGAGGCGCATCCGTGGCTAAAACCAATTCGTTTTCATAAATCTTACAGGGATTCCCATAATTTTTTCTATGACCCGGATAAAACGGAAATTTTGCCGTCTTTTACTGATTTTTTCAGGGTTGAGGGGGAAGAAATACATGAGGTTGCAGTGGGACCTGTTCATGCCGGAATTATTGAGCCTGGGCATTTCCGTTTTCAATGCTATGGAGAAAATGTATTTCACCTTGAAATATCCCTTGGCTACCAGCACAGAGGCATTGAAAAGGCGCTTGCAGGCGGCCCCGATAAAAGATCAATGCATCTCATTGAAACAGCGGCAGGCGATACAACAATCGGACATACAACCACATATTGTAAGATTATTGAGTCATTATCAAATATCAATATCTCTCCAAAGGCAGATGCAGTAAGATGCATTGCCCTTGAACTGGAAAGACTTGCAAATCATACCGGAGACCTTGGCGCATTGGCTGCTGATGTTGGCTTTTTACCCACTGCATCTTACTGTGGGAGACTCAGGGGAGATTTACTTAATCTTACGGCTTATATATGTGGCAACAGGTTTGGCAGAGGCATAGTAAGACCTGGAGGGGTTGCCTTTGATATTGATGAACTTACTGCATTAAACCTGTCAAACCGTCTTTTAACAATCTTTAAAGACCTTAAAAATGCAATAAACCTCATGTTGGACACTGCGTCAGTTATGGCAAGATTTGAAGAAACAGGCAAACTTTCAAAAAATATGGCTGAAACCCTTGGTCTTGTGGGGGTTGCAGCCAGGGCATGCGGCATAGACACTGACATAAGAAAACAATTTCCTACCAAAATACAAACAAAATTCCCTTTTAATAACCCTCCTGTTTGTAAGACTGGCGATGTCTATGCAAGGGCATATCAACGCTGGTTTGAGATACAGGAATCCATGGAATTTATTTCAAAACTTCTTAAAGAACAATTTGACGGGAAATTAATTGAAGAAAACTGGGAACTACAGCCAAACAGGCTTGCATTATCCTTAGTTGAAGGATGGCGCGGACAGATCTGCCATGTTGCCATTACAGATAACAATGGGAAATTTGCCTGCTATAAGATTGTTGATCCATCCTTTCATAACTGGACAGGACTTGCAATTGCCCTGAGAAATCAGCAGATTTCAGATTTCCCCCTTTGCAACAAGAGCTTTAACCTCTCTTATTGCGGACATGATTTATAGAGGATATTAAAATATGTTACAGGTTTTACATTCAAGATTAAAACAGGGTTATAAAACAATCGACTTTCCTGATGCAGAACCAGCGCTTCCGGAAAAATTTTTGGGTATGCCTGAGATTAACCCTGCAAAATGCCCTGACAAATGCGCGACATGTCTGTCAATATGCCCTGTTGATGCCATAACCCAAAAACATAAGCATCTTTTTATTGACCTTGGCCGCTGTATTTTCTGTGGAAAATGCAGGGATATCTGCCCAAAACAAGCCATCACCTTTACAAAAGACTGGAAACTTGCCACTACAAAACGTGATGATCTTATTATAAGTTCTCATACAAAGGAAAAAAAATTCAATCCAAATCCTGATATTATTAAATTATTCGGAAAATCCCTGAAATTAAGGGAGGTAAGCGCGGGCGGATGCAATGCTTGTGAGGCGGATTGCAATGTGCTTGAGACCATAGGCTTTGACCTTGGCAGGTTTGGAATACAGTTTGTGGCATCCCCAAGGCATGCTGACGGGATACTTGTGACCGGACCTGTTCCTCAAAATATGAAGGTTGCCCTTGAAAAAACCTATAATGCCATATCATCGCCAAAAGTTGTGATAGCAGTGGGCGCATGCGCCATATCCGGTGGCATTTACCGGGGAAACGAAGAGGTTAATAACGGCATCCATGAACTTTTACCGGTGGATTTGTATATTCCGGGCTGTCCCCCACATCCCATCACTATACTTGACGGGCTTTTGAGATTAATTGGAAAGATAAAAGAATAAGGTTTAAGCTAAATAAAGCGTTAAGTATTATAAGCATTAAAGGTTAAACGCGAATAAATTATCAATAACCATAAAAAAAGCCATTAATAATTGTCTGAATCACGGATTACAGGATTACACTAAAAAGATATTATATAAGTTTGTGCCGTAGGGACACTCCTTGGTTATAATAAAATTGATATTTTTGGGGCAAAACTTGGGGCTTTTTCCAGAAATGATAAACTAACTTCAGAAGACTTTGAAATGCTTATTATTTCTGATCATACTACAGGACACCAGCTTTAAAAATTGTATCATAAAAAACATAGATATCCGATAAGATAAGGGACAGAATTTTTACAAGGGTAAAAATTTCAGAAAATCTGCTATTATTTACATTGTGGATTGTTTTTTTGTATAAATATGCAAAAACAACCCTTCTTCCCAATAAAAAGAAACTTAAACACTTATAACCTTATTTTTTATCATTATATTTTTTAAGAAAAAAAACACATTTTTCCTGCTATTTCAGATAAAAAATAACAAATTCTCATAAGATAACTCAGTATTTCAAGGCGGACAGATTTTTAGATCTTATTTTTCATTAAATTCCATCTGTTAGATTCTAAATTGAAGAACACTCTCGCGATAGACCACCTTTTTCTATAAAAATCAAATAGTTTTTCTGCTGTTTCCAGTGAAAGTCTAAAAAAAAGAAAGGAAAGGATGCTTCAAACTCTAAACCATACAAAAAAATAACTAATAAATTAGTTGTTTCGCTTGCAGATTTCGATTCATGACTGTCATAAATAAGGAATAATTCCAAAAGTTTTGATGCGCTGCGATTTTTAAGTTTCATTTTAATAAAAGAATTTATTTGGAAGAGACCAATGCCGGCAAATTCCATTTCTTTTTTAATAATCTTTGAAATTTTTTACATTCACTTTCAGGTTATTATCTCAGGAGCAAGTCGCCAAAAAAATACATACAACAAAAAGTGTTGTTTCACGCATTGAAAATCACGCTGAGGATATTAAATTGTCAACTCTTGATAAATTTGCAAAGGCATTGAATAAAAAAGTCCACATATCAATTCTGTGACAGACTTATTAATTCTAAAAATTCAGCTTCAGACAATTTTTTATTTTTAATTTTTCCCTCTGAACCTCTTAATCACGCCCGGATTTATTCTTTTTGGGCAAAGAATTACATCAAATATTTTGCAATTTTTTAATTAATGTTATAATGTTATGATTCATCTTATAAATTTAAGACAATAACATAGACAATTTTACTTTTTTGGAGATATAAAAAATGGATTATAAAGACACACTTTGCCTTCCAAAGACTGATTTTCCCATGAAGGCAAATCTGAACCAGAAAGAACCTGAAATCCTTAAAAAATGGGATGAAACAAATTTATATAATTTAATCAGGGAAAAAGCCAAAGACAGACCCAAATATCTGCTTCACGACGGTCCCCCTTATGCAAACGGAAGAATCCATCTTGGGCACACCATAAACAAGGTATTAAAAGATATTATTGTAAAAAACAATCAGATGACAGGTTTTGACGCGCCTTACATACCTGGCTGGGACTGTCACGGTCTCCCAATTGAGCATAATGTTGAAAAAGACCTCGGAAAGAAAAAAAGGGAGATGACACAGATTCAGATAAGGCAGGAATGCAGGAAATATGCTGAAAAATTTGTTGATATCCAGAGGGATGAATTTAAAAGACTTGGCGTTCTTGGTGACTGGCATCAACCATATCTCACAATGACTTATGACTATGAGGCGACAATTGCCGATGTTTTTTGCAGGATTTATCTTGGCGGAAATGTAATTAAGAGCAAAAAGCCTGTTTACTGGTGTCCAAGCTGCATAACAGCCCTTGCTGAGGCAGAAGTGGAGTATGCAGACCATAAATCCCCTTCAATAACCGTAAAATTTCAAGCCGGGGATGACCTCATAAAATGGGCAAAAGAAAAGGCAAATATTGAGTTTGACAACAATCTTTTTGTGCTTATTTGGACAACAACACCATGGACACTTCCCGCAAATCTGGCGATTGCCCTGCATCCTGAATTTGATTATTTAATCATAAAAAAAGATAATGAATACTGGATTGTTGCGGAGGGCAGAATTTCCTCAATTTTAACCTTAATCGGACTTGAGCAGAACCATATAGAGATAATCGCAAGATTTACAGGAAATGAGATAGAAGGCTTAAAGGCAAGACACCCATTTATTGACAGGGACAGTCTTATCATAAACGCCCCTTATGTGACCCTTGAAGCTGGAACAGGTTGTGTTCACACTGCGCCCGGACACGGCGAGGATGACTATGAAAGCGGACTCAGATATGGTCTTGAGGTGTTATCCCCTGTGGATGATTACGGCAGATTCATGCCTTATGTTGAAACCTTTGCAGGAAAAAAAATATTTGACGCAAATCCTGAAATTATTAACCTCTTAATTGAAAAAAATCTTCTTGCGCATACTGAAAACATCCAGCACAGCTATCCCCACTGCTGGAGATGTAAAAAACCAGTGATATTCAGGGCAACACCCCAGTGGTTTATCTCTGTTGACAAGACTGGATTAAGGGAAAACTCTCTTGAAGTAATTAAAAATGTAAACTGGATACCTGAATGGGGTATTGACAGGATAGGCGGCATGCTGCAATCCCGTCCTGACTGGTGTATATCAAGGCAAAGGGCATGGGGAGTTCCAATCACGGTCTTTACCTGCAAAAACTGCGAGACCCCACTGCTTACTGATAAAATCAGGGAAAATATTGTAAATATCTTCAAAAATGAAGGGGCTGACGCATGGTTTGCAAGGGAAGCATCTGATTTTATATCAGAAGACACAAAATGTGAAAACTGCGGCTCTCTTGATTTCAAGAAGGAAAACGACATACTTGACGTATGGTTTGACTCAGGGGTAAGTTTTGAGGCAGTATTAAAAAATCGCGGCTTTGAACTCCCTGCTGACCTTTATCTTGAGGGAAGCGACCAGCACAGGGGTTGGTTCCAGAGCGCGCTTTTGACATCATGTTTATTATATAAAAAACCTCCCTATAAAAGCGTTCTGACCCACGGCTTTGTTGTGGACGGGGCAGGCAAAAAAATGTCAAAATCTGTTGGAAATGTCATCTCCCCTGCTGATGTAATAAAGGATTTCGGAGCTGACGTGTTAAGGCTATGGGTATGCGCCGAGGACTATCAGGATGATATAAAAATATCCAAAGAAATCCTTAACAGACTTAGCGACGCATACAGAAAGATTAGAAACACCATCCGCTATCTCCTGAGCAATATCTATGACTTTGACCCTGCAAAAGACGCTGTTGCCTTTAATGAAATGCTTGATATGGACAAATGGATATTATGCAGGCTCAAAACCCTTTCCGAGAAAGTTAAGCAAAGTTATTCAACCTTTAAGTTTCACCAGATATATCATGCTATACACAATTTTTGTGTTGTTGATTTAAGCGCTGTTTACCTTGATATATCAAAAGACAGGCTGTATTGCGACCTTAAAGAGGGCATATCAAGAAAATCCGCCCAGACAGCCATGCACAAAATTTGCAATGACCTCCTTGTTATCTTATCTCCTGTTTTATCCTTTACCTGCGATGAGGCATGGGGATATCTCCATAAAAACAATCCTGACATTGAAGGTGTTTTTTTTCAGAATTATCCTGCGATTGAAGGGCTTGATGTGATTGAGTCAGAGCTTAATAAATGGGAATCATTGATTCTTTTAAAAAATGAGATATCAAAACCTCTTGAAATAGCAAGAAAAGATAAGAAAATCGGTCTTGCCCTTGACGCTGAGGTTTTAATTACAGTTCCAGATGAATATTCAGAGCTTATTAAAAATAATTTAAAACTTCTTGAAGACCTTGCGATTGTATCAAAATTAATGCTTTCTGAAGATTTGAAAGAAACAGATGAGCAGATATGGGAAAGCGCCGAGATTAAGGGGCTTAAGGTTTTGGTAAATAAATCATCAGGAATTAAATGTGAAAGATGCTGGAAACTTGATGAAAATACAGGTTCAAACACAAAATTTCCAGGAACATGCCCAAGATGCGCAGGGGTTTTGGAGATGATGGAAAACAATTAAAAAGAAATTGATAATGTATCTTGGAATAAAAAAAGTAAATCCTTTGGAAAACTATAAACTGCTTTTGGTTTTTGAAAATGATGAGACCAAAATTTTTGATATGCACGAGTATTTGGAATTAGGATTATTCAGGGAACTCAAAGACTTAAAGACATTTAATACTGTTTCTATTAGTTTTGACACTATAATGTGGGAAAACGGAGTGGATTTAGACCCTGAAATATTATATCAAAACAGCAAAACAATCTGATATCATTTAATATACAATAAAAAAATAAAATAATGACTTCAAAAGGTATTTTATACGTAGTCGCAACCCCAATTGGAAACTTAAATGATATTTCCAGCAGGGCTGTGGAAATCTTAAATTCAGTATTTTTTATAGCAGCCGAAGACACAAGGCACACAAAAAAACTCTTGAATGCCCTTGGGATAAACACCAGGCTTGTAAGCTGTCATGAACATAATGAAAATCTATGCGCTGAGAAAATCTTTGAGGCTTTAGCCCAAAAAAAGGATATTGCCATAGTCTCTGACGCTGGGACACCGTGTTTATGCGACCCTGGGGCAAAAATCGTAAAAAAAGCATGGAGTGAAGGCTATGTCTGCTCCCCGATACCAGGGGCAAGCGCTATCAGTGCAATTATGAGTGTCTCTGGATTTTATGGTGATGAATTTCATTTTGGGGGATTTCTGCCTGAAAAAAAGAATCCAAGAAGGGAAAGGCTTACTTATCTTGCAAATTTTAAGTGTCCCTTTATAATCTTTGAGGCTCCGCATCGTATAAAGGAGTCACTCGAAGATATTTATGAAATCATAGGTGACAGGCAGATGGTTCTTGGAAGGGAACTCACAAAAATTTATGAAACTTTTTATGTTGACACTGTCTCCAATGTCTCAAGGCTTATTAAAGAAAGGGATGTTCTTGGAGAGATTGTCATGGTGATTGAGGGCTACAAAGGGGATGAAAATGTCATGTCTCCTGAAGATGAGGCTCAGATATCAATGCTTCTTAATCTGGTCACTTCACCCCAAAGCCTTGCGCCAAAGGATGCCTGCCGTATGCTATCCCCTTTGCTTGGATCTTCTGTTCAAAGGCTTTATGATATTTATCTTAAAAAGAATAAGTCTTAAATCTGAATTTTTTTAATTTTTGGAATGGATATTTATTTTGAAAAGAAGACAGTTAATTAAACATCTGATAAATAATGGGGCATTTCTTTTGCGTGAGGGTAGTTGCCATAGTATATTTAAAAAAAGTGATAAAAAAACTCAGATACCAAGACATACAGAAATTGTAGATGAACTTGCAAGAAAAATTTGTAAAGACCTTGAAATCCCATTTGTGAGGTAAAATCATGAAATACAGAGCAGTTATTAAAGAGGTTGACGGTTGGTGGATAGGCTGGTTATTAGACCTTCCTGGTGTGAATGCGCAGGAAAAAACAAAAGAAAAATTATTAAAATCCCTTGCTATCGGCGCAAAAGAAATGCTTGAAACAGATATACCTTTTACACAAGATTCTATCATGACATTAATTGATGTGCCTGATGAAGTTTTAAATCAGTAAATTGCAAAATAGAAAAAAATGTCAACTTATTGCATAATCCCAGCCCGAATAGGCTCCACAAGGCTTCAAGACAAACCATTAAGGTTAATAAGCGCTAAACCCCTTATTTTGCACGTTTTAGACCATGCAAAAAAGATTCAGGGCATTGATGGCGTGTATATTGCCACTGATAATGCCAAAATTGCAGGTTGCGTCAAAGAAGCTGGAGGCGAGGCAATAATGACCCCATCCGAGCTTGCTTCAGGCACAGACAGGGTTGCATGCTCCGCAAGACTCATTGGTTGCAGTTCAAATGATATAATAATAAATATTCAGGGAGACCAGCCTTTTTTTGACCCTGATTATGCAAGACTTTTAATAGAAATCCTGGAACAAAATAAAAATGTTTCAATTTCAACCCTTGCCTGTCCTATAGATTTTAATGAGGCAAAAAATCCAAACAGGGTAAAAGTGATTCTTGATAAATATAATAATGCCCTTTATTTTTCAAGGTCAGTGATACCTTATGTCCGTGATTCAAATCCATCTGATCTCAAATACTTAAGACATATCGGGGTTTATGGTTACAGAAATGATTTTTTACAGACCTTCACAAGCCTTGACAAATCGTTTCTTGAGGATATGGAAAAACTTGAGCAGTTACGGGCATTGGAAAACGGATATAAAATCGGGGTTGGAATTGTGGAGCAGGCGCCAATTGATATTGACACTGAAGAAGACCTTCTGGCAGCTAACAAGGATTATAAAAAATTTATATTGTCTTGAACAGGATTAAAGGGATTAACATGATGGTCAGGATTAATTTTGTTAAGTTATTTTTAAGATAAATAATCCTGAAAATCCCATAAATCCATTTAATCTTGTTCAGGCAATAGCCTTTTCAATGCTTATCTTTCTGCCCAGAAAATTAGTCGCAATCTTTTCTGTGGTTGGCGAGACATCAGAAAGATAAAATCTGCTCTGAGATTCATGAATATTCACCAAATCAGAATTATCTATTCCATTATTTTTGAGATGTTCAAACACATCCCTTGCGACCTCTTTTGAAGGGTCAATGATAGATATTTTTTTGCCTGCAATCTCAGAGATTACCCTTTTAAGCAATGGATAATGGGTGCAGCCAAGTATTAGGGTGTCAATTGCAACATCCCTTAGCGGGCGAAGATATTTTCTTATTATCATCCGTGTTTCCCTTGATTTAAGCCATCCTTCTTCCACAAGAGGCACAAGCAAAGGACAGGGCTGGGAAAAAAGTTTTATATCAGGGGCAATCTGAGCAATTTCCCTGTTATAAACATTGCTGTTGACTGTCGCCCTTGTGCCGATAAGTCCGATATTTTTATTTTTTGTGGTTTTAATCGCAAGCTCTCTGGAAGGGGATATAACCTCAAATATGGGTAGAGTAAATCTTTTTTTCAGGGTTTCAGTGGCAACGCTTGCCACGCTGTGGCAGGCAATGACAATGACAGTAGCGCCGTGTTTTATTAAAAATTCCGTGTCTTCAATGGCATACTGGATAATGGTTTCAGCGCTTTTTGTTCCGTATGGGGTTCTTGCTGTGTCGCCGAAATAGATTAAAGGCTTATTGGGAAGGAGCGACATGAGTTCCTTAACAACTGTTAAACCGCCTACGCCTGAGTCAAAAATACCGATTTTTTCTTTTTCTATATGCATTATTAAAATTTTTAATGAAATTAATAATGCATATAGAAAATAATTAAATGATAAAATAAAAGCTTAATATGAAATTAGAAATTATTCCAAGTCGTTAAATCTGTTGAGTAGTATAATTTCCCGTCTGTTCCAACACCTAATATATCAAGCTTGCCATCACCATTAAAATCAGCAAGTGTAATCTTGATTAATTTAACATTTGGTATTGCAACCCAGCTTATTAAGTTATTTGTATAATAGACTGAATTTGAAGCATTAATTCCTACTACATCGCTTTTTCCATCTGCATTAAGATCACCGGTAGCCAAATCAACAAGTGAGCCTGGAATTGATGCCCAATTCATGAGATTAGAGGAATAATATATTTGATTATTGGAATTTAAACCTATTAAATCATCTTTTCCGTCTCCATTCAGGTCGCCTGTAAAAATCTTTGACAAAGAACCTGGTAGTTGTATCCAGGAATTAAAATCATTCATAACAAAAATTTCTCCGAAAATATTAATTCCTGCTATTTCTTTACCTGATCTTGAAACATTATAATTTCCTGTGTTTATATTTGATAAAAAACCGTTAAGAGATAACCATGTTGCTAAATTATAAGTAATATAAATTCTATCTGTTTTGTCCAATGCAATAATGTCTTTTTTGCCATCACTGTTTATATCAGAAATGAAAATTTTAGTAAAAGGTGTTATAGACGGAATATTTAACCAGGATGTCCCGTTATTTAATTTGTACCATACAGAGCCATTGTTATCAAGCACAACAAAATCATCATATCTGTCTGTATTTAAATCATCACAGGCAATATCCAAACCTGCTGAAAAATCTGAAATATTATTCCATATTAATAAATTTGTTGAATAAAATATATTGCCATTATTATCAGTCTTTACCACATCATCTTTATTGTCATTGTCTATGTTGCATGTTAACAAATGATTAATTGAGCCCCCTCCGCTTGCTTGACCATCATCAAAACTTCCTTTTATCTGAGAATCTGTATTTATCACAAAATTGCAGGCAGATGTTCCGCTGCAAGCTGAAGCAGAACCAGTGGCGTCTGACCAGCCAAGCCATGTTGAAGGAGCGACAGGAAGACCGGAAACACTTATATTGGCGCCGGGATATACAGTGCATGTCCCAACATTATTTACCCAAACAGGACTGCAGCCAGCAACATTAATAGTTCCGCTGCCATCTCCTGCCTTTGTTATAGTAAATGTATGCTGAGTTGTAGAAGCCTTATAAAAAGAACCGGTTAATGAGGTATTGGAAGCTATATTAAAAGTACAAGCTGTCTGCAAACCACTACAACCTATTGCAGAGCCCGTTGCATTTGACCAGCCTGTCCAGAAATTAGCTGGGAAAGGAGCGCCGGTCAAAGTAATGGCAAAACCCTGATAAGCTGAACAAACGCCAATATTAGCGGACCAGCTCAGACTGGCGCAACCAGATATGCTTTCAGCAGATGTGCTTAAAGTTCCAAAACCATCACCGCCTCTGGTCACCTTTAAATCATATAATGGAAGTCCATAAGGACATGTTTTAAAGGCTATGCTGTCTGAACCATTTCCTGACAGAGTTGCGACTTCTACAGCGGCTGTATGATCAGTGTAATCCATAAAAGTAGTCTGATATTTAACTGAATATTCGTCCCTGATTATTTCCAATATATTCAAAAATATCTGCGCAAGTTCTCCAGAATCTTGTGTAAAAAAAGCAAGTCCCCCTGTCTCATCAGCAATCTGTTGCATAACATCTTCATCATAACCTCCAAATCCAACACAATAAACAGGAACCGAATTTGCTTTTGCATAATTAATAACTTCTGCAGAAGTTTTTGAGCTGGAATTATCCTGACCATCTGTCATTGCTATCACAACCTTGTTGGGATTATTGCTTTTCTTTTTAACAGTCTCCTCAACAGCCTTATAGGTGGCATCAAAAAAAGCTGTGGCGCCCGTGGCATTTCCGGAGCTATCAATGGCATTTAATAATTTAGCCTGATCACTGGTAAATTTTTGTAATACAGTTACAGTGCTTGCAAATTTTATAAGTTCAAGCTCATCATCAGATTGCATGTCATTTATTAAAGTTTTTGTAGCTGTTTTAAGATTATCAATAGCAGATATTCCTGTAATATTATCTTCTTCCAACATACTTCCACTGTAATCAAGAGCCAGAGCCATAACAACACCCAGGGGAGCGACAGTCACAGGGGTTTTTATAACACCGTCTTCAGTGACAAGAAAATTTGATGAAGTCAAACCATAAATAGCTTCACCGCTCTGGTTTGTAACCCTTACATACATTGTTATTGTGGGACATGTTAAAGGATCAATATAAAATATGTCAGTAACCGCGGCATGTGAAAAAGATATAAACTGGCTCAATAAAAAAAACTGAAAAAAACAAATAATTAACCTTAAATAATATTTTTTATTCATTACCTGCACCTCTTTATTAAATTTAATTCAGTCTCAAAATTTATTGAGCTGCCTTATATTTTAATTCAAAAACAAACAATTTTATAACACCTTTTTTTATTATAATGCCTTTTTCTAAAAAAAACAATATGCTAAATAATATCTGTATGGTCAAAAAATACCGAATCCCTGTGTCCTATAAACTGGATTATTCCGTCAGGAGCGCCATTCAGGTTCAGGTCAAAGAAAAGCCAGCCAAAAACTTCGTCATCCACATCGATTGATGAAGCAATATAATAAAACAGTACTGTTCCATCAAGATTATCCAAAGCATTTGTATATGCGTTATCAAAAGTTCCATTTAGCACTCCGTCATATTCGACATAATTCGTGGTAGTTCCGGCAATGCCAAGCTGTATTTTATCATAGCCACTACGAAAGTTTATTATTGTGTCTGGCTTGCTGCCATCAGCTGCATCAGGCAATCCTATACCTGTATCACCAGAGAGAAAAACAAAAATATTATTGCCTGATCCGCCGTCCATGTTGTCAACACCTACGCCGCCACTTATAATATTGTCTTCTGCTCCGCCAACAATAGTGTCATTGCCTTCCTGTCCATAGACAATCTCAAAATTAGTGGTATTAAATGATGTCAAGATTATGCTTTCAGCAGCGTTTGTGCCAATTATGACATCTGTCCCGTTGCCTCCGTCCAGGGTATCTTGTCCTGTGCTGACATATATTACGTCATTTCCGTCATCACCAAAAATATTATCATTGCCTATGCTTCCATATATAGTATCATTGCTGGCGCCACCGTGAACAAAATCACTTGCTCCACCATAAATAAGATCATTTCCATCATCACCATAAACAAAATTTATGCTGCCTGTGCCAGGAGTAATTATATCATCCCCCTTGCCGCCATGAATGGTATCTGTGCTGGCAGAACCAATTATTACATCATTGCCGTCACCACCGTCAATATTCCCACCGCCTGCACCAGTAGCTTGAATGTAATCATCTCCCAATCCACCAAAAACAGTGTTTATGCCGCTTGCATCAGTAATATTATCATTTCCTGCTCCGCCATCAATGTAATCGTTGCCACCTTCACCATTTATCAGGTCATCCCCTGCTCCACCATAAATATTATCACTTCCGCCTCCAGCATCTATCCTGTCATCTCCACCCATGCCATAAACATTGTCATTGCCAGCATCCGCATTAATAATATCGCCTCCTTCAGTGCCTTCAATAGTGTCATTGCCCGTTGTTCCGGTAAAAGTTTCACCATTTCCTCCCTGTCCTGAAGAACTATTAAAATTAAAGGTTGTATTGTCATTAATCCCGTTAAAATAATGTCCTGTTTTATCCTGTATTGCTGTTGAATCAATATTTATATAGTATGATGTTTCAGACATAAGCGCTTGTGTAAAAGAAAAAATTATATAATTGCCTTTTATATAAACCTCGTTTGGATTTGTGCTGTTGATATCAATAGCCTGAACAATGCTGTTATCAGAGCCCTTTTTTAAATAAATCTTACCGGTTCCTGCCTGTATATCAGTGTCAAATGTAATAAAAAAATTCTTGTTGCTTACAACATTAGCTGAATCATCAGGAGGATTCAATGATACAATTGAAGGAGAATATGTGTCTTTGCTTGAGGCGGTTGAATCCAGTATTCCCTGAAGACCCGCTGATACTGAATCCTCTAATGTGTCAGTAAAATATTGCTGTAAAATTTTACTTCCCGGATTATCGGCATTAAACCTCTCTAAATTATCTTCTATTGCTGTATTGATTAACTGATCTTTTGTATATTTACCGCTTCCTGAATCATCAAGATCAAAAAGCGTTTTCATATCTGAATATTGCTGCTTAATTTGCGCATTGCTGCTGTTATTGGGATCTGAATTACTTATAAAAGCGGTGGTCCAGTAGGCATTTAATGTATCTTCATCCTGAAAAATATTTTCGTTTGATTCGGAAAAAGCAACAAGAGCCTGTGAAAGTGTCTTTTCTCCTGTATTTAACGCATTAACCCAATAGGACTTTCCAGAAGCATCTGAAGGTCGTCCAAGAACATTAATATATAATTTTTCAATAAATTGTTCATTATTTAAGTTATAGCCATAAATATTCTTGAATTCTTGAGATTGCATATACATATCTGCAAGGTTATATATATTAAAATCAGGCTTAAACATTTCATTAAGAGCATTTTTCAAATCACTTAAAACAGGTTCTCTTAAAAGCGCTGCTTTATGAAGCCTGAACACCTGTTCAAAATCAGACTTGAAATTATTGCTGTTGTAGAATTCAAGGATAAGCCCGTTAAAATTCATCTGACCGCTTTCTATTTTTGTTGTATAACTTGTAAGAGTGGCGCTGTCAGGGTCAACCCCATAAAAATTTTTATAAAACTGTTTAACTATATCTGAGACATTAGCCATTTTAGATACCTCCGTTCAATCAATTTCATTTTAAAAGTATAAACTCCCCTCCCTTATTATTCAAGTTAAAGGAGGAGAGCAAATTTTAATTAAGGCGCGATTGTCATTGTTCCGTCAGCGGAACTTACACTAGTATTAACCTTATCAAGGAATGTCATTCCAAGAAGACCTTCTGCAATCCCTGCATCTTGTGCAAGATATGATTCTACGTCTTTAATAAGAATCCTGTCTTCTACTGAAATATCCACAAAGCACCTGTAACAGGTAATTGTGCCGCCAACGCCGCCGCAAGTATATGATGTCTGATCACACTTTGAAGCGCTTAAACCTGTGGCTGTAGTGTAATCACACAATCCCATGCCGCAGGCATCATCTAAATCAAGGAAAGTAGCGGCAGCTCCTGTATCTACTATAAAAGGAACTGCGTAACCATTAACCTTACCGTTTATAGGATAACAATTACAACTTGGGTCAAGAGGAATGGTTATTCCCTGTTTCACTCCATAGAATGAAAGAGGCAAAGACCATTTGTTGCTGCCAACAAACTGATACTGCCATTCACCCTCAATTCTGCCCATATCTCTGGAAGAAATAACTGGTTTCTTAACATTGTAGAAGTATTCAACAAGACCCATTAGGCTTGGCTCGGTGAAACGAATCTCATAACCTGAAGGCTGCACACAGGATGCAACATTCATTCTGTGTCCCTGCACCATAAGGCTTGTGCAAAGTTGATCATTCATGTTTGAATATTTTGAATATGTTGTCGCATCAGATAACAATGTGTTTTCCTGAGGCATCTTCCAGTAACCTGAAATTTTACCCCTGTTTTCATTAAGCATAAGAGGATATGCAACAGGTTCTCCTGCTTTTTTACAAATACTGCTCTTTTTTTCGCATGTATCAATATATGTATATGCTGTGCCATCTTCCTGTGTTTCAGTTATAATCCAATTTCCTGTTAGAGGATGAATATGCAGAACATAATAAAATAACTCTCTCCATGAAGAATAATTTGCAATATTTGTTGGATCGCCAACAACTGCCCTTATAATCCAGTCACCTTCCATGCCAATAAGCCTTAAGCCAGCCCCAAATGTCACAGGAACAATATATATAACATCCTGCAATGTAGGTGGCACATATGGTGACTCATATGGAAGAGTTGTAGTATTTGTTTCAGACCAGTTGTTCCATCCAGGTGGAATCGAAGGATACACAGGATCATAACTTATAGTTCCGTCTGCATTTATCGTATATCCCATATTTTCTGTATAAGGAATTGCGATAGGTGTGTTTTGAACATCCTGTACATACCAAAGATTCTGAGCGCCTGCAACATGGTGTCCCCACTGGCTGAAAAGGGTAAATGTAGGGCTGTTTTTATCTAAATATCTGTAAGCAAAAACCTGTCCTGGCGCAAGTGTTGGATGCTCAGCAAGGATATAAAGGGCTCCGGTCACACTTCTCGCAACAGGTATATTCATTGTTATATCAACCCAGTCAGTTGTTGTAAAGCTCTTTTCAGCGGCATATCTTGGAACATTAATATAGTTTACATATACTATAATAGGTATGGTGACTGAACCAACCGTTGTTAAATCAGCCTCAACAGTCACACTACCATCAAATCTGTATTGGGTTAGTCCGTTTCCAACACTTGTAGCATTTGTATCGTAAATTGGCAATTGATCATAGTCAATTGTGACTGTAAAGTTGCCTGGACTTGTTTGTGAAGATACATTTAATCTTCCATCCATACCACTGCCGATAACTATCCAATCCTGGTTTTTCTTAGCTGACCAGCAAAAATCAGGACTATTCTGCCAGAGTTGCAATAAAACCTGTAATTCAGCATCAAGTATAGCCCTTTGCGTTGAGTTTGTTTCCTGAGCAATATCTCTTAATAATTGGTCAATTGTAGCTTTGTCTGCCTGCTGAATAAAAGCGCCAACCTGAACCGTAACTGACTCAGGATTTGCCCTGTCTTCGTAATTAATATAAAACTGTAAATTTTCGGGAGATACATGCAATGAACCATTTTTTGTAACACTGCATTGCTGAGCAGGAATAGTCGGAACAATAGGTCCAGGTTCAGGACTGGAGGGATCTGTTGCTCTTATTACAAGAGTAACATTTATAGGTAGGGGTGGAGTTGTATCGCCAAGAGTTGATTCAACAATTATAGTGCTTGTATAAGTTTGAGCTACTGCAGGTATTCTTGAAATATCAACGCTCACAGAGAATTTTTGTCCATAAACGTCAGTTGGTGTTGGACTGATTGATCCATCTGCAATGGAGCCATCAGGATTATGAAGCCTGATCCAATCAGCGCCCTTTGAAGCCCACCAGCAGTAAACAACGGGTGTTGATCCAACAAAACCATTTAATGAAACAGTAACTGTATTTGATGGTATTATGACTGTCCCGTTTGAAATATATCCATTAAATGTAATACTGCCTGGCGCATAAGCAAAACTACCGCTTGTATAATTTTTACACTGCGCAAAAACATCACTAACAGAGAAAAAAACCAAAAGGAAAAAAATTAATC
>DYOW01000019.1:29691-34023 GCA_020720325.1 Desulfobulbus propionicus
CACTGCGCAAAAACATCACTAACAGAGAAAAAAACCAAAAGGAAAAAAATTAATCCTTTTATACCTCTCTTTATATCTAGCATAAAGAACCTCCAATAAGTATACTTTTTTTCATTATTTTAATGGCGCCTGTTTCATTGGTTTTCTTGCAGGTTTAGACATAGGTTCAACCGGCGCTAAAATAGGCTCTTCAACCACTGCCTGAGGTGGTGGTGGCATATAAACCACCTGCTGAACAACAGATTCAGGCATTGACTTTAATGACGCTGCAAGGTCATCTATAAGTGAAAGCGCAGCCTCTTCAATAGCCTTGTCAAGAACAATCCTGTCTGTTGGATTTGCCCACATTGTATAAGGCTCAACCTCTTTTTCAACCCTGTTCTGCCATATTATTGTGCCGTCATCAGCTTTTTGTAAAGCAAGGCTTACCTGCACAACTGCCTTTTCTATTTTTCCGCCTTTATTTGATAAATAGGCGGCGGCAGCGCCTGCAGCGCCCCATACACCAGCGTTTAATCCCTGATACATCTCATAACCACCATCATAATCTGTGACAGTTTTCTCTGTCATAAACCTTGGATGTGTTCCTTCAATGGTTGTTGTGGTTTCTTTTTTAGGAGGATTAAAAGGTGTCTCAAGGTTTGTCCCGATTAAAGCGCCAACAGTTCCGCCAACTGCAACATCGTGCCAGAGGTCATATTGTTCTGTTTTTGCAACACCAAAAAGCGCATTTGATGTCACTCCAAAAAACACAGGCAAAAACCCTCTCTGGAACGGATTTAATGAATGTCCCTGACGCATTTCATATTCCACAATTCTTCCTCTTAAGAGGTAATCTGAGCTAAATCTTGTTCCAATGACCTTAACTGCTTCCTGATTAAGACCAACCTGCTCAAACCTCATGCTTCCCTGCGTAGCCTTAGTAGCTTCACTGATTGCATATACCCTTGAAATTTCCTCCTGCATTGCGCTTGACCAGTCAAAGCCAATCTCTTTAGATAAATGTCTGTATTTATCATAATTAAGCTCGTTTGTCTTTAATTCTGATATTATTCCCATGTCAACAAGTTGCTGCATTACATCTTCCTGAAGCGGGGAATAAAGTCCGTACATTGACAGACGATGATTAAGGGATGTATTAATTTTTACCTGACGCCTTAAGTTATCATCAGGTGTTCTTCCCTGTGTGTAATCAGCAAGAGGAAGCAAAACGATTTTTTTGTTGATTTTGTTTTTAGCCTGTTCCTGTGTGTTAATAGGAGACAAAGACTCCCTGACTGTCTGCCCGCATCCGGCAAGTATTGAAATCATTGCTATTAGAAATAATGATCTCATAAAATTAAATTTAAACATATTACCCCCTGTTTAAAATCTTTTCTTGGTCAATTCTATAATCGGAAAACTTTGGATTTATCTTAAAAAAAAATTAAAAACAATGCTATTAAATTTTTATTTTTTGTTTTTTTCAGTAAAATGTAACTATTAAAAATAAAGAAAACACTCATTAATAATAATACCATTTAACCTTATAAATAAAAAAAATTATCTAATTTTCAATTTTGATTTTTTTAAATTGTTTAATAAATATTTGTTGCAAAAAAAAAAAACATGCTTAATTTACTTTTCGCAAAAAATTGAATATTATTAAATAGCTTTTAAATAAAAAAAATAATTATAAAATTAACAAGTTATTTTTCTTGCATTTTAAATTTTCAATAAAATAAAAAACAAAAACAGAAAGGAGAACTAAAACAATGAACATTCGGCCGTTACACGACCGCATCCTTGTTAAACGCCTTGAAGAAAAAGAAATGACAAAAGGCGGAATTATTATCCCTGACACTGCAAAAGAAAAACCTGTTGAAGGTGAAATTATTGCTGTAGGCAAGGGAAAAGTTAATGAAAAGGGAGAAGTAAGACCTTTGGACGTTAAAGTGGGAGACAAAATTCTTTTTGGCAAATACGCCGGAACAGAAATCAAAATTGAGGGAGTAGAATATTTAATGATGAGAGAGGATGATATCCTCGCTGTTGTTGAATAATTTTTCTGTATTCAGCTACCCCGCTTTCTAATCAAGTAAAAAAAATCAATTCAATAAATTAAATATGGAGGTTTCAGCATAATGGCTGCTAAAGAAATAAAATACAGCTCAAAAGCAAGAGAAGCTATGCTTAAAGGCGTAAACACCCTTGCCAATGCAGTTAAAGTCACACTTGGTCCAAAAGGAAGAAATGTTATTATTGAAAAATCTTTTGGCTCGCCAATTATCACCAAAGACGGTGTCACAGTTGCAAAAGAAGTGGAGCTTGATGATAAGTTTGAAAATATGGGCGCGCAGATGGTTAGAGAAGTCGCTTCCAAAACCAGCGATATCGCCGGTGACGGAACAACCACAGCCACAATCCTTGCCCAGGCTATATATAACGAAGGTTCAAAGCTCGTTGCAGCCGGAATCAACCCAATGGCATTAAAACGCGGTATTGACAAGGCTGTTGAAACCGTTGTTTCAGAACTCAAACAACTTTCAAAACCAACCAAAGACCAGAAAGAAATTGCTCAGGTTGGAACAATATCTGCCAATAACGACACAACAATCGGCAATATTATAGCAGAAGCTATGGATAAGGTTGGCAAAGAAGGTGTTATCACCGTTGAAGAAGCTAAATCAATGGAAACCACCCTTGAGGTTGTTGAAGGCATGCAGTTTGACAGAGGATATTGCTCACCATATTTTGTGACTGATCCTGAAAAAATGGAAAGTATCCTTGAAGATGTATATATCCTTATAAATGAGAAAAAAATCAGCAATATGAAAGACCTTCTACCTCTTCTTGAGCAGATTGCAAAAATGGGCAAACCATTAATGATAATCTCTGAAGATGTTGACGGGGAAGCCCTTGCGACACTTGTTGTAAATAAACTTCGCGGAACATTACAGTGCTGCGCTGTCAAGGCTCCTGGATTTGGCGACAGAAGAAAGGCAATGCTTGAAGATATTGCTATTCTTACAGGCGGACAGATGGTTGCTGAAGACCTTGGCATTAAACTTGAAAACATGAACCTTAATGACCTTGGAAGGGCAAAAAGAGTTGTTGTTGATAAAGACAACACCACAATTGTTGACGGAGGAGGCGTAAGGGAAAAAATAGAAGGAAGAGTAAAACAAATAAGAGCTCAGATTGATGAAACCTCTTCTGACTATGACAGGGAAAAACTCCAGGAAAGACTTGCAAAACTTATCGGCGGTGTCGCTGTTATTAATGTTGGAGCCGCCACAGAAACAGAAATGAAAGAAAAGAAGGCAAGGGTTGAAGACGCGCTTAACGCTACAAGGGCTGCTGTAGAAGAAGGCATTGTGCCAGGCGGCGGAACTGCATATTTAAGATCTCTTGCCGCTGTTGAGGCTTTAAAGCTTGAAGACAGCGATGAAATGCACGGCATCAACATTATTAAAAGAGCTATTGAAGAACCTTTAAGACAGATTTCAAATAACGCTGGCTTTGAAGGCTCAATTGTTGTTGAAAGAGTAAAATCTGAAAGCACAAATATTGGCTTTAATGCTGCCACAGGCGTTTATGAAGACCTTATGGCTGTTGGTATCATTGATCCAACCAAAGTTTCAAGAATTGCTCTCCAAAATGCTGCAAGCGTTTCAGGACTTCTCTTAACCACAGAGGCAATGATCGCTGAAATTCCAAAGAAAGATGATAAAATGCCTGCTATGCCCGGCGGAATGGGTGGTATGGGCGGCATGGGCGATATGTATTAATTATTTATTTAATAATAGAGAATATTTTATATTTTCAGAAGGCGGGGCAACCCGCCTTTTTTATTTTTAAATATGTCTTAGGAGAAGCTTTTTAAAAAAAGTTTCCATTGGTTAGCCTTCTAAAATTTTATTTTTTGGGATTAGTGAAAAAATACAACATGCTGTTATTGATTTTATTATTAAAAAATGTTTTAATAAAAGTTTATTTTATAAAAACATTGGAAGCGCCAGGGGTACTGGTGTCTCTCCCGGACTTCAAATCCGGCGCTCGGGGTTAGTAGCCCCGTGGGTGGGTTCGATTCCCATGCGCTTCCGCCATTTTAGCCTATAAAATCAGATAGTTATGTTTTAAAAATAGGATAAAAAGTGTATCAGGGAAAAATAAGTTTTATTTATTTTTTTTAAATGGCTTTGAAAAAAAATCTGCATTCTTTCCGTCACTAAAATATTCCAACCAGCCTTTAGAATCAACTAAAGGGTAGCTCTAAAAATATGTATTTTGATGAAAAACATCCTTGTTTTTCACCCTAAAGGGAAAAATACTAAAGCATTTTTTCATTTT
>DYOW01000193.1 GCA_020720325.1 Desulfobulbus propionicus
TAATTATAAATTAGATGGTGATAAATTTGATAAATACGGAACAATAAATTTATTATCCACATTAATTGATGTTAATGGAAAAAAATCAGGAAAAATAACTGTTTATGGACAGGATATAAACATGGATTTCTCATATTTATTTTCCGTAAGCAGTGCCTCAATAAGCAAAAATGAAGAAAAGAGTGGAGATATTGATATTTATGCTGATAATTTAAGTTTATTAAACGGCTCAATAATAAGCTCTTCAAATGAACAGCACAGCGCTGTTTCAGCGGGAAATATAAATCTTAATATAAAAAGCAATATTTTAATATCAGGCTCGGAAGAAGGTTACTATGGTAGTGATATACATTATGCGGATAGCGGTGTTTCTTCCAGCACACAGGGTTTTTCATCAGGAAATGCAGGAACAATCAATATTGTTTCTTCAAATTTAGAATTAAATAAAGGCTTTATAAACAGTCAGGCTTATCTTTTATCTAAGGGTAATGCCGGCAATATTAACATTAAAGCTGATAATATCAAAATTACAGAAGGCGGCTATATAAACACAGCAACAACAGGCGAAGGTGACGGCGGGAACATTAACATAGATGTAACCAATAAAATCTATATTTCAGATTCTTACAGCTTAAATGAGCCTGTCAGAAAAAGCAGCATTACTTCAGACACATTTTTATCAGGAAATGGCGGTTCAATAGACATAAAAACCTCAGAACTGGAGTTGATTAATGGTTTTATTCATGCTGATGCAGTGTGGGGAAGCACGGGAAATGCAGGCAATGTCAAGATTTTTGCTGATAAACTAATTCTGAAGGATGCAGGGACAATTCTTGCATATACAGAAGGAAGTGGTGATGCAGGTAGTGTTATTTTAGATGTATGGGATTTGTTTCAGCTATCAGGCAAGAATAAAATTGGATATTCAAGCGGTGTGCTTACAGATACTGTTGGTAGTATATCCGGAAATGGCGGTGATATTGATATTAATGTCAATGGAAAGTTAATAATTCAGGATAATGGTTTTATTTCCGTATCAAGCGCCAGTAAAAATGGTATTGCCGGTAAAATTTCAATCAATGCTGATAAATTGGAGGTTAAAGATGGCAAGATTTTCTCTTTGTCATTTTATACATCAGGGGGGAATATCTCTATAAATGCAAAAGATATGAAGATATTTAATGATTCAGAAGTTTCCGCCACTGTTTTTGGCGGTGAAGGCGGCGGCGGAGATGTGACAATAAATTCAGATG
>DYOW01000194.1 GCA_020720325.1 Desulfobulbus propionicus
ATTATTAACAGCTCTTCCACGGACATTAATTTCTGTCTTATCTGACCTGCAAAGATTTCATCCGCCTTTTCGTCCGCTTTCGCCTTCCAGTTGGCGATTTCTGCCTTGATCCGAGGGTTAGCCGACAGCTCATAAGATCTGTCTCTTGCATAGCTTTTGGCATAGCCTGCTCTTAAGGAGGACTCTTCGTTACTGTAGCCTTGCGCCTTGAATTTACAAAATGCTTTTTGTTGTAGGGATAGGGGACGGTTCGACATTTTCCTGTTCTCCTTTTTCCGTTATGGCATCTAGCCGATTGGTGAGGTATATAGCTGCTTTTTTGATATCTTTTGCGGTTGATTCATTTTCGGGGAGTAATACAAAGCTGCCGTATCTTTTGCCTTCAATAGTTTTTGTTTTTGTGATGATGACACGGAATTCGCCTTCATCTTGTCCGTACAGTATTGTTTCTAGGTGTGCGCCTATTTCTCCGGCTGTATATTTTTGCATTTCTCTGTTTTCCTTTTTTTATTGCTTTTATTCTTTTTATTATACCGCAATCCTGCCCAAAAGTCATAAGGGCAGGATTTTTAATTTTAAATTTCACATTTTTGCTGTTATACCGTTAGTTTAAAAAAATAGTCAATTTGGAGAGTCTTGCTGCCAGGCTGTTTGTTTTTATAATGCAAGACCTCATTCGGTCAAAGTCAAAAATATATTTGTAGATATTTAATAGATATTTTTGTATCCCTTGCTACTACTATCATATAGCTTTAAAATGTATAATATATAAATATATATATATATATATTATTATTATGCATATAATAACAGCACTAAATCCCTAGCGGTTATTAAATAAATACACTAGGGATATTTTAGATATTATATATTTTAGAGCTGAAACCCTTTAGGCGACTGGGATACAAAAATATCTATTAAATTATTTTGTAGATATTTTTATATATTTAAGGATTTTTTTGTTTGTCAAGGTTCGCTCGTATATTCATTATGCACCCTTTTTAATTTTTTACAAGTGCATTTTTGCTATTTTGCTATTTGTTATTTGTAACAGATTGTTAAGTCGAGTTTTTTGGGTTATATCTGCACTAAATGGATTATCTTGCTTTCTAATATATTGACATTTTTGTGCTTGGTTGTATTATATTAGTAACACACAGCAGCACACAATAACAAAAAAGGAGACAAAAATGACAAAAATCGAAGAATTACTAGCCGCAAATTTTAACATCACCGGTTCTTGTTACGGCG
>DYOW01000104.1 GCA_020720325.1 Desulfobulbus propionicus
CAATGGAGATAACATCATTTATTAATAACCTGTTATATTGATTTATGTCGTTCTTTTTGATAAAAACATCACCATTTATAACTTTTACGATACCTTCTGTGGGGATAGGCATTATTGTTGAAACAAAAACAGGGTAGTTGGGTTTTGCTGCTTTGTTCTCATCACACCCGAAAAAAAAAGAATACAAGAGAGAATAATAAAAACTTTACAAATACGCATTAATTTATTCACAGGATTTTTTATTATTAATAAAAAAATCAATACATCAAATCACCCTCGCAATATCTCTTGAATCATGGGTTATCGCCTGTCCCACGCTTATTCCGATTATTGTCCCTGTTAAGACATCAGAGGGAAAATGAGAAATACCAAAAAGTCTGTCAAAAGCAGTAAGCGCGCCGTAACCCCAAAAAACCGGAGATAACCAAGGAAAATGCCCCATCATTATGCTGGAAAAACATACTGCCACAGTGGTATGACCTGAAGGGAAGGAATCAAAACCTTTTCTGAGACTAATTGGTCTAAAGAGGGTGTCATGCGTTATCCTCGGTCTTGCCCTGCCTGCAAAATGCTTAAAAAATCTTGAGATGCCGCCAGCGATCAAAAATCCGAGCATCAGATCTTTTCCGATTATCGCTATTTTTTTATGATAAACATTGCCATAACCATACAAAAATATGGAAAAAACAAATATTGGAAAGCCGCTTGTTGCTTTTTTGATTATCTTTTGATTTTTCTTGTATTTTTTTACAAAAGTAGGTTTTGCATCCTTATATTTTTTTATTTCCCCCACGATCTTTTTATCAAATTTACCCATGAAAAAATTTGTAAAAAGCATGGCTCCTGCGGTAAAAAGCGCTGCTTTAAGGCTTTTCTTTAATATCTCTTTCATATAACACATACTTTCTGTCGTTATTTAACATTTTATATCCAAAATCAAGCATAACCTTTATATCTTTATCCTTATTAAAAGAAACAGCATATCTGGGCATTGATGAACTCATCTCTTCCAACATCTCATTTTTGGGTATGTGAATTACCTTTCTGTCAGAATAAAATAAGACGCTTGGCTTATTAACCTTATACATAAGTATTTTTTCTTCACTATTAGTGGCTTCATTGATATATAAACTGTAAACATATAATGTCCTCTGCAAAATTTTATTGGCGACTGGCATGAATAAAAATGTTAGAAACAATATATTTACCAGAAAAACCGAAAAAATATAGATTAATTGCCTTTTATATAAAAATTGATATGCGAGAAATAAACCTGCCTGCAAAAAAAGAAAAATAATGATGCTTCCCCAAAAATCTGGATATTTCTCAATAATAAAAAAAAGCGCCGCAAGATTTAATATACCAAGGATTATCATGATATAATTGTTAAATGACACATTAAATTCAGCCTTTTTGATTGAAATACCTGTCAGGATAAAAAAAGGAGCGATACCCGGAAGAATATAGTTTGGGAGTTTTGTTGTGGAAAGGGAAAAAAATATAAAAAAACTCAGGAACCATATTGCGCAAAAAATAATCAAAGGGTCTCTTTTTTTGATAAAATCTTTAATATTGGAAATCAGATAAAAAAGCCAGGGAAAAGTCCCTGCGAAAAGACATATCACATAAAAATAAACCGGGCCTCCGTGGCTTGAAATAACCTCTGTATATCGCTTAAAATGGTGCTTCAGGAAAAACTGCTCTATAAATTCATTTCCGTTCACGCTAAACTGGGCAATATACCACGGCAAACCCACAATGCAAAAACACAGAAGATATTTTGGATGAAAAAACACCAAAATTGACTTAAAATCTTTTTGCAGGATAAGAAACAATAAGATAATAAAACCCGGCAAAACTATTGCTATCAGACCCTTTGTGAGAAAACCAAGTCCGGTGAATATCATCAGAAAATATATCTGTTTTTCTTCCCTGCATGCAAACCACCTGTAAAAGCTAAAAAGGCTGAATGTTATACACAGACTTAGCAACATATCAGTCACAGCGGCATGGGAATATACAAAAAAATAAACGGATAATATAAAGGACAAAGCGCCATAAAAGGCGGTGGTTCTAAAATCATCTTTTTCAGGGATAAATTCTTTAATAAAAGTATATAATCCCAGAGATAAAATAACAGCGCTCAATGCTGATACAAGCCTCGCTCCCACCTCGTTAATGCCGAAAATCTTATAACTTAGCGCCATTAACCAATAAAAAAGAATGGGCTTGTCATATCGGTTTATGTCGTTGTAGCGGGGCGTTATATAATCCCCTGAATTCAGCATTTCCTTGGTCGCCTGGGCAAATACTGTCTCATCAACATCAAAAAGCGAGACCTGACCAAGCCATGAAAAAGAAATAATAACAGAAAGAATCAACAGGAGAATAAATTCTCTTTCTTCAAAATAACTATACTTTGATTTCAAAATTAAGCTATATATTCCTTAAATACATTCCCAAGGTTTTCTTTATTTAGCGGCTGCGCGCAGAGAGGGCCTTTTTCAAGAGCCGAAAAATTATCCTCAAATGTTGGATTATCAGCCTTGAATATAATGCCTATAGGAATGGTATCGCCAAACTCCATAGCGGTTTTCAGGGCAGTTTCCCTGTTGTATGGATCATAATCAGCAGGCAGTTCACTGCACCTTTCGTTAAACCACTGGTATGTGTTTATTTTATTAAAAGTAACACAGGGCTGAAGGATATCAACAAGGGATAAGCCTTTGTGTTTTATTGCCTCTGCCATGATATTTGCAAGTTGGTCAGGCTTTCCGGAATAAGCCCTTGCGACAAAATTTGCGCCCATCAGAACTGCAAGCGCAACAGGATTAAAGGGATTTGAAGGATTTCCAGCGGGTTGAGCCTTTGTGACAAAACCATGCCCGGATGTTGGGCTTGATTGACCTTTTGTAAGACCGTAAACCATATTATCATGGACAAAAAGCGTGATATCCGGATTTCTCCTTAAACATGCAAGAAAATGATTGCCGCCTTCGCCATATGTGCAGCCGTCACCGCTTTCATAAATAACCTTAAGATTTGGATTGGAAATTCTCATGGCAAGGGCAGCAGGTATTCCCCTTCCGTGCAGACCGTCAAAGTGATTGACATTTAAATAATAAGGAGTCTTTGCAGCCTGACCTATGCCTGAAACCATCTGCACCTCGTGAGGTTTGAGGTCGCACATAACCAGAGCCTTTTTCAGGGATGATAAAATATTAAAATTGCCGCAGCCCGGACACCATGCAGTTTCATACTTGCCGTATTCTTCAATAGTTACCCTTGACATAATTTTTTTCCTCCATAAGTTTTTTTAAAAATAATTTAAATTGCATGTCTAAAAAAGACTTTTTATATTAACAATTAACTTAAGCTATACTTTAAGCTTTATTTAATGCGATTATAATATCAGATATTAATTTTTAATAATTTATTAATTGACTTTACAACTTCTTTATGATGCAAAGGTTTTAATAATAATTCATCAACACCTGCCTTTTTTAACATATCTTCACTTAAGGCGGTTTCATTCCCTGTAAATAATATTGCAGGGATATCATACCTTATTTTTTTTATTTTTTCAATAAGTCCAATACCAGTCAGATGAGGCATGGTGCAATCAGAAAAAACAAGGTCATATTTTCCGGGATTTTTTTGAAATGCAATCAGGGCTTCTTCACTGTGATTAAAACAGCTTACTTCAAAGCCAAACATTTCAAAAAGAAAACAAAATGCCTCCAAAATAATCATTTCATCATCAACAAAAAATATGTGATGTCCTTTGCCGTAAATAATTTTCTCTGTCTTTTCAACAACTATTTCCTGAGATTTTTTACGGTGAACGGGTATATAAATATCAAAGCTTGTGCCCACACCCACTCTGCTATCCACTGCGATTAAACCGTTCATCTCAGTTATAATATCCTTAACAACAGAAAGACCAAGACCTGTGCCTTCTCCCTCTCTTTTTGTTGTAAAAAAAGGTTCAAATATTCTATCCTGAATATCTTTGGGTATTCCATAACCAGTATCTTTAACAGTTATTTTTAGTTGAATTTAACAAAAAAGAAAGGTTCATATCAGGAAGCTGCTGTTTTTTTTTATATGAGGCAAAAAGGTTGTTATTAGTTCCATAAATACTTGCGAGCATAATATTAGGATTTACACTTAAAGAATTTAAAACAGTAAGGGCATCAACGGATACATCAAATGAAAGGGAAGCGACACAGTTTTTAATTATTATGGAAGATAAGACAGAAATATCTTTTTTAATTTCATCCTTGTATATTTTATATTCTCTGTAAAAGAAAATACAACTTATAAAAAGGGTTGAAGAAAAACTGACTATCATAATCAATAAGACTATCTTATACTTTATCGGGAAGGATTTTAAGTACTTGCTTAACATTACTTAAATCTCCTATTTAATAACATCTGTGGCAATCCTTAAGAAGGAAGCATCTGTGATTTTTAGACCTGATTCATCATTAAAAAAATTAAACTGATCCTGCATAAAAACAGAATAATGATAATTTTCTTCAGGATCCATCCAACCGCCCGGCAAAGAATCAAATTCTGAAGGGTTAAGCTTGGTATTTTGCTCAATTGTTGTGTCAAAAAGCTTAATTTTATCAAAATTTCCGCCAAGCATAAAATGATGATTATCAAAAAAAACCTTTTTCCATAAAAGCTCAGAGCCAAGACGATAATCTAATGCCTTTGCTGCCCTTAAAAATCTATTGGGAGGATACAATCTTGCTGGTTTATTATTAATATATACCATAATGCTTCATCCTTATTGGCTTATTACATTTAATTCATACATAATTCAATGAAATAATTTCTATTTTTTTAATGCCTCAAGGATATATCCTGGTGTAAAAGGCAGTCCGTCATAGCACAGTATCAGCTCATCAAATACAAAACCGGTTTCCATTCTTAACAAAGAGGCAAACTGCGCTGTGGCATTTCCTTCAATACAAACTGTGCTTGCGGCGCTTTTTAAGTAATGGATAAACTGGCCTGCATTAAGGGGGCAAACCTGCTCAAAACATAGCATACTCACCTTATTACCCTCTTCATTTAAGATATCCATTGACTCCTTCACTGCGCCAAAGCTTGAGCCCCAACAAACCAAAAGAAGGTCGGGGTAAGGAACACCAATATATTTAGGAGGAATAACACGGTCAAAGATTCCGCATAGCTTTACAATCCTCTTATTCACCATCTTGATTCTCATATCAAGGTCTTCGGTAAGTTTTCCATTTTCAGTATGCTCATCGCTTCCTGATATGACAAGATTTTCAGTAAGTCCCGGAATAAGCCTTGGGGAAACACCGTTTTCAGTAATTTCATATCTTTTATAAGGCAAAGAAGCTGGTTTGTCTCCGGTTGTAACCACTGGATTTGCATTATTTGGGTTTAAGGGCTCCAGTCCCTGATACTGGTCTGCAAGAAACTGGTCAGTAATTATAAAAACCGGGGATTGAAATTCATTTGCAATGTGAAAGGCATTTTGGGTTATTTCATAAGATGACTCCACTGTGGAAGGAGCAAAAATTGCCCTTGGAAATTCCCCGTGACCCGCGTACATAGCAAGATTTAAATCACCCTGTTCAGTGCGCGTGGGAAGTCCTGTGGCAGGTCCGGGTCTCTGGGCAAGGGCCACAACAACAGGAAGCTCAAGCATGCCCGCAAGGCTTATTCCCTCGCACATAAGGGCAAAACCACCACCGGAAGTGGTTACAATGGGAGTTGCCCCTGCATAGCTTGCGCCAAGGGCCATGTTAATAGCCGCAATTTCATCTTCAGCCTGTTCAACTACAATACCCATATCCTTTGCATGATGCGCTATGGTTAATGCAATGCTTGTGGAAGGGGTCATGGGATAGAATGAACAAAATTTCACTCCCGCTGCTATTGCGCCCAGGGCAATGGCCTCATTTCCGTTTAGCATCATGCGTTCCCTGCAACAATCGGCCTTTGCAAAATCAGGAAAATCAGGTTTGTTTCCCTGCAAAAACTCAAAACTCTTTTTAAGGGCAGAAAAATTATCATCAAGAAGATCCGCATGTTTTTTCCCGAAAGTCGCGGTTATTAATTCCTCAAAAAATCTTATATCAAGCTTTAAAATAGCGCCAAGGATGCCAAGGGCAACTGTATTTTCAACTTTTTTGGCGCCAAGTTCATCAAATGGAACCTTAAGATAATTGGGATAATCCGATTGAACGGCTTTATCGGCAATTAAAAGACCGTTTTCTTTTAATGATGAGAGATGTAAGGCAACTGTTTCATCATTTAACGCAACAAGGATATCATAATGAATCCTCGTTGATAAAATCTTCTTTGTGGATGTCCTTATGGCAAATGTATTGGCGCCGCCTCTTATTCGGGACATATAGCTTTGTGTTATGCATATTTCGTATCCTGCCTTTACAAGCGCCCTTGAAAGCATCTGCCCAATGGTAACAAGCCCCTGTCCTGCCTCACCGCCTATAAGGATATTAATTTCAAAAATTTCATTGGAATTTGCCAT
>DYOW01000105.1 GCA_020720325.1 Desulfobulbus propionicus
GCTTGCACCCCCCGTATTACCGCGGCTGCTGGCACGGAGTTAGCCGGTGCTTCCTCTAGGGGTACCGTCAGAACTTCTTCCCCCTCGACAGAGCTTTACGATCCGAAAACCTTCATCACTCACGCGGCGTTGCTGGATCAGGGTTTCCCCCATTGTCCAAGATTCCTCACTGCTGCCTCCCGTAGGAGTCTGGACCGTGTACCAGTTCCAGTGTGGCTGATCATCCTCTCAGACCAGCTACCCATCGTCGCCTTGGTAGGCCTTTACCCTGCCAACTAGCTAATGGGACGCAGGCTCATCTCCAGTCGGGTTGCCCCTTTGATCTCTCGATATTATCCGACATTAGCACCACTTTCGCGGTGTTATTTCGGTTCTGAAGGTAGATTACCTACGTGTTACTCACCCGTGCGCCACTGGGTATTGCTACCCCGTACGACTTGCATGTGTTAGGCACGCCGCCAGCGTTAATTCTGAGCCAGGATCAAACCCTCCATAAATTTATATAAACTTTGGATTTAATCTCTAGTTATTGTAATAGAAATAAAAATAAAAATGGAATTTACTCATATCTGCTTATTGCTATTCAGTTTTCAAAGATCAAGCAAAAATTTTCTCAATTATACTTTATAATAATTGAGGTTTTTTGTCAACTGTTTTTATGATGTTTTTATCATCAAGAACAGACTTTCTAATTTATCATGAAAAATTTTTTTTGTCAACAACTTTTTTTAAGTTATTGAAATTTTTTTTTCAAGCAAATTACTTTCAAAAAAGAGATGTAATTTTACCACCTAAATTTTAAATGTCAATCTTTTTTTTTACTCTGATTGAATATTTTTTTCAAAATTACATTCAGGGTTTGGGCATTTTAGTTTTAAAATACTTTTGGTTATTTTTTTCAATAAAATAGGACTATTACAATCTTGACAATTTTCAGCTACAGGTTCATCCCATGTCACAAACTTACAATTTGGATATTTATTACACCCATAAAAAGGCTTTCTGCCCTTTTTAGAAAATCTTTTTATCAATATCCCGTCACAATCTTTTTCAGGACATGGCAATCCCCCGTTAATTGGTCTGGTATTTTTACAATCAGGATAAGCAGAACATGCAAGAAATTCCCCGTATTTTCCTTTTTTTATAACCATATCTGAACCACACAAATCACACTTTTCTCCTGATAACTCCCCTTTTTCCACAGGTTTCTTTTCTACAATAATAATCTTACCCTTTTCATCCCTTGTAAAATTATGGGTATTCTTACACTGCGGATAATTTGAACACGCAAGAAATTCTCCGTTTTTCCCATATCTTATAACCATTTTGGACTGACATTTTTCACAATTCAAATCAGTTTCAATGCCTTTTGCCTTTACTGATTCCATTTGTATTTTAGCTTTATCCAACTCCATCTTAAATGATTCATAAAATGAACCAAGTAATTCCGTCCACTTACGCTGACCATCCTCAATCTCATCAAGTTCTTTTTCCATCTCAGATGTAAAGTGCACATCCAAAATATTAGGAAAATTTTTAACTAACAAATCTGTAACCAAAAAACCTAGCTCTGTGGGTCTAAACTGCTTCTCAACATAAAGAACATATTCCCTTTCCCTTATATTAGACATAATTGCAGCATAAGTGCTTGGTCTTCCTATTCCTTTTTCTTCAAGGGCTTTGACAAGACTTGCCTCTGTATATCTGGGAGGTGGCTGGGTAAAATGTTGTTTTGGGATAAAATCGAGAGGTGTTAGTTGATCACCGCTTTCTAAAACTGGTAATGTCATATCGCCTTCTGCTTCAACATCATCCGCCCTTTTTCTTTCCTCATCTTTATCCTCCGTGTATAAAACCGTAAAGCCGTCAAATTTCATGATACTACCTGTTGATCTTAAACCATAGTCACCGGCAGAAATATCCACAATAGTTTGGTTGTAAAGCGCAGGATTCATCTGACAGGATAAAAATCGCTTCCATATAAGGTCATATAACTTATAAGAATCATTGTCCAGAAACGCCCTTACGCTTTCAGGGGTTCTATGGATAGATGTGGGTCTTATGGCTTCATGGGCATCCTGTGCGCTTGCCTTACCTTTATATACAACAGGTTTATCGGGCAAATATTTTTCTCCGTACCGACTAGTTATAAAACCTCTTGCATCATTAACCGCTTCAGCAGAAAGCCTGGTGGAATCTGTCCTCATATAGGTTATAAGTCCAACCGGACCTTCATCCCCAAGCTCTATTCCTTCATAAAGATTTTGTGCAAGAGTCATTGTTTTCTTTGCAGAAAAATATAATTTTCTTGCTGCTTCCTGTTGTAAGGTGCTTGTAATAAATGGTGGAGCTGGATTTCTTTTTTTCTCCTTTTTTTGCGCCTTTATAACGGCAAATTCCTTATCTTTTATCTCAGACAGTATTGCATTTGATTGTTTCTCATTTTTTATCTCAATCTTCTTGCCGTTTTTATAAATTACCCTTGATATAAAGACAGGGGGATTCTTTGCCTGTAACTTTACTTCAATTGTCCAGTACTCTTCCTGGACAAAATTCTTTATCTCATTTTCCCTTTCGCAGATAAGCCTTACCGCAACAGACTGAACCCTTCCTGCCGACAAACCTGCTTTTACCTTCTGCCACAAAATAGGAGAAATCTCATATCCAACAAGCCTGTCAAGAACCCTTCTTGTCTTTTGTGCGTTATATAAATTCTCATTTAGTGTGCCGGGGGAATTAATAGCGTCTAAAATACCCTTTGAAGTAAGTTCCTTAAAAAGAACCCTGTGAAAAGTCTTTCCGTTTTTTTTCTTTTTTGACAATTCTTCGTATATATGCCAGGAAATAGCCTCGCCTTCCCTGTCAGGGTCTGTTCCAAGGTAAATATCGTCAGCGTTTTTTGCTCTTGAAATAAGATCCTTAATAACCTTTTCTTTCCCTTCTATAACTTCATATTCAAGAGAAAAGTTATTATCAATATCCACACCAATTCTTTTTTTGGGGAGGTCTATTATATGACCCATTGAGGCTGCCACATCAAAATCATCACCAAGATATTTCTTGATTGTCTTTATTTTTGCCGGGGATTCTACTATAAGAAGTCCTTTTTTCATTATTAAAACCTTTAATAAAAATTAATTTTTAAAGCTAATCTCTAAATAAATCAGAAAAACTTTTTTTTTAAAAAAGTTTTTTCTATAACCTTTTCTAAAAACTATAAAATTTCGACCGGAGATTACCTTAATAATATAAAAATCTAAATTGACAATAAAAAATATTATATGTCAACCCATAATTTTAAAAAATTTAATCAGAATGCCCTTTTATAAAACTGCCCGGGCAAGGTCTCCACCAAGTCTTTAAGTTCCATTTGCGTTAATGCAGACAAAATTTTTGTAATTGGAATATTTGTCTTTTCAGAAATATCATCAATATAAACACTACTGTCTGCTATTGCATCAAGAATACTTTTTTCCTCCTCGGTTAACTCGGATAATATATCCTCAATTTTTGATATCTCAGGAAGAGGGGATCCAAATGATTCAAATCTTGTTTCAAAATTTAATTCATTAAGTATGTCTTGAATGTCATCAACAAGAATTGCCCCCTGTTTAATAAGCCAGTTACACCCCTTGCTTGTCTCCGAAAAAATGCTTCCCGGAATTGCCATTACACTCTTTCCCTGATCAAGCGCATAATGTGCAGTAATAAGCGCCCCGCTTTTTCTTGCAGCTTCAATTACAACAATTCCTTTTGAAATACCGCTTATAAGGCGATTCCTCATTGGAAAGTTATGGGATTCAGGTTGAGCGCCTGGTAAAAATTCAGTGATTACAAGACCTTTTTTGGCTATTGCCTCTTCCAATGCCTTGTTTTCTCTGGGATAATAAACATCAATGCCACAACCTTTGACAGCAACTGTTTTACCATTGTTTTGTAATACCGCATCGTGACAAAAGGTGTCAATGCCCTTAGCAAGACCAGATACAACAACAATTCCGTTTTCCACCAAAGATTTTGATAACAAGGCAGATACATTTCTGCCATATGGGCTGAATCTTCTTGTGCCCACCACAGCAAGACATGTATCACTTAAAAGTTCTATATTCCCCCTGAAAAACAAAATAGACGGAGGAAATGAAATATCTCTTAAGCTTTTTGGATACTCAGGGTCATTAAAGGTAAGAACATTGGTATTAAGCTTATTTAGTGTATTTATTATATCATCTACTTGCTCTTTGGATACACCCTTTAATATTGCAAGAATTTTAGATGGTGAAAGCCAGGGTATTACTTCTAATTCAACCCTTGTTGCCTTTAATATCCTTGACGGTTTCCCAAAATAATTAACAAGTTTAATTATTGTTGCATGTCCAATTCCAGAAAGTGTAAATAAAGAAATCCAATCCCTTTTTTGTTCAGGGCTTAAACCTTCATACATAAAAAATACCTCCGTTTAACACCAAATATCAAATACTGCCTCTGTCAAGGCTTCTATACTGCACCGCCTCAGCAAGATGTTCAAGAGCAATATGTGATGCTCCCTCTAAGTCTGCGATGGTTCTGGATATTTTAATAATCCTGTGATATGCCCTGGCGCTTAAACTAAACTTATTTGCCATTTTTTCAAGAAAAGCCCTGTTTTCTGATGTTAAATGACAATATTCCCTAATTTCCTTTGCTCCCATCTGAGAATTACAATATATTTGTCTTCCTGAAAATCTCTTTTGCTGTATTTCTCTTGCCCTTAAAACCCTCGCTCTTATGGCGGATGACGACTCTCCTCTTTTTTCAGATGACAGGTCTTCATAGCTTACGGCAGGAACCTCAATCTGTATGTCGAGTCTGTCCATAAGAGGCCCTGATATTTTATTTCGGTAGCGGACAATTTCTCCTTGTGAACACGCGCAGGCTTTTTTAGTATTTCCAAGATGACCGCACGGACAGGGATTTTGTGACGCAATAAGGGTAAACCGAGCGGGAAAGCTTAACGTTAGCGCAGAACGGGAGATTGTCACAACGCCATCTTCCATTGGTTGTCTAAGACTTTCCAGGACATTTTTCTTAAACTCCGGAAGTTCATCCAAAAATAATATCCCATTATGGGAAAGGCTTACTTGTCCAGGTTTTGGAATTGCGCCGCCTCCGATTAATCCGGCATCTGAAATTGTATGATGAGGAGAGCAAAAAGGACGTTTTTTTATTATTGATGTCTTTGTATCAAGAAGACCTGCGACACTATAAATAGATGTTGTCTCAATTGCCTCTTCAAAGGTAAGAGGTGGCAATATTGAAGGAAGTCTTTTGGAGAGCATGGTCTTACCCGAACCTGGCGGACCCACCATAAGGACATTATGACCCCCGGCGGCAGCTACTTCCAAAGCACGCTTGGCATGACTTTGACCTATTACATCTGAAAAATCATCATAAAAATTAATTTCTGAATCATTCTCAAAAATATTATCAAAAACTGCCCTGCTTATCTCCTTTTCATCCAAAATAAACTGAACAAATTCTGTAAGTGTTGTTACTGGAAAAACAGATATATTTCTTACAATAGACGCCTCTTTTGCATTTTCTTCAGGGACAATGATACCTTTTAAATCCCAGCTTTCAGCCCCTATTGCAAAAGGCAAAATACCCCGTGTGGGTTTTATAGCGCCATCAAGGGAAAGTTCTCCTAATATGCTAAAATATTGAAACTTATCATGTGGCAATATGCCTGTTGCGCAAAGTATGGCGGCAGCTATAGGGAGATCAAGACCTGTTCCGTCTTTTTTAATATCAGCAGGCGCAAGGTTTACTGTTATTTTTTGTGAAGGAAAAGGAAACCCACTATTTTTTATGGAAGATTTAACCCTCTCCCTACTCTCTTTAACTGCATTTTCCGGGAGTCCCACTATATTAAATGCAGGAAGTCCTGAAGATACATCAACCTCAACATCTATAGGAAAGGAATTTACACCAAGCACCACACCGCTTTTTGATATTGCAATCAAGGACTCACCTCACCTTTTTTTATATTGAATTTTAATGTCCATTATTCATTATGCAAGATTTTTTTGATATAATTAAAAAAAAATAAATTTTTAAATAAAATAAAATTTTAAGATTTTGCTTGACTTTTTTTTTCGTAGTGTTAAAATTTATCCTTTCTGAATTTATGGGCGGTTAGCTCAGCTGGGAGAGCATCGGCCTTACAAGCCGAGGGTCAGAGGTTCAATCCCTCTACCGCCTACCAAAAAATATAATAAACGGAGCCGTAGTTCAGTTGGTTAGAACGCTGGCCTGTCACGTCAGAGGTCGCGGGTTCGAGCCCCGTCGGCTCCGCCATTTTCCAATTAGTATCTACAAAAATATATTATATTAGTTCTATATAAATAAACACAGAAAAAATATTGTATATATATATTTAAAATTATAAAATAAAACTTTTCGGGCTGTTAGCTCAGTAGGTAGAGCAGTTGACTCTTAATCAATTGGTCTGGGGTTCGAATCCCTAACAGCCCA
>DYOW01000106.1 GCA_020720325.1 Desulfobulbus propionicus
GCTCTCGTGAGGGGCAGTTAAGTCTTCCCTCCCTTGATGGGAGGGGATTAAGGGGAGGGTGAATAGCATTTGACAGTTTAAAGTCATTTTTCATAATTTACCAACTCTATTTCATATAGAGCCGTTTTTATTAGACTACTGCTTCTAAAATTAAATTTTCAGTGGCAATGTTAAAGATATCCTTTTGACTATATCTTTCTTTTGCTCCTAAAATTTCTAGTCCTACAATTTTGCCTTCCTCATCTAAATCTAAATTAATACCTTCTTCTAATTCTTTTGTTTTAGATACAAATTTTTCCTGAATTCTTATATATAGGGCATCCACTTCATTATCATATTCAATTTTCATGTTTTTTTCTCCTATTTGTTTTTATCTATTGCTGTGATTACAACAAATTTATCAATTTCTTCTTTATAGGTTGCTTTAATCAACTTCTCATTTATATGTTTATAAAAATTTTTTATTCCATTTATGGAGTCTTGTATGTCTTCCGGTTCTAAAATAGCAGTTAATACCTCTTCTTTGGTAATTTTTCTCCATTTCATTTGTCTTTTAGCGTGCCTGCTAAAATAAATTTCTTTCAAATAAATATTCTTAACATTATTTTTAATTAATTTTATTATAAACTAAAATCAATAAAATATTTTTCTTCAAATCAAAAATTTCTTATTTTAATCCGAAAACAAAGGGACTGACAAAAACTATAATTATTGCCCAGCCTGAATATACTGTAAGATATCTTGCAACTGTTATCTCAACTGATTCAGGATATTTCCTTTATTTTCTGTTTCATATTAAAATTAATAATATAAAGAAATATTTCAGCGTCAATATCTTTTTAAAATTATCCAAATAAAACAGGTGATGATATTTTATAAAATATAAATTATAATGTTTTTTTACTATAAAGCCGGATTTTAAAAAAAACTTATTATGTCATCATATATAGTTCTTGCAAGAAAATGGAGACCACAGCGCTTTGAAGAAGTTGCCGGTCAGACCCATGTCACAAGGACTCTTCAAAATGCCCTTAAAAACAACAGGCTTGCTCATGCTCTGCTTTTTTGTGGCGCAAGGGGAGTGGGTAAGACCACTGTGGCAAGGATTCTTGCAAGGGCAATAAACTGTCCCAATAAAGCGGCTGATTTTAATCCCTGTAATACGTGCGATATATGCAGAGAAATCATTACCGGCGCGTCAGTTGATATAATTGAGATAGACGGCGCATCAAACAGGGGTATTGATGAAATAAGGCAGATAAGGGAAAATATCAAGTTTTATCCTGCTCGCACAAAGTTTAAGGTCTATATAATTGATGAAGTGCATATGCTCACCAAGGAAGCCTTTAACGCACTTTTAAAAACCCTTGAAGAGCCGCCTTCTCACATCTATTTTATAATGGCTACAACTGAGCCACAGAAAATTCCCCAGACCATTCTTTCAAGATGTCAGAGGTATGATTTCAGGAAGCTCACATTAAAAGAACTTACCCTGCACCTTAAAAATATTGTTCAAAAAGAAGGCATGGAAATAACTGACGCCGCCATCACAATTATTGCAAGAGAGGCAGGTGGAAGCGTCAGGGACAGCATGAGCATCCTTGACAAGGTTATTGCTTTTGGGGGGGCATTAAACGAAAATGATGTCTGTGATGTGCTTGGCATTTCAGGCTTTGCGCTTGTAAGGGAAATAGGACTTGCGATACTTAACAGGGATATCGCAGCCGCTATGGGCGTTCTTGAAAAGCTTGATTCTTTTGGTGTTGATTATAATAAATTTCTTAATGACCTTATTATGCTTTTTCGTGACCTGACTATTATTAAACGAATCGGGCATAAAGAATCCTTAGAGCTTGTGGATATGTATCCAGAGGAAGTTGAAGAACTTTTTCAAAAAATTCAGGATATATCCCCCAATCATTTACTGCTTCTTTTGACCCAGATAATGGATGGCATAAAGGAAATTTCCCGCTCACCTCTTCCTAAGATTTCCCTTGAAATTTTGATAATCAAACTTTGTTCCCTGGAAGAGCTGGTTTCTGTGGATGAGCTTATTAAAAAAATGGAAAACATGCCACAGGGCGCGAGAGAAATAAGCTATATAAATCAGCGTGAAATAAAGCAAAAAAAGGATTTTTCCGGAGAAATTGTTGAAAATAAAAAAAAACCGGATATATCTGAGAATTTACATACAGCTCAATCAAAGAAAGACACCAAAAAAGATGAAACTTTTGAAGAACCTGCAAGAGAGCCTGGTTTAAGGGATTTTATTAATTTTTTAAGACGGGATAATCCTTTGATTGCCTCAATTTTAATGAGGGAGGATATAATAAGTTTTGCAGGGGATGGTTTTCTTGAAGTAAGACCTGAAAAGGATTTTACGGCGGATTTTTTGACTGACCGGGAAAATCAGGAAAAAATCGAGGAAATTGCAAGGAAATTTTTTAAAAAAGATATTAAAATAAGGCTTGTAAATCAGACATCTGAAAATAAAGAAGTTTTATCAGGAGTCACACCGGAAATATCCTATACAAATGATAAAATAAAGGAAGCTGCCCTTAATGACCCTTTTGTCTTAAAGGCAATTGAGGTTTTTGGCGCAAAGGTTTTAAGGGTTGAAAAGATTGAAAATAATCCGGAAAATTCATATATTGAAGACCATACAGAATAATTAGATATTAAAATAATTAAAACTAATAAGGAGATTAACAAAATGGTGCCTAACATGAAAGAGCTTGTTAAACAGGCTCAGAAAATGCAACAAAAAATTACTCAGATGCAGGAAGAGCTTGCATTAAAAAAAGTAGAGGCTACATCAGGCGGCGGTATGGTAAAGGTGGTGGTAAACGGCAAAAATGAGCTTGTTTCCATTTCCATAGAAAAAGAGGTTATAAATCCGGAAGACCCTGATATGCTACAGGATTTAATAATTGCCGCTGTAAATGAGGGCATGCACAGGGCAAAGGAAATGGTTGAATCTGAAATGTCCAAGGTCACCGGCAATATGAAGATTCCGGGTATGTTTTAATCTTATGGCAAATGCTATACCTGAGGCGCTCCAGAGGCTTATCAATAATTTTTCTGCGTTACCCGGTGTAGGTGAAAAAACAGCCACAAGATATGCCCTTTATACATTAAGATCAAATGAGAATTTTGCTCTGGAGTTTTCCAAATCATTAAAGGAACTTCATGAAAAAATCAAGCTTTGCTCGGTTTGCATGACCTATTCCCAGGATGACCCCTGTCCAATATGCTCAAACATCCAAAGAGACAGCTCTGTGTTGTGTGTTGTGGAAGACCCTTCTGACCTTCTTGCCATTGAAGATGCAAACACATTTAAGGGTCTGTATCATGTCCTTCACGGGGCAATCTCTTTGATGGATAAGATAACCCCGGAAAACCTGAAATTAAATGAGCTTGAAAGACGACTTGATTCAGGGAGTGTTAAAGAGGTTATAATTGCCACAAGCAGCACCAGGGCAGGGGAGACCACAGCGCATTATATTTTTGATATACTGAAGGACAAAGGGGTAAAGATAACAAGGATTGGCTATGGTATTCCAATGGGCATGGATATAAAATATGCGGACAGGGCAACGCTTTCCAAATCATTGGGCGCAAGGCAGGAGTTTCAGCTTTAGGAATAAGTTTTAAGGCAACCTCTAAAAATATATATTTTGAGAGCTACCCTATTGTATTAACAAGCATTGGTCGCATTACAATTATTTCATAGTTCAGGAGATTACAAATGTTGGGATTTGATCGCATTAGTTTTGATTCGAATGTAATGGGGGGTAAAGCATGTATCAGGGGCATGCGCATTACTGTTTCGCTCATCTTAAATCTGGTGGCTAACGGCATGAGCGCTGCGGAGATAATTGAAGCTTATCCATACCTGGAACAAGGGGATATCCAGCAAGCGATTCAATATGCGGCGTGGCTGACTGAAGAGACTGTGCATCCATTGGAGTTGGCAACAGCATGAGATTTTTGGCTGATATGGGCATCTCCCCAAAGGTCGTAGATTTTCTTCAGCATCTTGTAAGTCAGCACATCTTCATAAGGAAGGGCTTCATCGTCTGAATGATTCTCAGATATTGGAAAAAGCTCGCAAAGAAGGGTATATTGTTTTGACGCATGATCTTGATTTTGGTGAGCTTCTTGCCGCGAGTGGGGCAGATTTGCCAAGTGTTTTGATTTTTCGTCTTCGGAATATGCGTCCGGAGAATGTCAGTCGTTATCTTTTTAAGATTATATCCGAATATTCTAAAAATCTTGAATCAGGCGCTATTATTACGGTAACTGAGGGTCGCATACGAATGAGGGATCTACTGCTTGATATTGGCAAATTGACATGAAATAATTTTTATGCAAAACGTTCACGCATGATTGAAACTCATTTTTCAACCACATTACACTTTCTTAACACTTAACACTTTTCAGCTTAAAACTACCTTCTAAAAATTCCACACTGTCCTTACAAGATAAGCCCTGTCAACGGTGGTCAATGCCTTTTGTAAGTCTGAAGGATTTTCTGTGTGACTATCATCAAGAAGGTTTGTTCCGATTAATGAAACCTCTAAGTTTTTGGAAACCAGATAGCCAAGCCTTAAATCCAATCTCCAATAAGGATCATAAGTTTTTAATGTATTTTTTTCATACGCTTTATCCACATAGCTTAAAAAAACATCTAATTCAGTGTTTTTATTAATATCCAGTAATGACCTCATCTTAAAGATGTTCCTTGGTATAGAGGAAGTAGCATCATATATTTTGGGTTCACCCATAGCTTCAGTATAAGAATATGAAAACTCAAGTTTCCAGTTGTCAAAGGGGTTATACCTGATATTTGTCTCAATGCCAGAGACATAGTTTACATGCATGGTTTCTTTATTTCTGGAATATTCATCATAAAAAAATGCAGCGTCAAAAAATAATTTATTCCATAATTTTCTCTTATAACCAGCTTCGTATGAATTAACCCTTGCCGCATCCATATCTTTATCTGAAACAAGAATAATACAACCAAGTTTTGGATCTTTTACTCCTCCTAACATTTTACACATAGATGATGAGTAGCCACTAAGATCAAGATATGCATCAGAGCCTGAACGGGATGGTATTGAAAGGGTTCTTGAAAAAGACAACCAGAAATTTTGATTATTGTCAGGCATAAAAGATAGCTTTATATTTGGCTGGTACTCAAAACCTGTATAGTCATTATGTTCAAATTTTGCCCCGCCAGAAAGAGTGAGTTTATCTTTTATAAGAAAAAATTCATCATGCAGAAAAAAAGATGCCACATCATCATATCTTTTGGCAGGGTCAACTGCAAAACCGAATTTATTATTATAATGGTCAGTATTGTCAACAGCATATCTGTAACCAAGACCCCAGTTAAGTCTGTTTCTGGGTAAAAGCAGGGTATGCTGAAAATCTATATCATAAATGCTTCTTTCATCAAGAAAAATTGCATCTTCACGGTATGTATAATCAAAATAAAGCTGAAGCATGGTTTTAGATTTATCAGAGAATTCATTGTTCCATTTTAAAAGCATATTATAGCCTGATACATCATTTATATTATGGCTGTATGCAGTTGAAAATGTTCTGATATTATTATATTCACCTGAATAAATGTCACCCTGAAGGGTTATTGCAGATTTATCAGACGGTTTCCAGTCCCCCTTAAATCCTGCAGTAGAAAGTGTTCCGCTGTCAAAGCTTTCCGAAAGGGGAGAAAAATGATATTTTGTAGATGTATGATTTTGTTCAGAAATAATAGGATAGTGGTGATTGTCAAGATCCCTTTTTTTTGCATAAAATCTTATGTTAAAATTATCTCTTCCAGCGCCGTATCTCATACCATATTGATTTTTTATATCCCCATCACCAGTCTCAGCAAAAATCAATCCTCCCTTTGTTTCTGATGGCTTTTTTGTAACAATATTTATTATACCATTGGCAGAGTTTGAGCCCCAAAGAGAAGAACCTGGTCCCCTTAAAACTTCAATTCTTTCAATGTCTGGCAACATAGTGTCAACAATATCCCAGTTTACAGCATTGTTAAGAGGTGAATAAAGGGTTCTTCCGTCAATCATTACAAGCAAATTCATGGCAAATTTGTAAGCTATGCCTCTTATATTTATTGCCCAGGTATTTCCATCAAGTCTTGTCATATTTATACCGGGAACCATCCTTAAAAGCTCAGGAATTGTGCTCATGCCAGATCTTCTTATATCCTCGCTTGTAATAACATAAACTGCTGAAGGGGTTTCAAAATAAGAATTATCCACCCTCATGAGGGTGTCAACCTTTATGTCCATTAACTGGTCAAGAGACATTGAAATGAGTGATGACGAGTCGGTTGTGTATGAAAAAACCTTCTCTGTTATGAGAATAAGGTTAAAATTAATCAAAATAACTAATAAACAAGATAATTTTTTCACAAATAATCACCTATCTTTTTAAATATTCTTTATAAAAATTTATTTAATAAAT
>DYOW01000107.1 GCA_020720325.1 Desulfobulbus propionicus
ATATATTTTTTAATGAAAGAAACTGGTAGGCACAGGCAGGATTGAACTGCCGACCACCACCATGTCAAGGTGATGCTCTACCACTGAGCTATGTGCCTTTAGAAATGTAAGCGGATAATAAACTTATATATAAAAAAAAATATTTTACCTGTTTTATTTATATTTTCAAGTTTTTTTTAGCTCCTGTAATCGGCATTTATCTTAATATAATCAAAGCTGTAGTCGCATGTATAAAATTTGCATGAAGCAGCGCCCTCATCAAAGGCAACAGTGATAGAGTATTCTTTATTTTTCATAACATCTTTTGCCTTTTCTTCGTTTTCAATGATTCCCATGCCGTCTTTTACCATCATTACATCATCAAAAAACACATTTACTTTATCAGGGTTAAAATTTACACCTGCCCTTCCCGCCGCTGCAAGTATCCTTCCCCAGTTCGGGTCTTCACCAAATATAGCTGTCTTTACAAGGGGGGATTCTGCGATTGTCCTTGCAATAATCGCCGCGTTATCCGGTGTATTCATCCCTTTAATCTTTATATTGATAAATTTGGTGGCGCCCTCGCCGTCTTTTACAATCTTATAGGAAAGTTCCTTCATCACAGCATCAAGAGCCTCTATAAACTCCTTCCCGTTTTCCTTGTTTGTAATAAGGCTGTTTGCCGCTATACCGTTTGCCAATACTATCACACTGTCATTTGTGCTTGTGTCTCCGTCAACAGTAATCTTATTGAATGTCTTGTTGCATAAAATATTTACAATATTCTGCAAAAAAACCTGTTCGATATTGGCGTCAGTCATAATAAATGCAAGCATGGTTGCATGAGGCGATGAAAGTTTTGGAGCAATCATGCCTGCGCCCTTGGCTATTCCAAAAACAGTCACTTCATTTCCGTTGATTGCAAATTTTTTTTGCGCTGTTTTTGCAAAAGTATCCGTTGTCATTATTGCCTTTGCCACGTCAAAAAGCCCGGCTGGAGACAATCGTTCCTTTAATTCAGGAATTTTATTTACAATTTTTTCAACAGGAAGATGTGCCCCGATAACGCCGGTAGAAGACATTAAAACTTCACTGCTGTCTATGGAAAAATTTTTTGCCACTGCTTCACGACATTTTGCCACATTTTTAAGACCAATTAATCCGGTGCATGCATTGGCATTTCCACTATTTACAAGTATTGCCTTTATATGTTTATTATTTTTTATTATTTCAATTGCATCTGTGACAGGCGCGGCCTTAAAGACATTTGTTGTGAAATTTGCAGCTACTGTCGCATTTGCTTCTGAATATATAAGCCCAAGGTCATATCTGTCCTTATATTTTATTTCCGCCATTACGGCAGAACCAAAAAATCCCTTAACCATGTTAAACTCCCCGATTTATCAATATCAATATAAAAAAATAATTCAAATTTACTAATAAAAAAATCGCTGATTAATTCTTGATATAATTTATTAATCCCTAATTTCATTTTTTCAAGGCTGAAATAGGCTGAAAATTACAATTATCTTGTTTTTTTATAAAATAAATTGGATTAAATCTAATTATTTCACAAAAATAATAATTTTTAAATTCAATATTATTTAATATTTGCTCATTATAAAAATTTTTTCATATAATAGATTTGCGATAGATAATTTATATCGTATTTTTATAGATTTTCAGGAGATTACTTGATAAGCCTTATAGAATTAAAGATTATCCCTAAATTAGTGGTTAATCTTAATGTCCCTTCCACAAGTGGATTTAAATCCCTAAAAAAGTTGAGTATTATTGATAGAAATGAAGAAAATTCAGCCAAAGCGCAGTTTTGTGATATAATATCCTCTGTTTCAATGCTTATCTGCTTTGCTTTAAGAATATCTCCCAATTTATTATTTATAAGAATCATATCCGCATAACCAACAACATCATCAATGGCGGAAACCCCCATAGCAATGCTTATATTTGCCTTTGAAAAAGCCATGCTGTCATTTAATCCATCCCCAACCATCATAACCTTTTTATCTTTTTTGACTAATTCCTCTATAAAACGAGCCTTTTCTCCTGGTGAAAAATTTTGCCTGTAGTCTTTAATATCAAGGGCGTCGGCAATCTTTTTTACTCCTCTTATATCTCCGCTTAATATATAAAAATCCTTGATGCCCTCTTTTTTTAATGAATTTACCAAAAATTTTGCATCTTCCCTTAAGACATTATCAAGAAGCGCCACGCCAACCATACGGTGATTTTTTGCGATAAAAATCGGTGTTTTATCCTTATAATCCCTTATTTCATCAAGAAAAGGATCAAGATTAAAGCCATATTCCTCCATAAATTCAATTCCGCCAAGGACAATACTACCATAAGATGATTTGGCGCATATTCCCTGCCCAAGATATTCTTCAAAATTAGCGCTTTTCTTAAAGATTATTTTTTTATTCCTTGCTGCAAGAACAATTGCCCTTGCAACAGGATGTTTGCTGTGCACCTCAACGCTTGCCGCCATTTTAAGGATAGTGTCCGGAGAAATTCTCCTGTCAAAGGCGATGACATGAATTACCCTTGGAATAGCGGTGGTAAGCGTGCCTGTCTTGTCAAAACAAACAGTGTCAATTATTTTTAAGCGGTCAAGGTATCTTCCGCCCTTAATAACAATACCCTTTCTTGCGGCGCTTACAAGACCTGCTGTTAAGGCAAGAGAAGCTGAAATCATAGCCTCAGCAGGAAATGCCATTGCAAAAAGCACAGATATAGCCCTGGGAAAACTTCTTGTGGTTAAATAAGTTGAAAAAAATGCAAAAAAACCAAGCCAGGCAATATTTATTGCAAATTTATCTGTTTGCTTCTCTGACCATGCCCTTTTCTGCATAGCAGAGCCTGCCTTTTTAATGAGCTCTTTTCTTATTGTCTCATCCCCAAGTCTTGTCACCTGAATCTTCAAAAAACCCTCAAGAAGTGTGGAGCCTTCATAAACAATATCATCTTTCTTGCATCTTTCAGGCATTCCGTGTCCCGTAATATAAGACTCGTCAAGGATTCCGTCGCCGTCCACAACAGTTCCGCAGGCAGGAAGTCTTTCCCCTGCATTAACCGTAATAATATCGCTTTTTTTAAGTGTTTCTATGGATATTCTTTGTAATTTACTGTCAATAATAACATTTACTTCCTTATCAAGGGGTCTGAATAGCATTTTTATCTCATCCATAGCCCTTTTTCTTGCAAATCCTTCAGCAAGTTTTGCAAGCATCATTGTCCAGATTATCTCTATCGCAGAAAAAGTTTCACCTGCCACCACTGAAAGCGCGCAGGTCACAATGAGAAAAGGAAATAAAATTATATGCCTTTTTTCCTTCATTTCCTTAAAGGCTTCTTTTATTGAAGGATAGGCGATAATAACAAGAAATATCGCGGCAAATATAGGATTAGCAAAGTTAGCCGCTCCAAAGATATATCTTGCCACATATCCCTGTAGCAAGAAAACCCCTGTCACGCCTGCCCTTATGATGTCTCCCTTTAATTCACCCTGCAAGTCTTCTTTTTTATAGAGAAAAAATCTGCTGTCATCAATAAGGGTTGTGACAAAGGCTTTGTCAGGCACAAGGGCAAGTCCTTCTTTTATCATATTCAGACATGTATCAGCATCCAGGGGCTGTGATGACAAAAGTATTATTGTGCCATTATCAGGCTTTAAAATTGAATCATTTATGCTGGATTGATTTTTAAGCCAATTTTTAAGCTCATAGCCTATTTTTCGCCTTAAAAACTTATTCAATACCTTAATCCTTACCCTTGAATCAGATAGGGAACGTATTTCAATGTTTGCCTTGTTATTGTTCATGTTATTAATTAAGTAATTATAAAACTATAAATTAAAATTACATCAAAATTCTGGGAGACAATTCCAAAAAATAAATTGCTTGTAAAATATTATTTTTTTCTTATTTTGTTTAATATAAATTTTATACGGAACTAACATGAAAAAAAACCTTCCTCTATCCTTTTCATCAATAAAAGAGATTGGAGATAAACTTAAACAAAATAAGAAAAATATAGACAGCTCCAAAAATAATGCCAAAGAAAATATCAATACTGATCTGGAATTATTTTTTGATGAAATAAAGAGGCTTGAGGGCTTTGCTGTAAACAAAAATGAAAAATACTCTGGCTTTAAACATTTTGAAAATTTAAATAAATCTTTTAATTTTGAAGAAAAAAATAAACAAAAACAAAATAATATAGATATAACCCAAAAAATTGCATTAAAACCTCCAATCAAACGGGAAAAATCAGATTCAGAGCTATTCTTTAATGAAATGGAGGGAATAAAAAAACTCGCAGGCCCAGAAAAATTAAGGGAAATACCCGCAAATAAAAAGATTAAAAGAGAAATTTTTCATGATTATTCAAATAACGTTGAAATACTTGAAACACCCGAAGACTATTACAATTATTCCCCTGATCCTTTCAGCCTTGAACATTCTTCGGAATATATAGAATGGACAGCGCCTTCAGTTGATATAAGAATTGCAAAAAGGCTTCACAAAGGCGAATTCTCAGTGCAGGAATATCTTGATTTGCACGGATATACAGTTGATGACGCCCTGAAATTATGTTATGAATTTTTTAGCAAGGCAATAAGCGAAGGAAAAAAATGTGTTGCGGTTATCCACGGAAGAGGATTATCCTCAGAAAAAGGCCCTGTTATTAAAGATGCCTTTATAAAATGGCTTAAAAGAGGCCCTTTCAGAAGATATACCCTGGCATTTGCAACAGCCCCAAGAACTGACGGCGGTTTTGGGGTTACCTATATACTTCTTAAAAGAAATAAATTAAAAAGGAAAGTTTTTCTGGAAAACAAATAAAAATTTATGGAAAAAGGCAAATTTATTGTTATTGAGGGCATAGACGGTTCGGGAAAAAGCACCCTGTGTAAAAAAATATCGGAAAAACTTCAGGAAAAAGGCATTCCTGTTTTTTTAACATTCGAACCTTCAACAAGTATCTACGGCAAAGAATTAAGAGAAAGTTTTACAAAAAAAGAAAGACCTGGCATCAAAAAAGAACTTGAACTCTTCACCCTTGACAGGAGAGAACATATTAATAATGAGGTAAACCCTGCCCTTGAAAAAGGCATTGCAGTTGTCTGCGACAGATATTATTTTTCCACAATGGCTTATCAGGGGGCAATGGGGGCAAATCCTGAAGAAATCAGAAAGGAAAACGAAAGCCTTTTTCCCTTGCCAAACCTTGTGATTATCCTTGTTATCAAGCCAGAGGATGCGATTTTAAGGATTACAAAGAGCAGGGGCGAAGCGCCTAATAATTTTGAAAAACTTGATTACTTAAAAAAAGTTTCCGGACTTTTTGACGCTATTAATCCGCCTCCGCCCATTTTAAGACTTGACGCAACCATGTCGCCTGAAATGCTTACAGAAAAAGCATTGGAATATATTGATAAAATTTTATAAAGCCAGTTGATTGTAAAATGAATAATGTTTTTGACATATTAAAACTTACTCCAAAGACAAACTGCAAAAAATGCGGCTATCCAACATGTATGGCATTTGCCGTGGGCGCTGTAAATGATGAAATATCGCTTTCTCACTGCCCATTCATAGAAGACGCAAAATCTATTGAGACACATAAAAATATCCCGTCAGAACAGGGACTTTTAAGGGAACTTCAGGGAAAAATCAAAACAACTGACCTAAATGAAAAAATAAAAGACCTTGGTGTGGATTTTCATGAAGCAAACGGAAATTTTACAATTAAAATCCCCTATATCAACAGAACAATTGTCATCACAAACAATGATATAAAAGACATGGATAACAGAGAAATTGACCCAAGGGACGCGATACTTTTATATAATTATATTTTTTTCGGTGGAAAAGGCGATTTATCAGGAGAATGGATAGGAATGGAATCAATGCCAAATTCCATCTCAAAGGTCAAGACCCTGAAAAGATATACTGAGGAAAAACTCGCAATTTTTTTTAGTGGCAAGCCAGATGAATTAAGATCAAGGGTCTCAAGCATAAATGGGGTCATAATAGAACCATGCGAGGCGCATCTTTGCTTTATAATTAAAGTTCTGCCCAAAATACCCATAAAAATCCATTTCTGGGATATGGATGAGGAAGACGGCTTTCCTGCATCTGTTAAAGCGCTTTATGATAGGCGAGCTATGAATTTTCTTGATATTGAATCCCTTGTATTTGCCTCTGAAAGAATGGCGGAGGCGCTTGTTGAGGGGGAGCAAGGCTTTAATTATTAAGACCTTCATAAGTAAAGCCATTAATTTTTGTCTGAACCA
>DYOW01000195.1 GCA_020720325.1 Desulfobulbus propionicus
AAGCGCTTAAAAGAAGAAGCAAAAGAAAAAGAGATTAAAAATAGCGAAATCAATAAGGAAATGGGAATAATTGTGCCTTCAGGATTAAAAAATTAACATAAAATTTGTCAGAATAGTTGTGCTCTTTAATTGAAAAATTTTTGAGATTGGAAAGGATTTTTTGGGCGAGGACAGTGTCCATTTTAATCTGCAAGTAATGTCACACCGTTATTTTCCTTTGCAAAATCCTTATCAAATGTAAAGACTGGCAGCGAACCTTTGAGTTTGGAAGCAGCCAGAATCATTGCGTCTCCAAATTTAAGTTTGGTATTTACATAAGTATCAAGAGTTTCATTAAGAATAGATTTATTTTCAATGTCCACAGGCAATGCGGACAGACTTTCTATAAGCTTTTTAACATCAGTTTTAGATAATTTATAAACTCTTTCAAGAACATATGCAAGTTCTACTATGACAATAAAAGGAATAAATAAAACCTTTCCCTCTTTTTCAGTATTTTTTATCAAATCCTTAAAAAGTTGTCTTTTTTCAGGATTGTTTTGACTTAAAAACAAAACAAGTAAATTTGTATCAATTGTTCCTTTATATGACATCTTTGACCATTTCTTCAGCTACAAAATCTCTTATGCTATTTTTTTTGATTTTAAGAGGGGGAAGCAATGCCTCATAATCCAAAAAGCTTTCTTTTTTTTTCATTATCAGGGTATTTTCCGCAATTTCAATGACAAGAAAGTCGCCTTTTTTTATATCAAGTTTTTCCCTGATTTCTTTGGGCAAAACCAATTGACCTTTTGATGAAACCTTTGTCATTGCCTTTAACATTATTAAATCCTTTATAATTTTTATATATAAGATATTATAATATTGTCTTACTAAATTATCAAGGCTTACTTAAAAAATTTTCTATCTTTGGAGATAAGAAGAAGTTGATAAAATAAGAGAAATCACCAATATTATTAATAGCTTAATAAGTAGAACCATTTTTCATATTAAAGTTCCCCTCTTTCAGAGGGGTGGCAGGCGAAGCCTGACGGGGTGTTTTTCTCCAAATGTAATGGACTACCCCGTCAGTCCTTACTGACTGCCACCCCTTCGGAGAAGGGGATTTTTTTTAGTTGGAATTATAAATAGTGGCTTTACTTTGTTATGTATTAACCCTATGTGTCAGAATAGTTGTTTTGCGCAATTTTTGCAATATAATAAGGTGTAG
>DYOW01000020.1 GCA_020720325.1 Desulfobulbus propionicus
CCCTTCTTGCATCGGTTAAGCCTAAGTTTGGAAGGTCAAATCTTGGAGCGCCAGCTCCTGCATTGTAGCTTGTTGCATCGTTAAAAAGCGCTCTACCCTGGTTGCCAGAAGCAAGATGTCCTGCCACGTCAAAGCTTACGATATCTTTGTTAGTTGTTGGTCTTGTGAAGTTTCTTTCAAGACAGCATGTATTAGAAGCAGCTGTAGAAGCCTTTGTCCAATATCTGTAGTGAAGTGAAGTTGCTGCTGCTGCCCTGTTAGCTGTGATAACAGAAACAACAGTTGAAACATTACCTGTGTTTGAATTGATGTAAGGGAAAAGGATAGGACCATTTCCACCTGTTACAGCGGAAGAAATTGATGCAGTAGCGATTGTTGCTACACCTGCAATTAATCCTAAAATTGTTTTTCTCATTTTAGACATTTTTTAAACCTCCTATGGTATTAAATAAAATTTTTTTTAATTTAAAATTTTGCCTTTATAAAACTTTTAAGCTACCTTTAGCTCTCGACCTCCTGACGCCCTCCTGCTAACCACCTCCTTTCTAACATTATTTTATAATTTCTAAAAGACTTTTCGGCTTTTTAAATAAAAGCATAAAAGATTTTTTATCATCTTAACTTTTATTCTATCATTAATTTAATTTTTTTAATTTGTCAAGCACTAAATAAAAAGCTTTTCAAAAAATTTATAACAGAGATCTTTTTTTGTCAATAAAAAAATTTCCTATGGCTAAAAAATTCTCTGTAATTTTTTGTCCCATACCCTAATTGAAAGATTTTTTTTAATAAAATTACTCATCAATTTTTTTTCATAATGAGTATAATTTTTTTTTATTAGTTTGTCAATAATACCTCTTATTTTTTTTTGTGGCAATATTTTTTTATCACCATCCTCAATATTTAAAAAAAAACCTCTGTCTATTATATATTTTGCCAGTTCAATATCGCTTAAAAAACCCTCAGATCTTCCAACCACAGGGCAACCGCAGGAAAGCGCCTCAGCGGCTACAAGACCAAAACCTTCATAATAAGAAGGAAAAAAAAGAAAATCTACAATATTATAGATTTTATTAAGCTCTTTCTTATCAATATCCTTTAAATAAATTATATTTCCATTACATAAAGGATTTCCACCGCCTGAACAACCAACAATAATCCATAAAATATCCTGATTTTCATTTATCACATCTTCAAAAAGCTTAGTTCCCTTGGCCTCTTCCCATCTGCCCACAAAAAGTCCTATTTTTCTCTCTCCAAAATCATACTTTTTTTTGATTTCTAAAACATCTTTTGCAGGTAAAGGCTTAAAAACATCCGTATTCACAGGATTATTAATCTTAAATATCTTTTGGGGAGGTAGCTCATAATATTCAATAAGTTGATCTTTCACACTTTCGCTCACTGCAATAATGGCATCAGAACCCTTTATGGCATTTTTTTCAAATATATCCCCCACAACATGTCGCAACTCCCAATATGTCGCATCTGGCACAAATTTCCTTACTGCCTCTGCATAATATGGGTGCACTGAATGAAACACAGTGTAGGTTTTAACCTTTTTATCAATAAATCCACCACCGTAATAACCATTTAAAATAACAATATCATCCCTGTTAAATGATAATTTTTCTGCATACTGCCCGGCCTGATAAACCCTTCCAAGCCATTCATTATATATATGCAATTCATTTTGAAAATCTTCAGCATAAACAAAAAGAACATTATAGCCGTAATCTCTGAGGATATCTTTCAGATATTGATTAAATGTCTCTATCCCTCCTGTATGGGTTTCAATATTAAAGCCAGTAACTACAACTGCCTTTTTTTGTTCTTTTTTTCTAAAAAAAATCAATTTGTTTTACCTCATTAATGCTTGCCAAAAGACATGCTTAATTTTAATACTTCATATTTTTTTTGCAAATATTTTGATTTTATCGATAAAAACAACATAATAAACCCAAATAAAATATTGCCTTTACTTTAATATTTTGAAACTAAAGTAAAATAATATTGGCATAAATATTGCTTAACTTATTTTGAAATATTTTTAAACAATTTTTTCATAGAAGGAGAACTATATATGCAAATTAATACATTATCAGGCATGAGTCCCTTAAAAAATAGATTACTTGCAAAATCCCAGGAAAACATCAACAATAATAATTTTAGCAATCTTTTAGACCAAAATATCGCCCCCAAAAAAACAACGCAGGCACAAACCGTTAGTTCTTCAGTTCCTGCTTCTTTTGAACTGGAGAACAGCTCTTTATCAAATATCAGCGCTTTGACATCCAACTCCGCCAACACATCTTCAATAGCCTCTTCAACAACCTCCCAAGCAGAACAAACAGCGCCTTTGGTAATTGATCCATCGGATATCTCAGAAAAAAATGCCACCTCCGACGCTGTGCAGGTTAAAATAAACGGAGATACCATGACTTTTTCCGTTGATATGAGCAAAACAGACAATGTTAGCATAACTGTCAAAAAAAATGACGATGGCTCTTTCACGTTTAATATTACGGATTCAGGGGACACTGACGGTGACTCAACAATAGACAACACTACCGATGAAACTACAGATAGCGAAACATCTTCTGATCCCACAGCGCCAACCACACCTACAACTAATCCAACTACCCCAGCCACTACTGACAATTCCTTTGAGCTTTTTGATGAGGAATGGATGATAGAAGGGCATGATTATAGCAATTCTGATCCAGCTTACAGCCCTGTTACAGGTAATAACCTGAATGTTACAATGGGGAATTTTGTAAAAATGATGGATCGCGCCTCCTGGGATCCTGTCACAAAAACACATCTTGGCACACCTACAGGACAGTCCTGGGTACAGTTTCAATATATGCTAGCCTCAGGTCTTGATCCTTATGTTACCTTATTCTATTAAAAATTAATTTAACTCTGATTATTGATTACTTCGTCAGGTTGCATTATTTTTTTTGTAGAGAAGCATAAGCGCGTCCCTACAAGATAAGTGTAATCAGGGTTTAATTAAGTATTTTTCTTGCCCGGCTGTTTTTTCCTACCGGAATAAAATCAGGAATTTTTTTCCCAATTCATTGAATGTTGCCTAAATATAAAGCCATCATCCACACACACTGAACGGCTGAGAAAATTTATATTCTCTTTTTCAAGATAATGGTAGAGCAGCAAAAACTTTCTTTTTTTTATTCATTTAGTTGATATAAAAAAAATGTTGCAAAAATTCTTTCTTAATGATATAAATATCTTTTTTATATTTTGAAAAATTTCTGATTAATTTTTCCAGTGTTTTATTCCGTTATAAGCCTGACACAGACATAATGTAAAATTATTTTCAATGAAAATATATAGTGTTAAACGAATTAATATTACCAGAAAATTAATCAGTAACGAAAAAAATCTAATAAACATGCCTTAACTACCCTTATGGTGCCAATAAATTTGGTTAGCGGGTTTTAAAAAGGCAGAAGAAAACAACCATAAAAGGAGAAAAAATGAACTATCTTACAATGAAAAACCTGCTTGAAGCAGGCGTGCATTTCGGACATCAGACAAGAAGATGGAATCCAAAGATGAAACCATATATCTTTGGGGCAAGAAACGGCATTTATATCATAGACCTTCAGCAGACAGTAAAATTTTACAGGGAAGCCCATGACTTCGTATATAATCTTGCTGCAAAGAACGGTACTATTTTGTTTGTGGGAACAAAAAAACAGGCTCAGGATGCTGTGGCAGAAGAGGCAGTGAGATGCCAGATGCCTTATATAAATTTCCGCTGGCTTGGCGGTACGCTTACAAATTTTATTACTGTCCAGAAAAGCATCAATAAACTCAAAAAAATTGAGTCAATGTTCAATGACGGCACAATCGAACGTTTTACAAAAAAAGAAATTCTTATGATGAGCAAACAAAAAGAAAGACTCAATATGTCCCTTGGCGGCATAAAAAATATGGAAAAACTTCCTGATGCCCTTTTTATTATTGACTCAAATGAAGAATCCATCGCCGTTAAAGAGGCAAACAAACTTGGAATAACTGTTGTGGCTGTTGTTGATACCAATTGTGACCCCGAGGGCGTTGACTATATCATTCCCGGCAATGACGATGCAATAAGGGCAATAAAGCTCATTTCAAGCCGCATTGCGGATGCAGTCATTGAAGGAAAGGCAAAATACAACGAATCAATCCAAAGCCTTACCGATAAGAAAGAGACTGCTGAAACCTTCTTTCAGGAAGCGGAAGAAGGCATTGAGCCGGATACTTCAGGACAGATTGAAGAAGTTTCGCAAAATGAGATTGTTGAAGAAACAGTTGCTGAGGAAGAAAATTTTTAATATAGCTTCAAATATATTAAAAAAAATTACTTAAAAAATTAAACTTTATTCTTTATTAAATATTAAAAAGTTATAAGGAGGAGGATTATGGCAGAAATAGCTGCAGCTACAGTAAAAGAACTTAGGGATCGCACAAATGCGGGAATGATGGATTGCAAAAAGGCTCTTTCGGAAACAAACGGCGATATTGAAAAGGCAGTTGCATGGCTCAGACAAAAAGGCCTTGCAGTCGCTGCAAAAAGAGCTGGAAGGGCAACATCAGAAGGAACAATCCAGACCTATATCCATTCTAACAATAAATTAGGCGTTATGGTTGAAGTTAATTCCGAAACAGATTTTGTTGCGAAAACAGACCAGTTTATTCAATTTGCAAAGGATATTGCAATGCACATTGCAGCTACCAATCCTGTTTGTATCACAAAGGAAGAAATGCCTCAGGATGTTCTTGAAAAAGAAAAAGACATATATAGAAATCAGGCTCTTGAGTCAGGAAAACCTGCAAATATCGTTGAAAAGATGATTGAAGGAAGGGTTGAAAAATACTATAAAGAAGTTTGCCTTATGGAACAGCCTTTTGTTAAAGATCCTAATATAACAATTAAAGATATGCTTAATGACCTTATAGCAAAACTTGGAGAAAGCATAACTATAAGAAGATATGTAAGATTTCAGGTAGGAAATTAATTAAATAAAGAAAATAAGTGTAAAGCTAAAAAAGCTTTAGTGTTAACTTAAAGGAATCATTATAATTAAAATTTCCTCTAACTTAACATTAACTTTGCGCTTAAACCTATTATTATAAAACTGATTTACGGGCAGGTCAAACACTGCCCTGTTTATAAAAATTAAAAAAATGTCAGAAAATCCCAAATATAAAAGAGTTTTATTAAAATTAAGCGGTGAAGCCCTTGCCGGAGATAAAGATTTTGGTGTCTCCATTGAAACCCTTGAAAGAATTGCGGAAGAAATCTGCTCGGTAAGAAATAAAGCTATTGAAATAGCCATTGTTGTGGGTGGAGGGAATATTTTCCGTGGTGTTAAAGGCGCTGCCGCAGGCATGGACAGGGCCACAGCAGATAATGTTGGTATGCTTGCCACCCTTATTAATTCAATTATATTACAGGATGCCTTAATAAGGACAGGCGCGGATGTTTTTGTCATGTCTGCCATTGATGTGGGAAGAATGGTAGAGCCTTTTGTAAGAACAAGGGCTATTTCGCTTCTTGAACAAGGGAAAATACTCATTTTTGCCGCTGGCACTGGTCATCCTTATTTTACAACCGATACTGCCGCCGCATTAAGGGCTCTTGAAATTAATGCAAACTGCCTTATGAAAGCCACAAATGTTGACGGAATCTATGACAAAGACCCCAGAAAATTTCAGGATGCGAAAAAAATTAAAGAAATAACATACCAGGAAGTTCTGGAAAAAGGTCTCAAGGTTATGGATGCCGCCTCAATTTCACTTGCAAAGGATGCTTGTCTGCCGGTGTTTGTCTTTAACCTTAACATAAAAGGGAACATTCAAAAAGCTCTGACAGGCGAGGATATTGGTTCTCTTGTTCTTTAATAACTTTAGTAAAGTCTGATTAATTGTTAAAGGGAAACTTTTTATAAATCAGATATTACTTTAATAAAAAAATATTTAAATAAAATTAGAACAATTCATATTTAATTAAATATATATAAAAAACTCTTAAAAAAAATAAATTATCCTTTATTATAATACACTATTTATTATCTGTTTTTTGCCAAAGGAGTTAAAAATCAATTATGGAAACCAATATAAAAAATGACATCTTAAATGATACAAAACAAAAAATGGAAAAGGCAGTGGAATCCTTTGAGCGTGAATTATCCAAGGTTCGCACAGGAAGGGCAACCCCTGCTCTTCTCGATGGAATCAGGGTTGATTACTACGGAACCCCTACTCCTTTAAGCCAGGTTGCCAGCGTATCCGTCCCCGAAAGCCGTCAGATGGTCATTCAACCATGGGATACAACCGTTATCGCTCAGATAGAAAAGGCAATCCAGAAATCTGATCTTGGTCTTACACCTACATCTGACGGTAAGATTGTAAGGATTAATATACCAGCTCTTTCCGAACAAAGAAGAAAAGACCTTGTTAAATCAACCAAAAAGATTGCCGAAGACAGCAGGGTTATTTTAAGAAACATCAGAAGAGATATAAATGAAAAACTGAAAAACCTAAAAAAAGATAAATCCATATCCGAAGACGATCAGTTTAAATTGCAGGATGACACTCAAAAGCTCACTGACAATTATATCAAAAAGATTGATGAAATTCTTCTTGCCAAAGAAAATGAAATAATGGAATTTTAATAACTTATTAAAAAGATTACACTGACCAAAGAGGATATCTCTTTTTAACTATGGAACTCCCTTTTGAATTGCAAAAAATACCCCTGCATGTTGCCATTATCATGGATGGAAACGGAAGATGGGCAAAAAAAAGAGCCCTTCCCAGGATAATGGGTCATAAAAAAGGGGTTAAGGCTGTGCAGGATACTGTGGAATTTGCGCGGGAAATAGGCATAAAAGCCCTTACCCTTTATGCATTCTCCAAGGAAAACTGGCAACGTCCCCAAGAAGAAGTCAATGCGCTTATGGAGCTTCTTATAGAATACCTTGACTCTCAACTAGAAAAACTTCTCAAAAACAGGATTGCATTAAAAACAATAGGTGAAACCCATTTGCTTCCGGAAAAAGTCCGTGACAAACTCAATTTAACCATTGAAAAAACCCGTAATAACAAAGATATGACCCTTGTTCTTGCCCTTAGTTACAGCTCACAAAGTGAAATAGTAAGGGCAGCTAAAAAATTTGCCGCTATGTGCATAAAGAAAGAAGATATTCCGGATAGTCTTAATGAAGAAAAATTCAAAGCGCTCCTTGATACCTCAGGTCTCCCTGAGCTTGATCTCATAATAAGGACAAGCGGAGAACTAAGGTTAAGCAATTTTTTGCTTTATCAGGCAGCATATGCCGAGCTATATATGACAAAGACAATGTGGCCTGATTTTGATAAACAAGAATTTGTAAAAGCGCTTAATGATTACGCCGCAAGAGAAAGACGCTTCGGCGCTATTTCCTGATGCATAAAAAACGCGTTATTACAGCGCTCATTGCAGCGCCCTTACTTTTTCTAACCCTCTGGTTTGGAAATTCTGCTTTTTTTCTTTTGTTAACTGCCATTGTTGGAATCCTCTGCCTTGCAGAATATTTTTTTATGACCTTTAAGTTTGGAGTGGCGCGTTTTCTGGGAATTTTTATGGGTTTCTTACCCATAGCGTTTTCAATTTCATTTAATAATCCTGAAAAGGGACTTTTTACAGGGCTTACAATGGGACTTGTTATAAGCGCCATGTTTTTCCTGCTTACCTTTGATTATTGGGATGACGCGCTGGCAAGCTGGGGCAAAATGATCCTTGGAATTTCATACGTGGGTTTTTGCATAGCCCATATCCCACTTATATACATCCTGCCTTTTGGGAAAAAATGGATTGTTTTTCTTTTTGTTGTAATTTTTGCAGGAGATATAGGCGCATACTACGTGGGACATGCAATGGGCGTAAAAAAGTTAAGCCCTAAAATAAGCCAGGGTAAAACTGTTGAAGGGGCTATTGGTGGTCTTGCATGTAATTTAATAGCAGGCATGATAATATGGTTTTTCTTTTTTGAAAAATTAAATCCGTGGTTTGTTATGGGAATATCAACTATAATAGGCGCTGTGGGACAAATTGGCGATCTTGCCGAATCAATTGTAAAAAGGACCGCAGGTGTCAAAGATTCAGGTATGCTACTTCCCGGACACGGAGGTGTCTTTGACAGGATAGATGCCCTGATATTTGCATCCCCGGCGCTCTACTGGTTTTTGCAATTTTTTGACAAATGGAGGATATCATTAGGATAACACCAAAAAATATCTCAATTCTTGGTTCTACCGGCTCAATAGGAAAGGCAACCCTTGATGTGGTTAGGCAATCAAAAGGCAAAATTAAGGTAAGTGGGTTGGCTGGCGGAAAAAATATAGAAACCATTAAAGAACAAGTCAGACTCTATGAACCCGAAATTGTCTCTGTTGCAAACCCCGAACTTGCAAATCAGTTAAAAAAAGACCTTAACGGAATGAATATCAGGATAGTTGAAGGCAAGGAAGGCTGTGTCGAGGTGGCAACCCTTCCGTCTGTTGAGCTTGTTGTATCTGCTATTTCCGGCGCAATAGGCTTAATTCCAACCTATTATGCCCTGCTTTCAGGCAAAAATGTTGCCCTTGCCAATAAAGAATCCATGGTGACCGCAGGCCAGCTCCTTAAAAACATTGCAAAAGAAAAAAACACCCTTATTATCCCTGTTGACAGCGAACATAATGCTGTTTTTCAATGTCTTCATAATAAAGATTTGGATTATCTTGATAAAATTATACTCACAGCCTCAGGCGGGCCATTCTTAAATTATTCTATTGATAAACTAAAAAATGTGACTGTTAAAGATGCAATAAATCATCCTAACTGGTCAATGGGCAGGAAAATTTCAGTGGATTCCGCCACAATGATGAATAAAGGACTTGAGATAATTGAGGCAATGCGGCTTTTTGATATGCCCCTTGAAAAAATTGATGTGCTTATACACCCTCAAAGTATTGTTCATGCGATGGTTCGTTTCATAGATGGTTCACATATCGCACACCTTGGAGTAAGCGATATGCGCATCCCTATAAGCCACGCCCTTTCATATCCCGAAAGAATTCCCGTTGTCACAAAGGAACTTAACCTTGCGACAATAGGCGCATTAAATTTTATGAAACCCGATACAGATAAATTTCCATGTTTAAGACTTGCTATTGAGGCTGCAAAAAAAGGGAAAAATGCGCCGGTAATATTAAATGCTGCGAATGAGATCGCAGTTGATTTTTTTCTTGATGGAAAAATTCATTTTACCGATATAGCCCTTGTAGTTGAAAAAACCATTGAGAATGTCAATATTGATAATATAGAAAATCTGGATGATGTGATGCATTGGGACTCCATGGCGAGACTTTCTGCCACCAACATTATCTATGAAAAATTTTTGAATAATTAACTTAGGAGATTTATTTAATGACAACTGCTATAGCGTTTTTGATTGTGCTAAGTGTTCTTATCTTTGTGCATGAATTCGGGCATTTTATTATGGCAAGATTTATGGGGGTCAGGGTTCTGACATTTTCTTTTGGATTTGGCCCAAGAATCTGGGGAGTAAAAAAAGGCGACACTGATTACTGCCTTTCTTTGTTTCCGCTTGGGGGATTTGTTAAATTATTCGGAGATAATCCTGAGGATGAAATTTCTAAGGAAGAAGAAAAATGGTCTTTTACACATAAGCCTGTTTGGCGCAGGGCGCTGATTGTCCTTGCAGGCCCGGCATTTAATCTGATTTTTGCATGGTTTGTATTTTTTCTATTACTCGCAACAGTTGGAAATCCGGTTCATCTTTCTGAAATAGGCGATGTAAATCCTGGATCCCCCGCTCAGCTTGCCGGAATACAAAAGGATGACATGGTTATCTCAATTAATGACAAAAAAATCAATGAGTGGGAAGAAATGTCAAAAATTATCAAAAGTGACGGAAGAACGGGGGCTTTGAAGGTAACTGTAAAAAGAGGCTCTGAAACCATTAATTTTGTTGTGCAGCCCAAAATCCAAAAAATAAAAAATCTCTTTGGCGAAGAAGTTGACAGTCCGGCGCTGGGCATAACCTCAAAGGGCGCCGTAAAAATAGAAAAGATTAATCCCTTTAATGCGTTTTCTGTTTCCATTAAAAAATTTATCGAGCTTGTGGATATTACCATTCAGGGTTTTGTCAAGCTTTTTCAGGGAGTGATCCCGCTTTCCACTCTTGGCGGGCCGGTTCTTATCGCACAGTTGGCTGGAAAACAGATACAATATGGTCTTATAAGCTTTGTTTCCTTTATTGCAGTGTTAAGCATTAATCTCGGAGTTTTAAATCTTTTACCCATTCCAATTCTTGACGGAGGACACCTTGTTTTTTACATGATAGAGGCAATAAGGGGCAAGGCATTATCATTAAAACAAATGGAACTTGCGCAAAAAGTTGGCATGGCAATACTTGGACTTTTGATGATAATTGTATTTTACAATGATATCGCAAGGTTAATAGGGATATTGCCACCTTTGACACCGCCGTAATCATAAATGATTATCCTTGCCATTGAAACCACAGCCAAAATGGGAGGAATTTCCATTATTAGAAACGGGGAAATCCTTGCGGAAATCATGCATGCCGGCGCGGAGACATATTGCGTCCGCCTTTTACCTGATATTGAAAAAATCTTTGCTTCCCTTGACATTTCATGGAAAGACCTTTCAGGTGTGGCTGTTAGTTTGGGTCCCGGGAGTTTTACCGGATTAAGGATTGGAATTGCCACTGCAAAAGCAATTGCCTTTAGCCTTGACATACCCATTCTTGGAATCCCAACCCTTGATGCCCTTGCAACGAATATCACAGCCTGCTCTGATTTATTAATCTGCCCTGTGATTGATGCAAGAAAAGAACAGATTTATACTGCTATTTACACATATAAAAAAAATGAATTAACCAAAATAACCTCTTATATGGCAATAAAACCCCTTGAATTTATTCAGACTCTTTCTGGAAAAAATGAATCTATATGTTTTCTTGGGGATGGATTAATAAGATACAACGAAATATTTGATTCTTTTTTTCAAAAAACAAGATGCTTTGCCGCTGCGAAAAATCTTAATTACGTCAAGGCATCAAATATAGCCTTTCTTGCTGCTTTAAGGTTAAAAAAAGGACAGAAAGACGATCCTCTCACGCTTCAGCCAATATATATAAGACCATCGGACGCTGAGGTAAAAAAATTGTTTCCTGATAAAGATTCTCCAATTTTTTACGAATAAATATATTAAATATATTGATAATTTCACAATCAGGAATTATATTTAATTTGTAAAGGCATATCTAAAATAACGGAAAAAAAATGATATTAAGGGTAAATAACACATATAACCCGGTATCAAACGGTAATAGTTCATATTATGGGACTAAGAGAACAAATCCGTCCAATCCCCAAAAAAATACCTCTGAAAATTCAAATAATAATAAAAATTCTGTCTCCCAAACAAATAATTCCAGCGATAACTCTGTTGCAAAGAATCAATTAGTAAAGTCTTCTACAGAATCAACCCAAAAAGCTAAAATACAGGAGGTAGTCACCAAACTTCTTGCAAGGCAAAACAGTGTGATTGCCCATGAAGCAGCCCATAAAGCAGTGGGAGGCTCACTTGCAGGCCCCCCATCATTTCAATATACTCAGGGTCCTGATGGCAATGCTTACATATCCGGCGGCGAGGTCCCGATAGACATGTCCGAGGGCAAGACACCTCAGGATACAATAAGCAAAATGCAGCAGGTCATCGCCGCAGCCCTTGCCCCTGCCGACCCTTCCCCGCAGGATTATAAGGTTGCCGCTACAGCAAGTCAGATTCAAGCATCAGCAAGAAACCAACTTCTTTCTGAAACTAATGAAAGACTTAAACAAAATACTGCGAGCAAAGAGGGAGAAAATAGTGTCACAAAAAATAATGCAAAAGAAAACAATAATAGCACAAACTCTCAGGCTATCAAACAATACAATAATGTTCAAAACGCCACTTCCTTTTATTCTTCAAAAAATCTAATTGGTATCGGATAATAATTGAAATCCCGCCTGATTTTTTTTATACCTACCCTTGCCGGAGGCGGAGCAGAAAGAGTGGCGTCATATCTTATTCCATATTTAAACAACCATTTTGATTTGCTTGTGGCGCTTATTGAAAAAAAAATTGACTACAGCATACCTGACACCCTAAAAATACGTTTCCTATCAGAAAAAAACCTCAATTTAACAGGGCATATTTCAAATTTTCCCTTACATTTATCAAAATTTATAAGTATAATCAGGGAATTTAAGCCGGATGCTGTATTAAGCTTTATGGAACAGGCAAATATAATTAATATTTTATCTTCTTTTGCAGGTAAACATAAAACCATTATTTCCCAGCGGACAAACCCCATAAAACAATATGAAAACAAAGGCTTGTTGGGCAAAATTATTAAATTTCTCTCAAAAACTCTTTATAAAAAGGCAGATAAAATTTTATCAGTGTCTCAGGGAATAAAGAACAAACTTGCAGAACACTATGATATCAGGGAAAAAAATATTTTTGTTATACCAAATCCTGTGCTAATCAACCCAAATGAAGGAGAAAACATTTCAAAAAACCTGCCGGATAACAAGCCTTATATACTTAATGTGGGAAGGCTTGATATAAAAACAAAAGGACTTGATGTTCTTTTAAGGGCTTTTTTAATAATTAGCAAGACATATCCTGATATTTATCTAGTTATTGTGGGAGACGGAAAGGACAGGGAAAATATTATTAATCTTGCCAAATCACTTCAAATAGCAGAAAAAGTTATACTTGCAGGATGGCAAAAAAATCCCTTCCAATATATGAAAGATGCAGAATTATTTATATTATCCTCAAATTATGAGGGATGGCCAAATGTCATTATTGAGGCAATGGCGCAGGGCTGTCCCGTAATTGCAACTGACTGCGAAACAGGCCCAAAGGAAATTATAAAAGGCAATGAATTTGGAATACTTGCTCCAGTAAACAACTCTGAAGAAATCGCAAGGGCGGCATTACGGATTTTAAGCGATAAAAATCTTAAAGAATATTACAAGGAAATGGGAATAAAAAGGGCAAGTGAATTTGATATTGAAATAATCGGTAAAAACTATGAGGATGTCATTAAAAGTGTTATATCACAATAGGTTATTGTTTTTTGCATAAAATTTCCTTTATTTTTTTTAAATCAAAAAAAACAATGATTTTTTCGATAAAAATGTTATTATATTTATTATAATCATCTGATAAAGCTGTTAAATATCTCCATAATTTTATTAAGGAGCCTTTACATAATGGCAAACAATGTCAAAGAGCTTGTCACAAAGTTAAGACCAACGCTAAGTCTTGCAAGATATGGGAAAATCTTTACAGATACCACTGATTTTTCAAATATTGACCACGGAGATGTGATTAAGATAAATAATCTTCATTATGTCGTTATAAGGGATGAAGTTGAAAGAAGCTATGGCATTGAAGACCCAAAATACTGGGTAAAAAGGTGCGTGTGCCTTGAAAACGGCGAAAGATATATTATAAAACTTGTTTTTTATGAAAATTTTATCCTGAATCTTGGTGTGTTAAAGATAAAATGCTACAGAAGCCCTGAAAAAGAAGCAAGAATCCTTAACCTCGTAAAAAACGACAAACGATTTATGCAGGGCATGCCTTTTAAGGATGAAAAGGGTAATTCAGTCCGGATTATCGAGATTGTTATCGGGAAAAAACTTGATGATTATATAGCTAAAATAGAGGCTGACCACAGGACATATTTCTTTGAATGTTTCCCGGAAATACTTGAAAAATACATTTACGCATGTGAAGCAATTAATTTTCTGCATGAAAATAATGAAAAACATGGAGATATAAGAAGAGACCACCTCTGGATAGAATACAAAACCGGTGATTATGTATGGATTGATTTTGACTATACCTTTGATTTTTATGAAAATCCCTTTGGTCTGGATATTTTTGGTCTGGGAAACCTGCTTGCCTGTTATTTGGGAAAAGGCGAAATTTCAAACATTGACCTTGAAAAGATGTCACAGACAAAAGAGCTGGATTTTAACATAACCAAAGACGACTATTCCCTGTTATATTCAAACAGAGTATATAACCTTAAACAAATTTACCCCTATATTCCCGAAAGACTTAACGAAATCCTGATGCATTTTACTGTTGGGTCTGAGGTCTTTTATGAGACAGTTGATGAATTTCTACTGGATTTAAATAAATGTCTGCATGAATTAAAAAAATAAAAAAGGAGATAAGATATGGAAAACAACAAATTGCTGGTCGCAGTTGACACATCCGAAAACTCCGAAAGAGCCATACATTACATATCCTACATTTTAAAAAACAGGGATGATTTCCAGATAGGTTTATTATATGTGCATATGCTTCCTGACAAAGACATTTTTCCCGATGAGGAGTCATGGAAGCTCTGTTGTGCGGAAAGGGAAAGAAAAGGGGATGCTTTCCTGAAAAAATGTGAAAAAACATTATTGGAAAAAGGCTTTAAAAAAGAAAATATCAAACAAATTTTTTATTACATGGAAGCAGGCTCTGTTGCTCAGAAAATCCTCGAAATTCAGGAAAAAAACGGTTATGGGACTATTGTCGTGGGAAGAAGAGGTATTTCAAAGGCAGAGGAATTTCTTTTCGGAAGCGTTTCCAATAAAATCATACATTATGCCAAAAACAGCGCTGTATGGGTTGTAGAGTAATTTAGGAGATTTTAAATTCTTGGTTTTTTTGTTTTCTGGTTTAATATATAGAGAAAATTCTTTCTCTATAAACTTATTTAATCCCCATGGAAAAAAACAAAATAAAAAATATCTGTATGCTCACAAGGGAGTACGGCAGCATTGCCGGCGCAGGCGGAGTTAAAGATGTTGTGCCGGAGCTTTCTGAGTCCTTTATTCATCTTGGTTTTAAAGTTGATGTCATTATGCCGTGTTATGGTTTTATTGACCCGGTTGAAAAAGGTTTTTCTTCTCTTGAGGGTGAATTTGAAGTTGATATGAACTACAAAGACAGGGAACGGCGGGAAAAAATAACCTTTTATGAAAAAAATGAAAACAGCATAAACATAATTCTTGTAAGCTCAAAGAGATTTTCAGAAAAAAACGGTGTTTATTCCTACACAGCCATTGATGAGGAAAAAAATCCATCTCATCCAAAAGGTGGAGGACATTACGACTACTTCCCAATGAATGTGCTTCTTCAAAAGGCTGCTCTTATCTATTATCTTTCTCAGCATAAAAAGCCGGATATATTCCACTGCCATGACGGACATACTGCTCTTTTGCCTGCAATTATGAGAGAACTTGAGGGTTTCAGGGTATATTTCAGGGATTCATGCAGCCTTATCACCATTCATAACGCTGGCAAAGGCTACCATCAGGAAATTATGGACATATCCTTTGCAAAGGCAAACACTGGTCTTCCCAAGCGCCTCATTGACAAATCAATCTTAGCAAAGGCATTCGACCCTTTTATTGCAGGTGCATATTACTGCCCTATAAATACAGTCAGCGAAAATTATGCAAGGGAACTCCGGGAAACACCCCTTGACGAGCTAACAGGCTGGCTTGGACACACCCTCAAGGCAAAGGGCATAACAATAGATGGAATTACAAACGGCATAAATCCAAATAATTTTAATCCCAAAAATCCCGAAAAATTAGGTCTTGATGTTGCTTTTGACCCTTTAAATGGTGATTTTAATGGCAAATATCATGCAAGAAATAAAATCTATAATATTTTAAGGGAAAACAGCGCATTAAAAATATTCGGAAATCTTTATGAATCACAATCCCCTATCCTTACTGTTATAAGCCGTCTTACAAAGCAAAAAGGCATTGAGGTTCTTGTGGACGCATTGACAAGTCTTTTTAGAACAGATTTTCAGATTATCATCCTTGGGGAAGGGACAAAGGATATTGAAGAACATATTAAAAACCTTGTTCAAAACCCATCGCTTAACGGTAGGGCAGCATTTATTGCCGACTATAACCCTGAGCTTTCAAACCTTATCTATGCGACAGGGGATTTTTTTATTATTCCTTCTTTATATGAACCATGCGGACTAACTGACTTTAAGGCGCAGCTTGTGGGCAATCTCCCAATAGTAAGGGAAACAGGCGGTCTTGTAAAGGTTATTGACGGATTTAACGGGTTTTCATATAAAAATCAAAATGCGCAGGAATTAAGGGAGGTTATTGCAAGGGCAATTGAAACCTATAAAAATTCTCCTGATACAATTCACAGGATGAGGGTTGACGCTGTAAAAAATATCTATGAAAATTATACATGGGAAAAGGTTGCAATAAAATACCTGGCTTTATATGAAAAGGCAATGGAATTTTAAAAATATTTAAATTTAAGGTGTTATTTTGCAGATAAAAAATATTATCTGGTTGATTGACATTGTTGAAAAAATAAAAATTAAACATTCTGTATCACAAATTGAGGTTATAGAAATATTAGAAAATAAACCAAAATTCAGGTTTGTTGAAAAAGGTTTCAGAAAAAATGAAAATGTTTACTGTGCGTTAGGTAAAACAAATTCAGGACGATATTTAATTATTTTTTTTATTTATAAATTAAATTGTAATGCAATAATAATTTTTGCAAGAGATATGACAAAATCAGAAAGGCATAAATATGAAAAAAAATAAAACTACAATCTCTAAAAGCAAGTCTTATAAAGAAATCGGTGAGTTCTGGGATACTCATGACCTCTCTCATTACTGGGAAAAAACAGAGGTTACAAACTTTGATGTTAACATTAAATCACAACAAAAATATTTTCCTATTGATGCCAATCTTACTAAAAAAATAAAAAAATTAGCAAAAAAAAGGGGAGTAAAAACAACAACACTGATAAATTTATTATTACAGGAAAAAATTTCTGAAAATGTAATGTAAATATTTGAAGTTGATAGAATTAAATTTATAAACAGGTAAAATTTACATATATGTCAATAAAATCATTATCTAATCTTTTTTCTCCAAAAAATATCGCCATTCTTGGCTCTGATTTCAAAGTGGGAACCGCAGGAAGAGTGCTTCTTAATAATTTAATCCAGGACAACTATGAAGGGGCAATATATCCTGTATTTTCAGAAAAACCCGCTGTTCTGGGGATTCCTGCCTTTAAAAATCCCGAAGACCTGCCGGATGACATCCAGCTTGCAGTCCTTGCAGGAGAACCTGAAAAATATTTGCAACATCTGGATGCCTGCAAGAAAAAAAAGATAAAATCTATCCTTCTTTTTGGATATGATTTCAGACACAGAATAAAAGAACCCGACAAACTGCTTGCTGAAATAAAAAAGATATGCAATGAAAATAACATAAGATGTCTGGGTCCCAATTCATTTGGTTTTATCCGCCCAAAACACAATCTTAATGTAAGCACCATAAAACAGGGATTACAGCCCGGAAACCTTGCTTTCATCACCCAGAGCGCCACCCTTGGCTCAGCAATTCTCGACTATGCCCTTAAAAAAAATATAGGTTTCAGCCTGTTTATCTCCCTTGGAGCGCAGATAGACATTGATTGTTCCGAGCTTATTGATTTTCTTGCGACTGACCCGGATACAAAGGGAATAGTCCTTCACCTTGAATCAATAAAAAAAGGAAGGCAATTTATAGGGGCTGCCAGGTCTTTTGCAATGGTAAAACCCATTATAGCGGTAAAAGGTGGAAAATTTACCGAATCCTCCCAGGTTTCCCTTACCCATTCAGGCACAATGGCAGGAGAGGACAGGGTTTATGACGCTGTGTTTAAAAGGGCTGGAATTGTAAGAGTTGACCAGGTCTTTGAACTTTTTAATGTTTCTGAGGCGCTTTCATGGCAAAAACCACCTGCAGGAAACAAACTTTTAATAGTAACAAATGCCGGAGGTCCCGCTGTTCTTGCCACTGATAAACTCATAAGTTCAGGAGGCGCCCTTGCAAAATTGACAGATGACACCCTTGCCAAGTTAAATAAAGTCCTTCCTCCCTTCTGGTCTTCTGCAAATCCCATAGATGTGCTCTCAGACGCATCCCCCCAGCGAATTGCAAATGTCACTGAGATATGTCTTAATGCAAAGGAAACCAATGGAACGCTTGTAATCCTTACACCCCAGTTTGCCACCCAATCCATATTAACAGCCCAGGAAGTGGTGAATCTCTCAAAAAAATATCCGCAAAAAACCCTTCTTGCATGCTGGATGGGCGCTGGCGATATGGAAACAGCAAGAAAAATACTTGATGAAGGAAAAACGCCTAATTATGAAGCCCCTGAAGAGGCTGTCAAAAGCTTTGTCTTCATGCATAATTATAAGAAAAATATCTCCCATCTCTATGAAACCCCCGCAAATATCCTTGCAGACCTTATCCCTGACTATGACGATGTGGAAAAAATCATAAATAACGCCGGGCTTGAAGGAAGAATAATCCTTAGCGAAAGGGAGTCAAAAGAAATTTTAAGCTGTTACGGTATTTTTTCACCTGAATTAAGACTGGCAAAAACCCCGGAACAAGCCCTTGCAATTGCAAAAGAAATAGGATTTCCTGTGGCAATGAAGATTGAATCCCCGCAGGTTACACATAAATTAAGCGTGAAAGGGATTTTTTTACATGTAAAAGAAGAAGAGGTTATCCAAACCTTTAATGCAATAAGCGAAAATCTGGCTAAATTTGCCCCTGACGCGCAATTTTCAGGGGTGACAGTTCAAAAAATGATTCTATGGACAGGTTATGAGCTGACTATAGGCGCTAAAAAGGATACAACCTTTGGTTCGGTTATTCTGTTTGGCGCTGGCGGTGTGCTTGTTGAGGCAATAAAGGATTATGCAGTGGCGCTTCCACCCTTAAATCAAACCCTTGTAAAAAGACTCTTTGAAGAGACAAAAGTATATAATTTTCTTAAATACAGCGCCCGTTTCACTCCTAATCTTGATAAACTTGAAGAGGTGATACTTAGATTTTCCCAGCTTATATGTGATTTTCCAATTATAAAAGAGGTGGATATCAATCCTTTCTATCTTGGGGAAAAAGACTACCTGTGTCTTGACGCAAGGATAATCCTTGAAGATGATGTAAAACATGGTTATAAAAAACCTCTTGGGGCATTTTGTCCTGCAAATCTTGTCATCTGCCCCTATCCTATAAATTATATTGACAGCGCCATTGATAAAGACGGCAAGACCTTTATTGTAAGACCCATAAAACCCGAAGACGAGCCTCTTCTTTATGAACTTTTCAATACATTTTCCCCTGAGACAATAAGAATGAGATTTTTCCGTCCGCTTACTGAAATTTCCCACGAACAAATGGTTAAATACTGCCATCTTGATTATGACAGAGAAATTGCCCTTCTTGGCGCTTATCATGAAGACAATAAAGAAGTTGTCATGGGGGTTGGAAGGCTTATAATCTTTCCGGATAATGAATATGCGGAATATGCGGTGGTTATTGGGGATCCGTGGCAGGGAAAAGGCATCGCGGGCATTCTTACTAAGAAATGCCTTAAAATTGCCATGAAAAAAGGACTAAAACATGTTGATATGGATGTGTTAAAAGAAAATTCCCCGATGAGAGGACTTGCGGTTAAATTTAATTTTATTGAGATAAAACAGGATGAAGATGAAGGCATCATTAAATACAGGCTGTTTTTGGATAATACAGATATATTAAACCAAAATATTAAGACAAACGGCAAAAAGCCCAGAAAAGGTATTTCAAAAAAATAATGTCTGACTTCTATAAAATAAATATAGTGACACACGATATCTACAGACTGCATGATACGAGCGGAGATAAATATCATCCTGAAAAGCCCGGGCGAATAACCTCTGTAGTTGAACATCTCAAAAAAGGGATGCTTTCCACAAACTTAAATTTTATTGAAGCCAATTGCCCTGAAAGGGAATGGATATTAAAGATACATAATAACAATTATCTCCTGCGTTTTGAGGAGGCATGCCTTGCGGGAAAGGAATATCTTGCCCATCCTGACAACAGGATTTCATATAATTCCTTTGAGGCAGCCTTTTATTCCTGCGGTTCAGGCTTGACTTCAATAGATTATGTTGAAAAACAGACAGATGGAGTATTTTTCTGCCTTTCAAGACCACCGGGACATCATTCTGAAACATCCCTTGCCCTTGGATTTTGTTTTATTAATAATGTTGCGGTTGCGGCAAAATACTGGCAGGAAAAATATAATAGAGAACGGATTTTTGTGCTTGATTTTGACGCCCATCACGGAAACGGCATTCAGGCAAGCTTTGAGGAAGATCCATCTGTATTTTATGCAAGCATCCATGAACATCCCACATTTAGTTTTCCCGGCACAGGTTATGCTGACGACAACGGAAGCGGAAAAGGCATTGGCGCGACATTAAATATTCCCTTAAAGCCTGGTTCAGGCGATAAGCAGGTTCTTGAAATAATGGATACAACTATTTATGATGCTTTGGAAAGGTTTAAGCCTGATGCGATCATTGTCGCGGCAGGATTTGACGCCCATATTGATGATGATATGTCAGGACTTGCCTTTTCAACAAGGCTTTATGGAGAAATCGGAATGAGGCTTTTTGTGATGGCAAAAAAATTCTGTGATGGTAGAATTATAAGCATATTGGAGGGCGGCTATAATATCAACGCGCTTTGTAACAGCATTGAGACATATCTGGCGGGTATATCTATTAAAACAGGAGAATAGCAATATGTATATATCTGAATATATGACAAAAGACCCTTTAAAAATAAATCCTGACCTGACCATATCTCAGGCAAGAGAAATTTTGGATTCAAAACACTTCAGACATCTTCCTGTTGTTGATGATAACGGGCGCCTTCTCGGTATCATAACAGACAGGGATATAAGGTCTGCCTATCCTTCCTCCCTTGCCCCGGATGAAGAAAGAAAAAGAACCCTTGAACAGACAACAATAACCCCGGTAGGCTCAATAATGAGCAGGGTATTATCAACCCTTTCCCCTGATGCCACCCTTGATGACGCTCTTCTATTCTTCAGAAAACATATTGTCGGGGCAATTCCAATTACCGATAAGGAAAATAAACTTGTTGGAATTTTTTCAATAAGGGATATGATTAAAGCATACAGTAATATCTTTGGATTGGGTGAGAAAGGAAGCCAGTTAATTGCCGTTGAAGACGACCTTGACAAAAAGAATATAATGAGCCTTATTGTAAGGGTTTTGGAAAGCAATAATATATCTTTTACACGGATTATGCGCACAGGCAGCAGGATTTATATAAGGGCGCAATCCTATAATATAAAATCCATAAAGGCAGCGCTGGAATCAGAAGGACTTAATCTTATTGAAAGAAAGGTGGACGTATGAAATACCTTCTATATCCTGAATCGGTTTGTGTCATAGGGGCATCAAGAAATCCCCAGAAACTCGGCTATGCAATACTTAAAAATGTTATTGACAGCGGTTTTAAAGGGGATATCTTCCCCGTTAATCCATCTGGCGAGGAAATTCTGGGGTATAAATCCTTTCCTGATGTAAAATCCATAAAAGACAGGGCGCATCTTGCAGTAATCACAATTCCTTCAAGGTTTGTGATTGAAACCATAAAAGAATGCGGTGAAAACGGCGTTAAAGCAATAGTTGTAATATCCGCAGGTTTCAGGGAAACAGGGCACAAAGGGTTAATGGCTGAGATGGAAATCGCAAGGCTTGCTGAAGAATATAATATGGATATTGTTGGGCCCAACTGTCTTGGTTTAATAAACACACATACCCCCGTAAATGCGTCATTTGCGGCTGGAATGCCATTAAAAGGCAATATTGCCTTTATGTCACAGTCAGGGGCATTATGCACTGCAGTTCTTGATATGTCCTTTAATCTTGGAATAGGATTTTCAACATTTGTTAGTCTTGGGAACAAGGCGCATATTAATGAAGTGGATTTTCTCTCTGCCTTTGACAATGACCCAAACAGCAGCGTAGCGCTTGCATATCTTGAGGGTATCTCAAACGGCGGTCTTTTTATTAAAAAAGCAAGAGACATAAGCAAAAGAAAACCAATAGTTGCCATAAAATCAGGCACAACTGACGCTGGTTCAAGGGCTGTAAGCTCCCATACCGGCACCCTTGCAGGAAGCGAAAAGGCATATGAGGCTGCCTTTAAACAGGCTGGTGTCATAAGGGCAGGAACAGTATCAGACCTTTTTGACATATCCTGGGCTTTTTCCACCCAACCTTTGCCTACCACAGAGAGAATCGCAATAGTGACAAATGCAGGCGGACCTGGCATACTTGCGACAGATATGGCTGAAAGAAAAGGATTAAAGCTTGCATCCCTCACATCCGAGACAATGGAAGAATTAGCAAAATCGCTTCCTTCTGCTGCAAGTGTGCTTAACCCTGTTGATGTCCTTGGAGACGCGCTCTCAGACAGATATAAAGTCGCAATAAAACTTGTCCTTGAAGACCCCAATGTGGGCGGTGTAATAGTCATACTAACTCCGCAGATAATGACTGAAATCGAAGAAACAGCAAATGTCATTATTGAACTTTCAAAACAGTATAATAAACCCATTCTTACAAGTTTTATGGGTGATGCCACAACAGGCAAAGGGGTCGCCATACTTTCCCGAAACAAAATCCCCAATTATCCCATTCCCGAACGCGCTGTTTATGCCCTTAAGGAAATGGTGAATTACAGGCTCTGGCAGGATGTTCAGGACGAAGAAATTACAGAATTTGAATTTGATAATGAAAAAATAAATAATATCTTTCAAAAAGCCCTCTCCAAAGGAAGACTTACTCTTGGCGAAACAGACGCAAAACAGATAATGGAGGCAATAGGCATGAAAGTCCCCCCTTCCAAACTCTGTTCGTCTGCAGATGAAGCGATTAAGTTTGCCGATGAGATTGGCTATCCTGTGGTTATGAAGATAGCCTCCCCTGACATACTTCATAAAACCGATGTTGGTGGAGTAAAACTTGATGTAAGAACTCCCGAAGATGTCAGAGACAGTTTTGACCTTATAACCATGAGGTCAATGAGATATATGCCAAATGCCGAAATATGGGGTTGCAATGTGCAGAAACAACTTCCAAAGGCAAGGGAAATGATTATCGGAGTCAACAGAGATACTCAGTTTGGTCCCCTTGTTATGGCAGGACTTGGCGGCATATATGTTGAAGTATTAAAGGATGTCGCATTCAGAATAGCGCCTTTTTCAAGAAAAACAGCAAGGGAGATGCTCTTTGAGATAAAAACAATTAATCTCATAAGAGGAGTAAGGGGACAGGCGCCCGGAGATATTAACGGCATTATTGACACCCTTATCAGGATATCACAACTTGTCACAAGATTTCCAAATATTGTTGAGCTTGATATTAATCCCCTCTTTGTTTATGAAGAAGGCAAAGGTGTTGTGGGACTTGATATGAGACTTGCATTAAAACCATAAATTAAGGAGGAAAAATGATTCCCATATATATTACATCAACTCAGAATTTTTCAGGAAAAAGCGCTATTTGTGTTGGTCTTATCAAAAAGCTTCTGGCAAAAGGCTTAAAAACCGGATATATAAAACCTTTCAGCGCTCATGCAAAATATTTTAACGGCAAATTGATAGATGAAGACACTGTTTTTATAAGAGATATATTTGAAATGCCCGAACCTGTTGAAAAACTCTGTCCTGTCATGCTTTCCGACAGGGTGGTTGAAGATATAGTAAAGACCGGCGAACACAATTATAAGGAAGTAATTCTTAATGCCTTTAAGGACATATCTTCCAATAAAGATGTGATGATTATTGAAGGCGCATCAAATCAAAGGGAAGGCTGGCTTTTGGATCTCTCACCTTTAAAGATAGTTAAAGAATTTGATGCAAAGGTATTCGCAATAGTACCATTTGAAAACAATCTGCAGTTTATGGATGATGTCCTCACACTAAAGGGAAAATTCGAAGACAGGCTTGTTGGAGTTATTCTTAACAGGATTCCAAAAATAAAGCTTAATACAGTTAATGAAAGTTTCAGACCATATATAGAATCAAAGGGGATCCGCGTGCTTGGAGTATTTCCAAAAGAAGTTGTTTTGATGTCAGTAAGCGTTCAGGAAATACTGGAAGGTCTGGGAGGCGAAATTCTCTGCGCCAGAGAAAATATCAATGAACTTGTGGAGCATCTTATGATCGGGGCAATGAGCGTGGACAGCGCTCTGAGATATTTCAGAAGGCATTCCAACAAGGCGGTAATAACGGGTGGAGACAGACCGGATGTCCAGCTTGCAGCCCTTGAAACCTCTACAAAATGCCTTATCTTAACAGGAAATCTAAGACCAAATCCAATGATTGTCGCAAAGGCAGAGGATATGGGCGTGCCTATTATACTCACCCAATACGATACATTAACAACTGTTGAGATAATCGAATCATTTTTCGGAAAGACCAGATTCCACCAGAAGAAAAAAATCATGGCCTTTGAAGAAATGATGGATAAAAATCTTGATTTTGATAGACTTTATTCAGTATTAATGATATAATTAAAAAAAATTACAGGATTATAACTAAGATGGAAAAAGTTACTGTTCAGAAAGGAAAATTTATAATTAGTAATGATACAACGATAGAGATCGTTACAGAATTCCTTGGCGCATCTCTTGCTGTTATTATCTATGACAGGGTTGAAAAAATCGGAGGAATTTTAGTCTGTATGATTCCCAAAAGCCTCATGCTTGTTATGGGTAATGATAAAAACGTAAGACATGGACTTAACACTGGTCTTCCTGCCCTTTTTAAGGGATTTATGCCAAATTCCAAAAAAGAAAATTTTGAAATTTATCTTGTGGGCGCAGGCTCTTTTCTAAGCTCTCCCCCACAGTTTGATATCGGAGACCAACTTTACAGAACTGCGACACATATCCTTACAAAAAATAAATTTGAGATAAAGGGTGAGCATATTAAATGGCAGATAAACAGATCTGCGCTTCTTAATATTGAATCAGGAGAAGTAAAAATAAGACTCACCGACGGTCAGGAGATCAAATTATGAAAGGCGATACAGTAGTTATAGATACATCACTTGAGCATATATTTGAACATATAAACCAGCTTCCTGTTTTTCCAAAGGTTGTATTTAAGGCATTAAAGCTTCTTGACGACCCTGATGCAAATCTGAAAGAACTTGCGGACCTCATAAGATATGACCAGGGGTTAAACGCCAATTTTTTAAGACTTGCCAATTCAGCCCGTTTCGGACTTTCAAGGCAGGTGACACGTCTTGACATGGCCCTTGCCCTTCTTGGCATAGATCAGATAAAAGAAGTCCTTCTTGTCAGCGCCGCCAAACCATATCTTGACAAACCTCTTCAGGGATATGGAATGTCAGGTTTTGAGCTCTGGACACATTCCCTTGCAATTACAGTGGTAAGCGAGGTTGTTAGCCGTAAAATGGGAATACAGGATTCCACCACGCTTTTTACCGCTTGTCTGATGCATGACATTGGAAAAGTTGCAATGAATGTGCAAATAGGCCTTAAAAACAGTGAAATACTTCAACTTGTTCATCAGGAAAATGTTTCTTTCAATGAGGCTGAATGGAAGGTTGTTGGCGGGGATCACGCTGTTGTTGGCTCAGAGATTTTAAGACAATGGGAATTTCCCTTTGAGATAGTGCGCGCTGTGAGAAACCATCATGACCCTGACCTTTACATACAGGACGAACTATCCCTCTGGCTGTCATCCTGCAACACCATGACAACCCTTATGGGGCTTTCCTACGGACTTGATACCTTTATGTATAAAATACACCCTGATTTACCCAAAAAACTTGGTCTGACATACGACTTTCTCTTTGATGTGCTTCAGGATTCAGTGATTGAATTTGAAAAAACAAGAGACATGCTTTATTTATAATATTTTATAACAAACTGACTTATAATGAAAAAACTTTTATATTTGGGGTTCTTTTTTTTTATCATTTTTTTGAATAATCTTTGTGCTGAACCCCTAACCCTTAAAGACCTCGTAAAATCCTCCATTGAAAAAAATCTTGATATTCAAGCTGAAGAAATTACCATTAAAGAATCAGAAGAATTAACCACTGTTGCAAAATCCAAATACGAACCCCAGATTGAGATAAATCTTAGAACAATTGACAGAAATATTCCTTCCTCCACTGCATTTTCCAGCGACGATTCAGATATCTACAGGGAAATCGGGGCTGATGTCTCTCTTTCCAAAATGTTTTCATCCGGACTAAAATCCACCGTTAAACTCGAAACAGACAAGTCAATGAACAATTCCTCTGTTGACTCTTTAAGACCCCATTACAATACACTTTTACGCTTTGATATAACACAGCCTCTTTTTAAAAATTATGGCGCCCTTATTAACAACAAAGACATTGAAATCAGCAAAAAAGTTGTTTTACAGGCAATAAAAAACTATGAGAAACAAATAGAATCCATTTCATATGAAACAGAGGCGCTCTACTGGGAACTCTATCAATCCCTTGAAATACTTAAATTAAGTTATTTTTCAAAAGAGCTCACAATTAAACTCCTGAAAGCAAATCAGGATAAATTTAATGCCGGCATAATTCCAATAACCGAGGCACAGCAATCTGAAACAGCCCTTGCAGGAAAAGAAGAAGACATAATAAAGGCAAAGGAAGCAATTGATATTCTTCAAAATAAAATAAAGGATATAACTGGAATCACCTCTTCAATCAATATTATTGAAGAACCTGATTATTACTCAAAAACCAGAATTTTTAATGAAAATGAAGGAATTGACATTGCCCTAAGCAAAAGGCCTGAAATAGATATTCAAAAAACTGCCATAGAAATTACTGAAATCGATGAAAATTACTATAAAAATCAAACCAGACCCAGCGTTGACCTTCTTGCAAGCGCAAGTTTCAGCGGGCTTTCAGGCGAGGAAAGAAAAACAGAATTTTTCCCTGATTTTTCAAATCCAAATAAAGGCGGATATTTTGATTCAGTTAGCGGCGCTGCCACAGGAGATGGAAAGGAATTGTTTGCAGGCATAAAATTTTCCCATCCCCTTGATAATAAGGGCGCCAGGGCAAATCTTAAAAAAACGCAATGGACAAAAGAAAAAAACCAGCTAAAACTAATAAGACTCAGGGAAAAAATAACCCTCGATGTAAAAAACGCCCTGGTCACTATCAATAAGACAAAGGAAAGAATCGAGACATCCATGGAATTTGTCAGGCTTGCGCAGATTACGCTTGACCAGGAAATGGAAAGGTTTAGCGCAGGGTTATCTGATACCTTTCATATTTTAAGATATCAGGAAGACCTTGTTAATGCGAAGATAAAACTAACTGTCGCAAATTTTGATTATTACAAGGCAATGGCAAACTTTTATTTTGTGACATCCCAAAATCTGGATAATATGGATATAAGAGTTGGCTATAAAGCACAGTAAAATGTCCTGGCAATTTTTTTTTCTTCCTACATAGAAAAATGGAATAAGTGGAAATCAAAGTCCGTTAAAAGATTTATTTTCGGCTCTGCCTTTATTGTTTCTCTCCTAACAGGAATTGTCTATGTCTTTCACGGCGTTAAGGATATTTACTCAGCTTCAATATTCGGAACAACCGATATCTTTGAAAGCTTTATCCTTGCCTACACCATTCCTTCATTTATAATAAATCTCATGGCAGGTTCAATAGCTTCAGCTTTTATTCCTGTTTATCTTGATGTAAAAGCAAAAACAGACGATGTGTCTGCCTCAAAGCTTTTTAACACCTTTTTAATTTCAGTTCTTTTAATGCTCATAATCTTAACTGTGCCGCTCCATTTTGGGGGAAATTACTTTATTAAATTTATAGCCGGTTCTTACACGCCGGAAAAAATTATTAAAACCATTGAAATTTACAATTTTCTCCTTATATTAATAGTGTTACAGGTTCTGATTAATCTGTTCTCAGCCCTTCTAAATGCTTCAAACCGTTTTATCCTTAGCTCAATAACACCCTTAATTTCTTCAATATTAACTATTTTGCTTCTCTTTTTTGCAGGTAAATTCCTCAATATTTACGCTGTGATTTACGGGCTTATTTTGGGAAGCATTGTCCAGCTAATTCTTCTTATAAACAGGGCATATAAAAAAAATATCTTTAGCCTGGAACCTCCTTCATTTCACCCGGGCCTTTTTCGTATATGGAAACATTATCTACCTCTTCTCGCAGGCTCTTTTTTTGTCTGTGGAACAATTACCGTGGATCAGGTAATGGCAGCAACCCTTCCAGCCAAAAGCCTTGCAGCGTTAACGTACGGAGACAGGATTGTATCCGCTATTACAACGCTTCTTATGACAGGGCTTGGCACAGTTATTCTTCCTGTGTTTTCAAGGCTTATTGCGGCAAATGAAATAGATAGCTTAAGAAAAACCCTATGGTTTTATGTAAAACTAAGCATTCTTGCAGGGGCTTTGATTTCTGTTTTTTTTATTTTTTTCTCTGAAAATATTGTTAAAATATTCTGGGAAAGGGGCGCATTTACCCAGGAAGACACTATTATTGTGTCAAAAATACAATGGATTTACGGGCTTAAAATACCCTTTGTGCTTGCAATAATATTGATTGTCAGGACTATTTCAGCGCTTGGGTTTAATCATTACATAACAGGCATTGCCGTAATAAATATGTGCTCTAATATTATTTTAAACTATATCTTAATGAAATACTTTGATGCCGCCGGAATAGCTGCTTCAACGGTGATTGTACATACTATTTCATTTATTCTGGTATTCTTAAGCATAAAAAAAATATTGTTAACGAGAAAAAATCTTTGATATCTATGGAATATATACTATGTAACTGCTGCGGCAGCACAAAATTAAAAAAAATCTATGAAAAACCCGATGAAAAGTTCTTTTCTGACGAATGGTTTAATATTGTTGAATGCGAAGAATGCCACCTTGGTTTTATAAATCCAAGACCATCGGAACAGGAAATAAGCAAATATTATCCTTCTGATTTTTTCAATTACTTCCGAGAGATTGACCATACAAAACGTTACACCGAAGAATCAGAATATTTTCTTGATATTGAAAAATCAAGACAAAACCCCAAATTACTTGACATAGGTTGCGCCAACGGTGATTTTCCAAGGTTTATGAAAAACCGTGGGTGGATTGTGGAGGGTGTGGAGCCGTCAGTCACTTCTGAACCTATAGATGATTTCAAAATATACAAAAAGAAACTTACGGATTTGGAGCTTAAAAACGAATATTATGACGCTGTCACTGCATGGGCAGTTTTGGAACATACCCACAATCCCTTGGAATATTTTAATAAAATCGGAAAAATTTTGGCAAATAACGGCAGGTTTGTCTTTCTTGTCACAAATTTTGAAAGCCTTGCCTCAAAATATCTTTTTGCCGAGGATATACCAAGGCATCTTTATTTTTTTACCCCAAAAACCATTAAGCGATATCTTGAGAGTTCAGGCATGAAGCTCGTGAAAATAAATTTTTCTGATAAAATATACATGATGCGTTCAAATAACTGGCTCTTATTTCTTATAAAATATTTATCAGGGGAAAAACTGCTCTATTCTGATATTCCTTTATCTTACACTAAATTTTTACAAAAAAATAACTTAAAGGATACATTTATAAGAAAATTAATTTTTTCTTCAAAAAATCCTCTTTTTATCATGGATAAAATTTTCTGCCCTTTTTTTGATAAAGTTTCTATATTATTAAAAAGATACGGGATTATGATATGTGTTGCGGAAAAAAAGTAAAACTAACAATTTTCCTGATGGCTGTGTTGCCTGTCTTCAAAAAATGCTAATTTTACACATTGCGATAAATTAATTTTTATTTATGAATACTAAAAAAAAAACATCTCCTTCTTATTGGGAAAATATCTGGCAAAACTCTGATGCTATAAAGGGAATTGATCCCCATGACAATAAAATCAGCAATTTTGTAAACAGACAGCTTCACCTGTTTTTTAAAGACTTCCTGAAAAGTCATTTTAGGGACAGCCCCCTTAACAAACTAAAATTACTTGAGGTTGGATGCGCTTCCTCAGCATGGCTTGCCTATTTTGCTAAAAACTATGACATGGAAGTCTGCGGCATTGACTATTCTGAAAAAGGATGTGAACTTGCAGAAAAAATCCTTGAAAAAAAAGGTGTTGCGGGTAATATTTCCAGGGAAGACCTTTTTAATCCTTCTCAAAGCCTTTTGCATTCTTTTGATATTGTCTTTTCATTCGGGCTTGTGGAACACTTTGATCCAATAAATTGTCCTCTCTCTTATTGTTCAAAATTTTTAAAAAATAATGGAATAATGATAACAATTATACCTAATCTTAAAGGTATTTATGGTTTAATCCAAAAAAAAATTGATATTGAAATTTATAATGCGCATACGCCAGCGGATATTATGGAATTAATCAGGGAACACGAAAAAGCTGATTTGGAAATTATAAAATCCCAGTATATTATTTTTTTAAACTTAGGCATGTTAAATATTGAAAAAATAAAAAAAAATTCCCCTTTGCTATGGGAAGCCTTAAAAAAAATACGGGGAGCAACAGACATGTTTTTCTGGTTTGCAGAAAAAAAATTCCCGAAAATTTTTATACCCAATAAGACATTTTCTCCATACATAATCTGTATTTCAAAATTAAAAACATGAACGGCATTGGCTTTAGTTTTTTTCAAAAAAAATTTCAGGAGGTTTTACATGTCAGATGACAAAGTGTTTACCTTTGGTAAAAACTGGTCGGATTTCCTAAGTGTTTTATCCGAAGACAGGATAAAAGAGGCAGAAGAATCCTTAAAAAAGATGATTGGCTTGCAAGACCTCGCGGGTTTATCCTTTATTGATATTGGCTCCGGAAGCGGGCTATTTTCCCTTGCAGCCGCCAGATTAAATGCTTCAAAAATCCATTCCTTTGATTATGATATCCAGAGCGTTAACTGTGCAAAAGAACTGAAAAGGCGTTTTTTCTCAGATAATGACAACTGGATCATTGAACAAGGTTCTGTGCTTGATCCTGACTATTTGAATAAACTTGGAAAATTTGACATTGTATATTCATGGGGAGTTTTGCATCATACCGGAGATATGTGGAAGGCTTTGGAAAATGTGTCATGTCTTGTTAAGGTCAATGGCATCCTTTTTATTTCCATTTATAATGATCAGGGACTAATGAGCAAATTTTGGAGGATTATCAAGAAAACTTACAATAAAATCCCTGATTTTTTAAGACCTTTCTATATTTTTATCGTCTGGTCTCCATTTGAGGCAATATCAATGGCAGGACAAATCATAAGAGGAAAATTACCATGGCAAAGCTGGATTGACTATAAAAAAAACAGGGGCATGTCAAGGTTATATGACATAATTGACTGGATTGGCGGTTATCCCTTTGAAGTTGCCAAACCAGAAGATATTTTTAGGTTTTACAGGTCTAAAGGTTTTATTTTACAAGAACTTGTCACAAGACAGGGAATAGGATGCAATGAGTTTGTGTTTAGAAAATAGAGTTAATATCAGCTTCTTTTGTTTCACCAATCTCTGAATGATTTTTTTATTACCTTCTAACAATCATTCATTATGCGTTTTCTTTTTAACTCCGAGCCACTTTTGAATAGCCTCATCCCTTTTTTTTGATGACTTATAGGCAACATGCAACATTGATCCATGATCCCAATATTTATAATTTGTTGGTTTACAAAAAGATAAAATCCTTTGCATCATTTTTAAGTCATTATTGGTTATAGGAATTTCATCTGGGACTCCGGTCATATTTCCTGTTATTTTATAACCTACCCTAACATCAAGAGTTGCGACCAGTTCGCAAATATTGGTGGCGCAAAAGTCATAACATCCTCCTGTGCCACAAGCATTTAAATCTTCAAATGCTTCACGCAGCTCATTCTTTGCCTGCTCCACACTTTTAATATGCTGAACCCAGCTTTCGTCAGCCGCAAAGCCAGCTTGCAAACATCCCAAAAACAAAAAAAATGCAGTTGTCAAAGATACAAATCTTATCATTTTGTTACCTCCTATAATCATTGGGTCAAATTGCTTTTTGTATCATCATATACATAATCATATACAAGAGACTCTCATAAATACTCCACAGTTTATGAAATAATATCCGATTATGAACATTTTTTTGTATATCTTTAGTAATATTTTTATTATAATAAAGTCTGAAATAAATGATACACTAAAAAAAAGGATGTCCGATGTTAAAACAAACAAATACATTAAAAATTTTTTTTATTATATTAACTTTAAGCCTTATTTTGCCTTTAACAAAGGCTTTTTCCAGGGATATGGCAGGGGAATTCATCTCAAACTATGACGGAGACACAATGACCGTAAAAATCTTAACCCCTAATGATCCTCTTTACGGAACATCCGAACCTGTAAGGTTAAAAGGAATTGACACCCCGGAAATAAGAGGAAATTGTATCGAAGAAATAAGACTTGCTGAAAAAGCGAGAATCAGACTTAACCAGCTTTGTTATAACAAACCGGTTTTACTAAAATATGTATTCAGAGACAAGTACAATAGATTGTTAGCCGATGTTTTTTGCGGCGGACTGGATGTGACAGCGATACTTCTCAGGGAACACCTCGGTGTTGCCTACTCAGGGCACACACAACGTATTGATTGGTGCGGATATCTAAAAAAATATTAGAGAAGTTAAAAATCTTGGTTGGGAGTCTTGGGAGTCTTCAGAATTTTGTGTCAGATTAAATCTGAATTTTTTCAAAATATATCATAATTTCCTGTCGATTAATTTCTTCAAAAAGAAGTTTATCAATACCTTTTTCAACCAAAATATTTCAAAATCTACAAATTGTTGTATGATCAGGAACATCTTCTCAACGGATGTTCCGCCAAGAAAGTCTGTTGTTCATCCAGCTAACTACTTGATTTT